>NZ_CP151837.1:306942-613885 GCF_046736275.1 Luteolibacter sp. AS25
CGCCGATCTCGGATCCTTCGGCGTCGGAGACTACCGTTTGTTCGATTATACAGGTGGTCTCACTGACAACGGGCTCCTCTTTGGCGTAATGCCCGGCTTGTTCGATCTGACGGTGGATACCTCTACTATCAATGAGGTCAATCTCTCGGTTGCGGCCGCTACTTCCCAGTTCTGGAACGGTTCCAACACTTCCCCGAATGGCTTGATCAACGGCGGCACAAGCACATGGGATGCTGCGACGAGCAACTGGACTAATACGGGAGGCAACGCCAGCTCCGCCTGGGCGGGAGGTCTGACTGCTGTTTTTTCCGGAACCCCGGGAACCGTCACAATTGCCAATGGATTCAGCGCCGATCCCAAGGCCCTCGATTTCCGCACTGGTGGATACACACTTGAAGCAGCCGGAACCGGTCAGCTTTCCCTCGCCAATCCGACGGGAATCTCCACCACGATCGGTACCACCATCATAAGCGCCCCGGTTACCGGAAACGGCGGTATCACAAAGCTCGGTGCAGGCATTCTTGAGTTGACCGGAGCCAATACCTATCTCGGCAGTACCACAGTGAGCGCTGGAAAACTTCTGGGTAACAACCTGACTGGTAGCGCCACCGGAAACGGTGCGGTTCAAGTGATGAATGGTGCCACCCTAGGCGGCTTTGGTAACTTCGCAGGGGATGTGACGATTGAAAATGGTGGGCGCCTCTCTCCCGGAAACAGCCCCGGAACCCTGACTACCGGCAACCTAACTCTTAGTGCGACCTCCCAACTCGACTACGAACTCGATAGTCCAGGTATCGTGGGTAGCGGAGTCAACGATCTGGTCGTCGTAAACGGGAATCTGGTGTTGGATGGGATTTTGAATATCACCGATCTAGGTTCCTTCGGCACCGGTGAATACCGCTTGTTCGATTATACAGGTGGTCTCACTGACAACGGGCTCCTCTTTGGCGTAATGCCCGGCTTATTCGATCTGACGGTGGATACCTCTACTATCAATGAGGTAAATCTCTCGGTTGCGGCCGCTACTTCCCAGTTCTGGAACGGTTCCAACACTTCCCCGAATGGCTTGATCAACGGCGGCACAAGCACGTGGGATGCTGCGACGAGCAACTGGACTAATACGGGAGGCAACGCCAGCTCCGGCTGGGCGGGAGGTCTGACTGCTGTTTTTTCCGGAACTCCGGGGACGGTGACAATTGCCAATGGATTCAGCGCCGATCCCAACGCACTCGATTTCCGCACCGGTGGATACACTCTTGAAGCAGCAGGAACCGGTAAGCTTTCCCTCGCCAATCCGACTGGAATCACCACCGCGATTGGTACTACCGTCATAAGCGCCCCGGTTACCGGAAACGGCGGCATTACAAAGCTCGGTGCAGGCAGCCTTGAGTTGACCGGAGCCAATACCTACACGGGCGGCACAACGGTAGATGATGGCAACCTTGTCATCGGAGATGCAGGAAGCATCGTAAACTCTAGTGGAGTCAACGTGTATGGCGGAGCGAGCCTGACCCTGAGCAACGACGATCAGCTGGGCGACGGCATTATACTGAGCCTGAACAACGACAACACAGGTGGTTCCTTCCTCAACCTAGGTGGTAATGAAACTATAATGGCATTCACCGACAACGGTAGCAGCACCATCGGCGGGGTCGGCACACTTACTGCCAATGAGATCAATTTCAATAGCACCACCACGCTCACCGATACTGTCGTAGTTTCCACCAATACGATTAACTCCCGCGGCCAAAGTAAGCTGAACGGCAATACTACTTCGACCACCTTCAACGTAAACGGTGGCACAGTAACCTTGGGCGACAATAACAAGACAACAGCCAACGATCTCAATATTGCAAGCGGCGGCACCTTAAATGCCACCAAAGGCCTACTTGACGCTGACACGATCGATCTGCTGGGAACCCCAGCTACCCCTAACGCCAAAATATTCCTCAGCGACAACGATACCTACAACGTCCTCCGGGGTAACGGCACCATTAACCCGACGGGTGCGACTTTCACCAATAACGTGATCCTGGCCGCTGGCGATGCAAACGGCACAAGTGCGATCGGTCAGATCATAACCGGCGGTAACTATGTGGAGAACGGGAACTTGGTCATCGACTTCGACCCGCTCACCTCCACGGCGGACAACATCCGCGCAAATGGCGGCACCGTCACGCTCACCTCTGGCAGCGTGCTGAACCCGTATGATATCTCCGGTGGGAACGTCATGGGCATAGGCCAGCGCATCAACATCATTAACACCGGTGGCACTGTGATCAGCGGGGGCTTTGGGGAAATCACTGATGGAAACAACACCGGTCCCAGCGGCTCAACGGACCCCAACCAGTTTTTCTTCGACGTAGGCACCGGGAACATCGTAGGACTCGGGCTGATCAATAACCAAGGGCCAGACAACTACGGCGGAACCTCCAACCAGACCAAACTGATCACCGCCCTCACTGACGCCGCAATCGACACCGCGGGAAATTACAACAGCGCTGACGGTGGAGCGGGAACAACCCTCGATCTGCTCTATGGCGGTTCCACCACGGTCGGCCCGATCACCTCAGTGCAGTTGCTCGCGGGGCTCAATGAACTCTCCCCGGCAGGTTATGCCGGAGTGCTCGATTACACACTGCAGTCCACCCGCAGCTACGTCCGAAACGCGACCCGTACTTACGCACCTTCCGATGCAGGTGTCCGCCGCGTCCCTGTTGGCTATAGCTCCGCTGAACCGGAAGCTCCGTTGATGCTCGTATCATCGGGAATGGAAAGGGATGTTTTCGCAGGCTTTTCCCAGCTTGATGTCAGCGCGGACTCTAACGTTGTGGGTGAAGATTACCGCCTGAGAAGCTACGGCGGCTATACCGGGTTGCGCATATCACCCTCAGCTGCCTACCAGCTGGGGTTCTTCCTCGCTGTAGACGAGGGATCGGTGGATGCTACAGGCCTGAATCTTGATACAGACGGCGTCGTTTTCGGTGCCTTCGGTCGTTATGACCAAGGGTCATTTTACACCATTGCCAGTGCTTCTTTGGCTCAGTATGAAATCTCCGGACAGCGAAACGTATTGGGTAGTAGCCTTCGGGTGCCAGGCCATGATGCGGATGCTTTCCAACTTGGAATCGAGACTGGATACACGGTCTACGACAGACCGGACTTCCAGATCACGCCCAAGATCGGCCTTCAATATCTAAGCGCGGACGTCGATGGATTCACCGAAACTGGTGGTCCCGGTGCTCTCACCGTTGCAAGCCAAGGTGAGGACTCGCTACTTATGGATATGGGCGTCCTATTCACCTACGCACCCAAGATGCAACGCTGGGGACTCGAAGGGGAAATAGGTTGGGAGCATGATTTCAATGATACTTCCCGCCCTGTTTCAGCAAACTTCGGAGCCGGTGGAGCTGCTTTCACTGTAATTTCTCCCGGACTAGGTGAAGATGCTTTATTCATGGGGTTGCGCGGTCACTATGATTTGACCGAAAGTCTACGCTTCGGAGCCGGATATCGCGGCGAGCTGCGCGATGAGTCCAATGTCCTGCACTCGATCGACGCCCGCTTCACCTGTACCTTCTAGGATATGGGTTGCGGCCTAAGATTGAGGTGAGTAGGACTCTCCTTTCTAGCGTTCTGAGTCTTCTCCTACGCGGCCTTGGAAGAGGCGGGTGGATGTGGCCATGACGGTGTCGCCTTTGGCGGCTTTCTCCTGGTTGCCCGTGCAGAGGTTACAACCGGGCGCTCGATATACATCATGTTCTCATACTTGGTGCGGGCGTCGGTTTTTGGGCGTCGTTGTTGAATTCGAAGACCGAGTATTTCTGCAGGATGTCCCAGTCCCCATCGGCTTTTAGCTCTCGATGATGTTGTAGGTGGGTGCTGCGACTACGAGGGGGGATTTCACTTCGCCTTCATTCTCTTCGACGATTTCGTCGAGATTGACTTCGAATTCGGCGAAATACTTGGCGGTGGCTAATGAACCAAGAGCCTTGATGATTATTTCCCTGGGATCCGATGCTCAGGCACAATCCTGCAGGTTGATGGGCGTGCCAATGAACAGGCTGAGGAGGCATGAGATCTCACAAGGTATTTTCACCATGCCCACCTATGCCCATGTGATCTATCCGGTTAGGAAATGTTAAAATGAAACACCTGACCCCTTTTATTTTCGGCTTGGGCAAAGACCTCGGCGAGCGGGGTGTCGGCGAGGCGGCAGATAGCCATAAGGCGATTAAGCGGGATGCTCGCTTTGTTGAGCATTCGTTTGACGGTGGGGAGGGAGAGGTTGAGCGAGTCCGCGACGGTTTGATAGCCGAGACGACGTTCTTTGAGAATTCCTTTGAGGGCTTCGAGGAGATGAGTGGCGTTCTCGTGGTCGGACTGGAGGCTCATTCTCGGATGGGATTGGTATCAGATTATGATGCCATAGTGAATATGGGCTCAATATCTTGCTAAGAAGCCCTTGCTTACCCAATCCTCAAGTTATGAAGTTCAAAAAGTGGTTTGCTGTATTATTGGTGGGGTGCGGACAAAGCTGTCTGCTGGCGGAAGAGCCGGTGAATCTTTCCGAAGATGTTGCTGGATTGTTAAAAGATTCGGATGTGCCGTCGATGGCTGTTGCTGTGCTTCAGGATGGAGAGGTGATTGCGGCAGGAGCTTGGGGAATCCGGAAGGTGGGTAAGAAAGATGAGGTGACCGTTGAGGATAAGTATCACTTGGGTTCTTGTACGAAATCGATGACGGCGACGCTGGGAGCGGTGTTGATCGAGGAAGGGAAGCTGAGGTGGGACACGACGGTGAAGGAGGTTTTCGAAGGCGTGAAAATTCATGAGGGGTATCGTGAAGTGACTTTCGAGCAACTAGTCACGAATACGGGAGGTCCTCCGGGCGATATCGAACCGATCTTATGGGCTGAACTTTGGGAGGGACGGGGAAGCGAGAGGCGGCAACGAATGCAGTTGGTGAAGGGCGTTTTGGAAGGGCCTCCTGCCTACGAGCCGGGAAGCAGAAATGTGTATTCGAATGCGGGGTTCTCAATAGCGGGCGCGATGCTAGAAGAATTACTAGATCAATCGTATGAAGAGCTGATGGTGGAGAAATTGTTCGAGCCGCTGGGGATGGAATCGGCTGGATTTCGAGCTCCGTCAAAGAATCGTAAGGTGGATCAACCCTATGGGCATATGATGGAGGGTGAGAAAGTGGTTCCTATCGACCCAGAGCCTAGAGGAGATAATCCTGCGGCGATCGCACCGGCTGGTGCGGTACATTGCTCCGTAGGTGATTATGCCAAATATGCTTTGATGCATTTGGGTTCTGGAAAGCAGCTTGTGACGAAGGAGACTCTGGACTTACTACATGCTGCTCCAAAGGGAGAAGACTATGCCAAGGGTTGGTTCGTGATGAGGAACGGTGTTTTAGCTCACGAGGGTTCGAACACCATGTTTCATTCGATCATCGTGCTGTCACCGAAGAATCAGTTCGGGGTGGTTGCTCTGTGTAATTTTGGTGGCGATGAGGGGTCGGAGAAATGCAATGAGGCGGTGGAGTTGATGATGGCGGAGTTTGGAAAGAGGCGCTAGGGGGCAGCTTAGAGAACCTGATCTGCAAAGAACCCGTTGAGTGTTTATAGACTCACTGATCGGAGGCTCCATTGAAAGACAATCTACTGATTTCAATTCGCCCTGCGGCCTCTTCTAGTTCTCTCTTATTTCTCTGGGAACTAATGATAGGTGAAGGATGCCTCGGCGAGGCATCCCTACCGTTGATCGGCGGGTAAAAGTGGCCTTGACGGGGGGAGGTGCACGGAAGGTTTTTTGAGGTAGGGACGCCTCGCTGAGGCGTCCTAGGGATGGTCGTGGGAATGGACGGTGAATTTCTCGACGAGACATCCCTACCGCCGGTTAGCGGGTTGATTCAAGGATGCCTCGCCGAGGCATCCTTACCCTATGGGTTCAGGTGGGGTAGGATGTCGTGGTAGTATGGCCAGTCGGAGGGATGTTCGATGAGGTCGGCGCGGACTGGGTTATTCAGGATGTAACGTCATTTTGCTATTGCGTTATCCTGGTTGCGTAGGCGGTGGTCGAAGAAGCCCGGTTGCCAATCGATATTGAGTTGGCGAGCAGTGTATCTTTTCCAATCGGCCATGGTTTCCTTCATCCTTTTCTGTCCGTCGAAGTGGAAGATGCCATGCAGGTGGTCTGGCATGGCTAGGAAGAGGGTGCAGTTCCAGGTGCCGGAATCGTTTCGTCGGGTGACGGTTTTCAAGAGGGAAGGCCAGATGTTGTCGTTGGCGAGTTGGTTGGTTCCGCGTTTTTGGCAGCAGATGGTCAGGAAGAAGACCGGGTTCGGGTCGGCGACAGTTTCCGGGACGTCGTGGCGGAGCCATTTACGTCGCGGGAGGTCGGACATGGGGAAACGAGGGGGTTTGTTTTTGGTATGGACGCCTCGGCGAGGCGTCCGAAGGTTGGTTGGCGGATGTCTCGCCGAGACATCCCTACCTGGGGATCCCTACCTTAGATTAGTTCGCGACCATTTCTTTGATTGGTGGTGCGAATTTGGTTAGGTCGATGCCTTGGACGGCGGTTTTGTATTCCGCGAGATCCGGGGTTCTTCCCAAGATGGAGGAGAGGACTACGACCGGGGTGGAGGAGAGTAGGGACTCGCCTTTTTTGCGGTCTGAGTCTTCTACTACGCGGCCTTGGAAGAGGCGGGTAGAGGTGGCCATGACGGTGTCGCCTTTGGCTGCTTTCTCCTGGTTGCCCATGCAGAGGTTACAGCCGGGGCGCTCGAGATACATCATGTTCTCATACTCGGTGCGGGCGTTGGGTTTCGGGGCGTCGTCGTTGAATTCGAAGCCCGAGTATTTCTGCAGGATATCCCAGTCGCCATCGGCTTTGAGCTCGTCGATGATGTTGTAGGTTGGTGCTGCTACTACGAGGGGGGCGTGAAATTTCACTTCGCCTTCTTTCTCTTCGACGTTTTTGAGCATCTTGGAGAGGATTTTGAAATCGCCGATGTGAACCATGCAGGAGCCGACGAAGCCGAGATCGACTTTCTTACTGCCTCCGTAGTAGGAGAGGGTGCGGATGGCGTCGTGGGTGTAGCGCTTGGAGACGTCCTCGTTGTTCACATCCGGGTCGGCGATCATTGGCTCGACAATCTCGTCGAGATCGACGACTAGCTCGGCGTAGTATTTCGCTGTGCTGTCCGGGGCGAGTGGTGGTTTTTCCCCGGAGCGGACTTCGGCGATGCGCTTGTTGGCTTTGTCGATGAGGCCTTGGAGAACCTTTGGCTCGTTGTCCATGCCTTTGTCGATCATGACCTGGATGCGGCTTTTGGCGATTTCCAGGGACTCGATGAGGGTTTCTGGCTCGGAGATGCAGATGGAGGCTTTGGCTTTCATCTCGGCAGTCCAGTCGGTGAAGGTGAAGGCTTTGTCTGCCTGCAGGGTGCCGATGTGGACCTCGATAATGCGGCCTTGGAAGACGTTGTCGCCGCCGAATTTCTGGAGCATCTGGAGTTGGGTGGCGTGGACGACGTCGCGGAAGTCCATGTGCTCTGCCATCTGGCCTTTGAAAGTGACTTTCACGGACTCGGGGATAGGCATGGAAGCTTCTCCGGTGGCGAGTGCGAGGGCGACGGTGCCGGAGTCTGCGCCGAAGGCTACGCCTTTAGACATGCGGGTGTGGGAGTCGCCGCCGATGGTGATGTCCCAGTCGTCCACGGTGAGGTCATTGAGGACCTTGTGGATGACGTCTGTCATGGCGTGGTAGCCGTGGCCGGGATCGCGGGCGGTGATCATGCCGAAGCTGTTCATGAAGGCCATGAGCTTGGGGATGTTTGCCTGGGCTTTTTTATCCCAAACGGAGGCGGTGTGGCAGCCTGACTGGTAGCCGGCATCGACGATGGGGGAGATGACGGTGGCGGCCATGGCTTCCAGCTCCTGCATGGTCATGAGGCCGGTGGTGTCCTGTGAGCCGACGATGTTTACTTCTACGCGGACATCGGAGCCGGCGTGGAGGACGGCGCCGGGTGTGGTGCCGACAGCGTTGCGGTTGAAGATTTTCTCAACGGCGGTGAGGCCCTGGCCTTCTTTGGTGACTTCCTTGGAAGGGGAGAAGACGAGTGGTGTCTCGATGCCGAGTGTCTTGGCGGCGAAGGTCTGGAGTTTTTTCCCGAAAACGACGGCGTAGGAGCCACCGGCTTTCATGAATTCCATTTTCTGAGGCGTGAGCGCTTTGGAGATGTCGATGAGTTCCTTGCCTTCGGCATCGCAGAGCTTTTTGTCTTTGATGTTGATGGTGAGCACGGTTCCTGTCTCCACGGAGTAGGCCTGCTCGAGGATTGTGTCACCGTTTTCGTCTTTGACGGTTTTGCCTTCGGCGTCGGTTTTTCTAACCCAGTTCTGGAGATCGAGGCCGATGCCGCCGGTTACGTCAACGGTGGTGAGGAAGATCGGCGAGATGCCGTTGGTGCCTGCGACGATAGGAGCGTAGTTGACGAAGGGGACATATTTGGAGGCTTGCTTGCCTGTCCAGAGGGCGACGTTGTTGACGCCGGACATTCGGGAGGAACCAACGCCCATGGTGCCTTTTTCGGCGATGAGCATAACGCTCTTATCCGGGTGGATTTTCTGGAGGGCCTGAATGGCTTCCTGTGCTTCCGGGGAGATGAGGCACTTACCGTGCAGTTCGCGGTCGGAGCGGGAGTGTGCCTGGTTACCAGGGGAAAGGAGGTCGGTGGAGATATCGCCTTCGCCAGCGATGAAGGTGACGACTTTGACTTCCGCGGGAACTTCCGGGAGCTTGGTGAAGAACTCGGCGGCTGCGTAGCTTTCGAGAATGTCTTTGGCGATGGCGTTGCCGGATTTGAATGCGCTTTCGAGGCGCTCCATGTCGGCATCGTAGAGGAAGAACTGGGTTTTGAGGACTTCTCCGGATTGCTTGGCGACTTCTTCATTTTCGCCAAGGGCGAGGTTGAGAAGGGATTTCATGGAAGCTCCGCCCTTCATGTGGGAGAGGAGCTCGAAGGCGAAGGTGGGTGTGATTTCAGCAACAGTTTCGTTGCCGAGGATGATTTCCTCGAGGAAACGAGCCTTTTCTCCAGCGGCGGGAGTGGTGCCGGGGAGGGTGTTGTAGATCAGGAAATTGAGGGAGCCTTCGCGGTGTTCGTTGGCGGGATCTTTGATTTGCGCGATGATCTCAGATGTGAGTTCGCCGCTGTCGATCGGTTTCGGGTGCAGACCTTCGGTTTTGCGTTCCTCGATTTCTTGTAGATATTCCAGATACAGGCTCATGATTAGGTAAATTTTAGGGAATCTATGGGTAGAGTTTCTGGCAATAGGCTTATAAATGGCGGGTGGTTTGTCAAAAACTCATCCGCGTTGCAGAGTTTAGCACTCCGTGAGCCAAAGTAGGGTATAAGGCCGATGTTATATGGGCTATAAATCCGATTTTACAGATTATGAGATCTGGTGAATCCTGTGGGATGAAATTAGGTATCCTTTTTTTTCTTTTGACGGTGGTTCCCGGGTTTTCCGGCAATAAGATTGCTGACTTCCAGTGGAAGAATCGGTTGCTGGTGGTTTCCGAAGCCGATGCGGGGTTTGTGAAAGCCGCCGAGAAGGAGAAGGCGAAGCTGGAGGAGAGGGATCTGAAGGTGTTCATCCTGGGTGGGGAGGGCATGGAGAAATTTCCGATCGGTAAGGGGTTGTGGGAGGAATTTGTGGCCAAGTATCCGGTTTCCGCGGATGAAGCGAAGGTGTGGCTGATCGGCAAGGATGGTAAAACAGCGCGGCAGTGGAGTTTGGCAGAGTTTAGCTTTGAAGAGGTTTTCGCAGCGATCGATGGGATGCCGATGAGGCAGCGGGAGATGAAGGAAAAGAATGAGTAGGGAGAGATCGGGGTTTTGGAACTTGGCCCGATAGCTTGGAAAGGTTAATTTTCAGGCGATGTCAGTCATTTCCACTCTGAGCGCTTTTTTGAAGGTGATTATGTCACTTTTCGCGCTCTTCCTGCTGGCATTCGCGGGGTATTTCGCGTTCGGGCTGGAAGCTCCCGAGAAGAAGGCGATTGCGGACTACGCGGCAGGTGTGGGTGCGGATTTGCTGGATGCGGTCAAGGCACGGAATTTCGAGGCGGTTTCGCTGAAAAATCCGACGGTGCGGACGGCGGATGGAAAGCCGTATGCGGAAGAGATTTCACTGGAGCGGACATATGATAATCTAGGCGGGGCTTGGCCGAAGGCAGCGCGTCCGGAACGGAATCCGAGGCATAGGGTAATCTCGGAAAACCATGAGAAGGGCGTCTATATTTATGAGAGTCCGGGATATTATTTCTATGCGGATTCTCCGATTGCCTATGATGCTTCGATGCATTTCGCGACTTTGTTCGAAACGACGAAGGCGTTCATGAAATCGCTGCCGCTGGGTCTGCTGAAGGCGGATGCCGAGACGGAGAGATCGAAGGTGCTGATTTTCGGGGCGGACACGGCTTATATGAAGTCCGGCGGACCGCCGAATAGTGGTGGGTGTTATATACCGGGAAAACGTTATGTGCTGGTGCCGGTGAGTAGTCTTGAGCTCAGGAAAACGGACAAGGGATTCGAGCGGGATGAAAGGAAGGATCACAAGGTGCTGATTCACGAGCTGGCGCATCAGCTGACGCCGGCGGCTTACTATGCGCATGGCTCGATGGGGTGGTTTTCAGAAGGGTTGGCGGAGTATGTGGGGACCACGCCGTATAAGCCGGGCTATTTCTGGGTGGATCCACATGGGAATTCCGCAAAGGAGTATGCAACGGCCTACGGGGACGACGGGAGGCGCGGTCGGGTGCTGGGGACGGATATTTCAGTGCCGCCGCTGAAAGATTTCATGCTGATGAGCTATGATCGTTTCACCGGTATTGAGGCGAACAGGAATTATGGGGTAGCTCTGCTGCTAACGTATTATTTTTTCCATATGGAGGGGGGTGGCGGTGCACACAGGATCACGGAGTTCCTGAGGGGGCTGAAGGCGGGGAAATATGGGGAAGAGGCGCTGATGCCTTTGCACAATGGGGAGGGATTCGCGCAGCTTGAGGCGGATATTTCAGCTGCCTGGGCACAGAAGGGTGTTCGACTGACGTTCGGGGGAAGGTAATTTTAGAATTAACTCACGATGATGATTATTTCCTGCAGAAAAATATGCCTGATGGTCTGGGCGGTGTTGTTGATGGCGGTGCAGGGGCGGGAATGGAATACGACTTTGGGGAGGTCGTTCGAGGCGGATTTCGTGCAGGTCTCGGGGGCGAACGTGCTTTTCAAGGATGCGGGAGGGAGGAAATTCACTGTGGCGGTGCGGGATCTGAGTCCGGGTGACCAGCAGGAGGTGAAGAAGTTGGCGGGGAAGCCTTTGGAGTCAGTGCATTCGAATTTCGGCAGGCCTTGGCCGCGGGAGGCACGGATGAACGGAAATCCGGCCTGTAAGACAATTTCGGAAAACAGGGAGAAGGGGGTGTATATCTACGAGAGTCCGGGTTACCGGTTTTACGCAGACGCACGGATCACGCACGATGCGCTGGCGAATTTCGCGACGGTATTCGAGAGCACGAGGGCATACTTATCTGTGCTGCCGATTTCGATGCTGAAAGGGGAGACTGCGACTAGTCGCTCCCGGGTGTTACTTTTCGGAGAGGAGCTGGGATATTACCGCTCCGGCGGGATGAGGGGGAGTGCGGGGTGCTATATTCCGAAAAATCGCTTGGTGCTGGTGCCAATGAGTAGCCTGGGGCTGGAAAAAGGAGGGACAGGATTCAGCCGGGATCTGACTAAGAATGATCGGATTCTAGTGCACGAGTTGGTGCATCAGCTGACGCCTTCGGCGTATTTCGCGCATGGCGCACTGGGCTGGTTCAGCGAGGGGCTGGCGGAATATGTGGCGGCAACTCCATACCATACGGGATATTTCCGGGTGGATACGCATGGAAATGCAGTGAAGGAGTATGTGTGCGCGTATGGCGAGGACGGGAAGCTGGGCCGGGCGCTGGGGACGGAGATCAGCGCGCCGCCGTTGCGGACTTTCATGCTGATGAGTTACGGGGATTTCGCGGGATACAACGGCAATCGTAACTATGGGTTGGGGCTTCTGGTTACTCATTATTTCTTCCACATGGAGGGTGGTGGAGGAGCGCGAAGGATTACGGCGTTCTTGAAAGAGTTGAAGGCCGGGAAGAATGGTGAGGAGGCGCTGAAGCCGCTGTTGGCTGGCGGTAGTTTTGAGAAACTTGAGAAAGAAATTTCCTCGGCGTGGGGGCGGAAGGGGATTCAGATCCACTTCGGAGGGAGATGATTCAGGAGTCTTTTTCCGAGACAACGGCATCCGAAAGCTTTTGGAGGATTTCCTTGTGCGACTCCGTGGGGAGGGATTTCAGGGCCTGCTCGAGTGCCAGCTTTGAGTGGCGGCGGGCAGCGGTTGCCAGTTCCTTGTTTTCCCTGCGGGTGAGGACTGCGAAGGTTTTCTGAAGGCGTGAGCCGACCTCGAACATTGCCGCACCATCACGCGAAATAGGCGTGAAAGCATCGTCGAGAAGGTCCTCCGGATCGAGCGGATAGGCTTCGAGATGTTTATATGTCACCTCGGGTGATTTATGGATCTGCTGGCTCCAGGTTTCCAGCAGGCGGAGCTGTATGTTAAGGACGGCGATGGCTGTTCCCGGATCGTTGATACCGGGAGATAGTGCGCGATCGGCGATTTCCCCTAAAAGAATCATGCCGAAGCGGGGATCGTTTCCGATTCTGCGCGCGTCGCCGATATTGAAGCAGCCGCGGATCCTTTCTGTGACCTCTTCCTCCAATGAATCGCGGTCAAGAACTACGGCGAGTGAGTCGTGCGGATCAATGAATGAGCCGTGGCGTTCGAGAATGCGAATTCGGGTTCCGAGTTCTTCGGCGATTTCATTCAGGCGCTCCAGGTTGATGTTCTGAACGTAGCCGATGATATCCGGGGTTATGAAAGTGCCGTTGTGTGAATCATCCGTGGTGCGGTGTGCACCGAGAGTTCCCATGGCCTCGGTGGAGGAAAATGCTTCACTGCAGGCTTCTTCCACGCGGTTGAGAGTATCGCCGGTGCGGCCGAGCTTGGAAACCCTGTCCACCCAGCGGACGAAGGATACCAGGACCCAGATGATCATGACGGAGTATCCGACGAAGAGCAGGAAGCGCCCGCCGATTTCGTAGTATGGGGCGACGCTGATGGCGACGAGGGCGATGATGGAATAGATAAATGCGGCGAGGAAACTGGTGAGCGAGTTTTGCGTGGATTTATCCTCCATGACGATGCGGGTGGCACGTGGAGTGGCAGTGGTGGATACCGCGAAGTATGCGCTGACCATGGCCGTTACGGAAAATGTAGCCACGGTGAGCATGGTGGAGGCCATGATGCCGAGGAGGTTGATGAGTGATTTCCGCTCGATATCGACCACCATTTCATCAGGTATCCACCTTCCGCAGAAATAGGCGATGTAGACCCAGGAGACGGCGGCGATGCCCATGATGGATGGCTTCAGCCAGAGTGAAGAGCGTAGCTCGCGAGCGATGTATTCGATTTTCGTCACCTATACACTTGAGCTGAGGATGGGGTATTGCGCAAGCAATGCAGGAAAGGAGCTTGGCGGGCAGGGGACCGGTGGCGGAGTGTATGGGTAGATGAATTGGGTGGGATTTCCGTTGAAAGGAAGGCTGTTGAGGCTTGGACTCCTGCTAGTGATTTCATTTTTTGTAGGTTTTCTGGTTTTGATCTGGTGGTGTGCGAATGAAATCTGCCACCCGAGCAAGCGGCCGGTGCGTGCAAAGGCTGCGGCGTACTTCGACGGTAGTGCGGGAGCTGGTTTCTCGATAGATCGCTTTGTTTCCGAAGGAGGGATGCCGTGCCTGGTGTGCACTCCTGTACCTGTGGAAAAGTTTTCGGAACGGGCGGCTATCTTGCGTGATCAGGTCTCGGAAAGGGGCTTTGTGCTAAAGCCTCCGGGGGAATTTGTGGGGACGATTCTGATTCTCCATGGCAGGCGCGGACGGAAGGAAAATTATCTGCCGGTCGCGGAGCGGTTCTGTGCGGTGGGGTTCCGTTGTGTGATTCCTGATCTGCCGGGACATGGGGAAAATCCGGAGAAATACGCGACCTACGGGGTGAATGAGGGGGAGATGGTCCTGAAATGCTATCAGGAATGTGCGAAGGAATTTGGCTTCAAGGAGCAACCTTGCGGGGTTTTCGGGCAGTCCATGGGAGGTTCCGTGGCAGTCCACACGGCTGCCATGGAGGGAGCGCCTTTCCAATCTATGGTGATTCTAGCATCCTTCGATAAACTCGAGAATGTGATCCGGCATCAGACGAACGGGATGATGGGTCCGATTTTCGGGCCTGCGATCCGGGTTCCGGCAGACTATGCAGTGGGGTGGATGAGCGGTGTGAAAATCTCCGATATCAGGCCGGCAGCATTCGGGCCCAGAATTACGATCCCTACACTTTTTGCGCATGGCGATGCCGATAACAAGGTTCCAGCTTCGGCCGGGCGGGGGCTATATGAGTCGTTTCCCGAGGATTCTGGCAAGCGTTGGCTTTCTGTGCCGGGAGCGGATCACAACGATGTGATGATCACTGATTTTCCGCTCTATGCGGAGATAGCGGAGTGGTTTCTCAAGGATCTTACGCAACCGTGATCCTGCTGACGCGCAGCCTTTCCGCGATAATGAGGGATTTGAAGCGGGTGTAATCCTCCTCCTGATCTCCGGAAATTAAGCGATAGGTGTATTCCGGCCAGTGTCGCATTTCCTCAAGCGCATTGACCATACGTAGGGCGATGACTTCTTCGCTATCGGTGCCGCGGCCGGCGAGACGGTCGTGAAGTTCCTGCTCATTGGGTGGCATCACAAATAAATCAATGGCCGAAAGGCGGATTGCACGATCCTCGCAGGCGCGCACCTGGGCCGCGCCCTGGACGTCGAGGTCCATTACGACATCGCTTCCTTTTGCGAGGGACTCGACCACGGTGGAACGAAGGGTGCCGTAAAGATTCTTATGCACCTCGGCGCTTTCGATGAACTCACCGGCTTCGCGTTTTTCCAGAAATTCCTCGCGTGTGAGAAAATGATAGTCCCGTCCATTGACCTCTCCTTCGCGGGGCTGTCTGGTGGTGCAGGAAATAGAGTAATGAGCCTCCCCCTCGTTGGCCAAACGCCTGCACAAAGTTGTTTTTCCCGAGCCGGAGGGGCCAGATACTACGATTAAAATTCCTGTCCGTTGCGACATGGGGGCGAGGCTGCACTGAATTACCGGAAGTGGAAATTCAAAGTTCACAATTTTCCGGCGTGGCTGAAATTTCTGAATTATCTCGGTTACGGACTATTTGAAAATCCGGAGTTCGCGTTTAAATTTTTCAGATGGAATGGGTTTCTGAATTCACGGATCTGGGGTTGATCACACTTGCTGCCCTGCTGGCCGGACTAGTGGGGTTGGAACGGGAAAGCGATGGGAAGCCGGCTGGTTTCCGCACGCACATGATCATAGGTGGAGCGGCAGCCTTGCTGGTGGTCTGCGGTAAGTGGCTGGTCAACAGCGGGATTTTCGAGAGGTCCGGCTCGGCGATGAATTATGATCCCATCCGTATCATGGAAGCGGTGATTGTAGGAGTAAGCTTCATCGGAGCGGGAACAATCCTGAAGACACCCGAGAAGGAAGAAGGGGCGCGAGTGAAGTATCTGACTACCGCCGCTTCATTGCTATTTTCCGCCGGGCTGGGAATCTGTGTGGCGATTGAACGATTTATCATTGCCGTGGGCGTTACCATATTGATTTTGATCATCAACCGTACACTGGGAAAATTCAATTTCCCTAATAAGGGAGAATAGGTTTGGGCTTGGAACCGGCAGAGAACTGGCTTTGATACATTTATGGAACAGCCACCTGCAATGCCTTCGTCCGCACCTGTGAAAAAAGGAATGCCTGCCATCGCGTGGGTCGGGATTGGTTGTGGAGGGCTAATAGTGGTCGTTATCATCGTCGTAGCCATCGGTATGTTCATGCTTAAGGGGAAATTCGATGAATTTGCGGCCAACCCGGAAAAAGCGGCTGCTCAAATGATTGTGGCGGCAAATCCGGATCTGGAAAAAATTTCAGAGAATGAGGAAGCCGGACAAATGACGATTCGGATGAAGGATGGCAAAGAGGTTACCGTATCCTACAGGGAAATTTCCGAAGGTAGGATTACGATGACTGATCAGGATGGAAACGAGACGCAGATAGGCTCGTCGGATCTTTCCAAGATTCCCGCCTGGGTGCCGGTTGCTCCTGAATTCACGGACGGTGTGAGCACATACCAAAGCTCCGCAGGCGAGAAGGTGAGTGGTCAGTTCTCCGGGAAGACAAGCGTAGGTTTTGAGCAACTAAAGGCATTCTATGAGGATCAGGCTTCCGCGTTTGGCATGTCCAGCAGCAGCAACAGTTCGATGAATACGGGTGACACGGCGGTGGCTACGTTGACTTTCTCAGGAGGAGGGAAATCATTTACTGTGGTAATTACCCAAAAGCCAAATGCTGCAAGCCAGGTCAGCACAAACTACACCGCGACGAAGTAGCATAGGGATAATACTTTCTGTTTCGAGAACGTCACAGACCAGCTTTACGCTTGGTATGGGGAACTACATTTCGTAGCGTAAGTGATTATGAATGAACAACCACCATTACCTCCTACCATGCCACCAGCAACTACTCCGAAAAAAGGCCTCCATCCCATGGCGTGGGTGGGTATTGGATGTGGTGGATTGATTCTGGTGGTAATCATCATTTCCGTAATTGGAGGAATCATTGGAGCAAATAAGCTCAAGGAACTCGGGGTCGATATGAATGACAGCCCTGAAAAAATTACCGCTGAGCTAATCATCAGCACAAATCCCGAATATGAGAAGATTTCCTCAAATGACGAGACCGGTGAGATGACCATCAAGGATAAAGAGGGAAATGAGATGACCCTTAAATACACGGACATTGCAGAAAGTAGATTTGACCGTGCGGAAGGGAATGTTCCGGGCGCTATCCCTACTGAATGAGACAAAGTTCCGAAAGATAGAAAAAGTCGATAGGACAAGACGCTATATATGAAGGAACACGGAAATCACCGCCTGGCCAGTCTCAGAGACTACCGTTTGGCACAGGTTCTGCAAAAAGACTTTCCGAACATATTAAAAGAAAAACATCCTATGAAAATCGTTCACAAAACAAAATCCGGCGAACGCCGTGAGACCCTTCTTAAAGAGTATTTCATCACAGCATCTCTCATCGCCCTTTTGAAGCGCGTGGGTGAAGAGGCAGCCAGGACAGCACCGGCCAGCCAGCGTGAAAGAGCTCTAGCGCGCGTGCGCCACTAAATATTTCATTTGTAAGCTTCGTGTAAAAAGCCGTGCAGTTTATCTGCACGGCTTTTTTGTGGACCGATTTCCGAAAAGTCGTTTCCCCGCAAGGGTTCCTGGTATTTAGTAGATTGTATGGATTCGCAAAAACCCTGCCCCGATTGTCCGGAATTGACCGATGAGCATCAGATCACAGAAAAGGAGATTCGAGATCAGGAAATCTTCGAATTGGCGGCGGAAGAGCGCTCATGGCTCTCTGGTCCGCGTTCTCGATTCCACGATCTCATGTCATTGTTCCGGGTGGGGTTGGATCTGATCAGAGCGTATCGAATACTACATTTCGTGGGTCCGTGTGTGACGATCTTTGGATCAGCCAGGACAAAACCGGGCACGCGTTGGTATGAATTGGCGCGGGAGATGGGACAGGGGTGCGCGGAGTTGGGTTTCACTGTGCTTACCGGAGGTGGCCCGGGGATCATGCAAGCGGGAAACCAGGGGGCTTACGAGGCAGGCGGAAAATCCATAGGAGTGAATATCGAGCTCCCCTTCGAGCAGGATGTGAATCCCTACGTTCATCGCTCAGTGAATATGCGTTATTTTTTTACAAGAAAGACGATGCTGGTGAAATATTCCTACGCTTTCATCGTGATGCCCGGTGGCGCGGGAACCTTGGACGAGATGTTTGAGACCATGACCTTGATACAAACCGGAAAGCTTAGAAATTTCCCCATTATTCTGATGGGTAAGGATTTCTGGCAGCCATTGATGGACTTCATTTACAAGATGGCGGAGGAGGGAACGATCAGCCCTGCAGATCCGGATCTGATTTTCTTTACCGATAGTGTGGATGAGGCGAAGGCTCATCTACAACGCCATGCGGTGCGGCAATTCGGCCTCTGTCAAAAAAAGGTGCCGAAAAAAATCCCTCTCCTGGGAGAGGGATGAATTTCAATGGGTTTCCAGTTCTGGCACTTGGCTATTCAGCCGCGGCCGGGACTTCCGCTGCAGCTTTTTTAGCCTCGTCTTCCTTCATGGCTGCCTCGACTTTTAGACGGACGGCTTCAGCGACAGGATCGAGCTCTTCCTCTGCGGCAACCGAGTCCGGAGTGGTCGGAGTTGGCATTGGTTCCGGGATTGCATCCAGTGATGGTGGTGCCGGGATTTCGGCCGGGGCGTCGGGATCAATAATTGTTGGGATTGCTCCTTCCGGTGGGAGTCCCTCGAGATCGATGACTGGAAGTGGCTCCATTGGGCCGCCCGGTATTGGTGGGTAAACCTGATAGGTGCCGTCCACCGGATAGAGTTCCTGGCCGGCGGTGGCGCCTGCTCCGCTGACCATGACGGTCGGGACGTAACCCACATCACCACTATCGAGCTCTACCTTCACCATGTTCGATTCCACGGCGACGATCTTCATTTGCGTTCCCTGGTCGAGTAGCTTGTCCGCGTCTTGGCTGGAGCTCGGCTTTTTATTATAGAACGCCGTATTTGGGACGTTGGCAGTTACAAATTCTCCCGGAGTCAGGCCGGAATCGAAGGCTTCGGTGGTGTCTTGTTTGACACTGCCCGGAGGAGTTAGAGGATCGAATGTGCCGGTGCTGACCGGTCGATTTATTGTCTCACACGCTGCCAGCGCCAGCGAGAGAGGTAGGATCCCGATTTTCAAAAAATTCATAACTTTCTGAAGGTCGCAGCCGCTCTGGTTTGGGTCAATTAATTTCATGGGGTGGAGTTTTTTAAAAGTTTACGGCTAGATCGATGTATAAAAAGGATTTTTTGGATGCCCTGAGATATTTGTCCGTCAAATTCTTCTTTCGTTCAAATATGATTAATTTGCCTAAAACGAAACAGAGTAGAGACGCAACCTGCTCACAGTTTCCAAACGCAGATGTAGTGGAAAAGTGAATATCCGGTTAAAAACCTAGAACCAACACAGGTAGTCTAGGGTGTTTCCAGTCTCTTCACGTTTACGGTAACTTCCATTTTACAATCAGCACTACCCCGGTAGGTGCCGCGTATTGGCGCTACGTCTTCGTAATCCCTTCCGACCGCAATTTTAATGTAGCGGTCATCTGCGAGCACTGCGTTTGTCGGATCAAAGCCAACCCAGCCATCCTCGGGGAGGTAGACTTCACACCAGGCATGAGATGCCTGTGATCCGACAAGGTCATTACCTTCGCCAGTGTAGATGTAGCCGGAAGTGTAACGTGCCGGGATGCCGAGAGCGCGGCACATGCCGATCATGATGTGGGCAAAGTCCTGGCAAACACCTTTGCGACCGTTGAAGGCTTGCTCCAGATGTGTATTCACATCTGTGCTGCCTGGTTCGTAGGTGAATTCAGTGTAGATCCACCGCATGATGGCGGAGGTCTTCTCGAAGACGGGATCGATATCTAAAGTTAGATCAATAGCTTGCTTCCAGAGATATTGCTCTACGGAAACCCACCTGCTTTCGTGAAGAAACTGCCAGCAGCGCTCCTGGATTTCAGGAGCGTTGAAGAACTCCATTCCACCGGAATAGCCGGTGTTTGAGATTTTCAGCGGAAGATTGCGGACCTTCACCGAGCTTTCTATCTCGAGTCTGGTGTGAGGTGCTGTGACTTCGAAATGATGGGTGATATTACCGAAAAGATCCTCAAAGCGTTTGAGGTTAGTGGCAGGTAGGACCTTAACGAAGGCACTGAGATTTTTCTGAAAGCGGAAGTCGTGGGGTTCCAGATGAAGGGTGTTGGCACTGCTGATGACGGGATCTCCGTAGAGAAAGTCAGTTCTGTGTTTTACTAGAAAGACGGTTCCTTTATCAGCGATGACAGTTTCTTGAGTCACTGCTGTTTTTGTTTTTGGACAGGTTCGGCAGTTTCCAGATCCTTGGCTACTTCTTCGGGACTAGGCTTCACCGCCGGAAGTTCTGCAATAGGGACATCCCCTGCGAGTTCGGGCATGAGGATGTAGGTCTCGAAGAGGTGTTTTGCGATGGTGTTGAGTTTTCCCTGAATATCGTCCAGGAACTCGTGGAGTCCCTGTTCGATTGCCTCATCGAAGGTTCCGTAAGTAAGAGAGGCGAGTAGCCTTCCTGATTCGCGTTCGGATTCGTTGGAGAAGGTGCCACGGTTGGAGCATGAAATCCGGTGGAGGCAATTGTCTATTCTATCGATGCAGTAGCGGACAGACCTTGGGAAGTCCGGAGAAAACAGAAGGAAGCTGGCTACGTTTTTCGCGTTGATTTCCTGACGGGTTGCGCGGAATGCACCCATGGCACCGCAGGAGCTGAGGATGGCGGACCAGTGAAGGACGCCTGGCGAAAAGCTTTCAATTCCATCTGCTCCCGGTGGGAAGTAAGTGGAAACATCAAGGAAGCGGGTGGTTTTGTCCGCGCGCTCGATATGGCGGGCTATGTCCATGAAGTCCCAGCGTTCATCGCGTGCTGTGGTGGAGGTGGCAATGCCCAGGAAGGTCATGGAAGCACGACGGACCATTTCGTAGAACCGCGGAGGGTTCGTTTCGAGAAGGTGGGCGGCTTCTTCGGATTTCGTGAAAAGATACAGGGAGTTTAGTTCTTCCCAGAGCTCGTCGGAGAGTTGGTCGCGGACCATTCGTCCATTTTCACGGGCGTAGCTAATACAGGAGAAGATGCTGTTCTGGTTACGGGTGTCTTCGGTAAGGAAGCTGATGACCTGATCGCTGCCTACTTCATCGTAGAGCTCATGGAAGCGCTCTTCATCGCCGGTACTTAGGATGATTGGTTTCCAGAAACCACGGAGTCGCTCACTGTCGTGGCTTTCGTAGTCCAGAAGCATCTGTTCGTTGACATCGATGAGGCGGGCAAGGTTATCGGCGCGTTCTACGTAACGCACCATCCAGTAAAGAGTGTTGGCAACTCGGGAGAGCATAAATTCAGTATATAAGGTTTATTTCAGGACCCAGGTGTCTTTGCTGCCACCGCCTTGGGAGGAGTTGACCACTAGAGAGCCTTTGTTGAGAGCTACGCGGGTGAGGCCGCCGGGCACGATTTTAACGTCTTCTCCATAGATGATGTATGGTCTTAGATCGATGTGCCTGCCTTCCATGGCGCCGTCGCACCAGGTAGGTGATTGCGAGAGAGAGATGACAGGCTGGGCGATGTAATTCCGTGGATCCGCTTTGATTAGACCGCGGAATTTCTCGATTTCGTCTTTGGAGGCCTGTGGCCCCATGAGCATTCCGTAGCCACCGGATTCGTTGGCTGCTTTTACGACGAGCTCGGGAAGGTGCTTCATGACGTAATCCATGTCCTTTTCCTCGGAAGGTAGGTAGGTGGGAACGTTCGGCAAAATCGGTTTCTGACCCAAGTAGTATTCGATCATCTTCGGAACGAAGTGATAAATGACTTTATCGTCCGCGATGCCGGTGCCGACAGCATTGGCAAGTGCAACGTTACCTGCAATGTAGGCATTCATGAGGCCGGGGACGCCGAGGACCGAGTCTTTCCTGAATACGACAGGATCGATGAAATCATCATCAATACGGCGGTAGATCACATCTACCCGGACAAGACCTTTGGTGGTGCGCATGTAGACGAAGTTGTCCATTACGACGAGGTCGCGGCCTTCCACGATTTCAATGCCCATGCGGCGAGCCAGGTAGCAGTGCTCGAAGTAGGCGCTGTTGTAGCAACCGGGTGTGAGTAGCACGCAGACGGGCTCTCCCTCGCGCCGTGGCGAGATATGGTGGAGCATGTTCAGAAGGTCCCGCGGGTATGAATCAACCGGGCGGACTCCGAGGGTATCGAAAAGGGCGGGGAAGGCGCGTTTGAGAGAGTTGCGATTCTCCAGGAGATAAGATGCGCCGGAAGGGCAACGGGCGTTGTCTTCAAGAACGTAATAGGTGCCGTCTGCTCCGCGAATCAGGTCGCTGCCGCAGATTTGTATGTAAATATCCTTAGGGACATCAACGTGGCGGAATTCTTTCCTGAAGTTTACGGCATCATCAATGTAATGACGCGGGATGACTTCATCCTTAAGTATTTCCTGATCGTGATAGACATCATGAAGGAAGAGGTTCAGGGCAACGATCCGCTGGGTGAGGCCTGCTTCGATATGCTCCCACTCGTTTGCGGGAATGACGCGCGGGACAGGATCGAAAGGGAAAATCTTTTCAGTTCCTTTGTCGTCGCCATAGACGTTGAAGGTGATGCCTTGGCGCATGAAGTAGAGTTCGCTGGTCGCCTTGCGGGCCAGGAAATCATCCTTGTCAAAATTTTTGAATTTCTGGTGAAGAGGTTCGCAATGATCCCGGACGGTCCCGTCCGAGGAGAACATTTCATCAAAAAATTTATCGGCGGAGTAGCCTTGGAACATAATCAGTAGGAAAAGGAATTAGTTTTTATTCTAGCAGGTAAGTTTTAGCAGCAGGTGAGCCAAATCCCTAATTCTAATTCGATTTCTTTTCATCAATTCCAAAGAATGATGTGGCGCCGGCACCGCCGCCATAAGGAGCGCCCAGTCTTTCAGGTATATCTGTCTGAGGGAATACTTTGGTAACCGATTGTTTGGTATCGGATTTCCCCATAAGCCACCCGAGTCCCATGCCGCAAAGTGCGAGTAGTGAAAGCGCTCCGATGGTAACCAGTGCGAGACGCAATGATCTGCCGCTGGACTCTGGATTCTCCTTTCTGGTGAAATATTCTTCGAGTTTCACCGTGATATTGGTGATGAGGTTATCCAGATATACTTCGGCGATTTTCTCTTCCTCCGCCTCTGTCACCGCGGAGGCGATGATATCCAGCAATAGATAAGAAGGGACTTTTGAGGGACTGCTTTCCACGTTGGTGCTCGCGCCGAGGTCACGCCCGAAACCCAATCTCTTTGTATCGGACTCGTAGATCACAACGAGGCCTCCTCCATCCGGCGCCCATTCGTTTTGAAGCTGTGCCGCATAATCGGAAGTATTGGTTCCGATAAATGAGCGCTCTAGAATTAGGTAGATATTATATCCGTGCTTTGCCCGCAGCTCCTGAATCATGCCGACGATTTTCCGGCTAATTTCGGAATCCTTTCCCAGAATGTCGCTCGGGTCTGAAACTCCGGTGACGGGCGGCGGCGGGATATCGGAATCCGGAAGCCTTTGGGCGGAGGCGATGCCTGTAAAAAACAGTAGGAGGAAAGTTGTCAGCAAGGAGCGCGGCACACCTTTATTCTTCAAATCTACGGTGGGCTGACAATGAGGAAAATTTCCCGCTTTCATGCCGCTTCAGGACCACTCTTACTATGTCCATGCGTGTTCTTGCCATTGATCCTGCCGTCCGGAATACCGGATATGCGATTCTTGAGGGCGATCCGCGCAAGCCTACAGTGATGACATACGATGTTATTACTGTTCCCAAGAAAATCCCGCAATCCGGTGCCTTGTCTGCAATCCGGAGCCATCTGGTCCATCTGATTACCCAATACGAACCTGATGAAGTGGCGGTAGAAGGGATCATTTTCGTACAATCCCACCGCACTGCGATCTCCATGGGTGCTGCCCGTGCATCCGCGATGATAGCCGCAGCGGACCATGGATTGGCGGTTTACGAGTACTCTCCGAAGAAAATCAAAATGGCGGTGGTCGGGAAGGGGACGGCGGATAAGGCGCAGGTGGCTTTCATGGTGAGGGCTCTTCTAGGGCTCGCTGAAACACCTTCTTCGGATGCGGCGGATGCTTTGGCGATTGCGCTGGCTCACTTGCAGGCTTCGGACCCGTTAAGGGCCAAGCTTCTGGATAGAAGATTGATTTAAACCTTTGCGGAAAAATGACCGACTGGAACGAGCGATATAAAATTGGTGATACTCCGTGGGAGAAGGGTGCCGCAGCGCCCCCGTTGATCGAGTTGCTGGGTAAAACCCAAGAGGAAATCTGGGGTAGCGGGAGAACGCTCGTCCCAGGCTGCGGAAGTGGTCACGATGTCAGGGCTCTGGCTACGGCCGGTATCACTGCCGTGGGTGTGGACCTTGCACGGGAAGCCATCAGGCGTGCAGAAGTTTTCCCCAGGATTTCCGATGAGACCTACGAGCAAGGGGATTTCCTGGAGAAAGATTTTGCGGAGGGAAAAACTTTTTCCGCTATATGGGAGCACACGTGTTTCTGTGCAATCGATCCACAACGGCGAGAGAATTATGCAGAGAGTTGTTCGCGGTTGCTTCAGTCCGGCGGGCATCTGATCGGGGTCTTTTTTTTGACCGCACAGGATCCCGGGGAGGAGCAACAGGGGCCGCCTTTCAACTCGACTATTTCAGAGCTGGATGAACGTTTTGCCCGTTGGTTTGATCGAATAAAGGAATGGGTTCCCGAAAGCTCATACCCGGGCCGCAAGGGCAAGGAATGGTTGGCAATCTACAGGAAACGGTGAATATTTTCCGTCACCCCGTTTATTTTGAAAATAGAGATTTTAAAGCAGCCCATTTCCTATGGCGATGGACTGAACATGCAGGAAGAGATGGTTGCCGCGATTCTGTCCGGAGAGAGATCCGATACTCTTTATCTGCTGGAGCACGAGCCCGTTTACACGATCGGCCGCCTGCGCGACCAGTCTTCCCTGCGGTCAACTGCGGCGTTAGCTCATCCGTTTTTTGAAACTAATAGAGGCGGGCAGGCAACCTATCACGGGCCAGGGCAACTGGTGGGCTATCCGATGCTCGATCTGAATACACGTGGCAGGGACCTTCATCTGCATTTGCGCTTGATAGAGGATGCATTAATCGAGGCATGCGCGGATCTGGGCGTTGCGGCCGGAAGGCGGGATGGAATGACCGGAGTGTGGGTAGAGGAGAGAAAGCTGGCTTCCATAGGCGTGGGAGTCCGGAAATGGGTATCCATGCATGGATTTGCAATCAACATCACCCGTGAATCGCTTCCTCCTTTCCTTTCTATCACTCCATGTGGGCTGGATGGAGTGAGCATGACCTGCCTTCAGGCGGAAGCACCGGGCGAAATCACCATGGAAATGGCAATTTCCAAGATTTCAGAGAGGATGCTTGAAAAATTTTCCAAATAGGAATGTTTCTGCCTTCGCTTTGGGCGATTCCGCATGTAGTTACGAAACAGTCCATTTTTAATAAAACAAAATCATGAAAACCCAAACAACACGCCGCGTGCATGGCTTTACCCTGGTGGAGCTACTCGTAGTCATCGCCATCATCGCCACTCTTACTGGAATCAGCACCACTGCAATTTTCCGTTTCCGTAAATCCGCGGATAAAACAACCGCGCTGAACAATATCCGTCAGCTACAGATAGCCAACACCGCCTATAGCAGCGATAACAATGGCGAGTATGTTGCGGCGGAGGGTGAGCTGGGAGAGGAATTCGCCGCGGCCACTGCCGCATGGTATGAGAACCCCGAGTTCATCAGTTTCCTGACATCCGAAAACGCACAGGAGATTGAGGACAATGAATCCTACGAGCTTCCAGAGCAATTCCTTGATCCCGCAGCTGTGAAGGCGAAAGGAACCGGCTATATGGAGCTATATGGTAGCTACGCTTACAACACCCAGGACGCGGATACCGACGGAGGAAATATCGAAGGATTCCGCACATCGCAGGTGGAAGATCCGGCTCGGAGTATGGCATTTATCTCCGCTGACGGCGGGGCAGACGGTATCATCGACTACGCCGGCGCCAGCGATATCGCCTACCGCCATAATGATAGGGCGGTGATGGTTTTCTACGATGGCCACGGAGCCGAAATGACTGAAAGTGCCGTTTCAAACGTGAATGGAGGCGCGACGAGCACCTTCTGGGATGCCAATCAGGCGGATAACTGAAGTTTCTCGGCTTGCAACTCCCGGAGCGTAATATAGTTCTTGGGTGTTCATATGATTACAAAACTGTATTCCGCAGCACTCAGAGGCGTTGATGCACTCGAAGTAGAAGTCGAGGTCAACGCGAGAAATTCCGAGAACCCGGGAGTAATCATCGTGGGGCTGCCTGATGCAGCGGTCCGGGAAAGCTCACAGCGGGTTACATCTGCTATCCTTGCTTCAGCTTTAGAGCTGGATCTGGGAATTAAAACAGTGAATCTGGCGCCAGCCGACCTCAAGAAAGAGGGGCCTTCATTCGATCTGCCGATCGCTCTGGCCATGATTGGAGCCAGCGGCACCCAGATTCTCGAAACGGATGGCTTTTGCATCGTCGGTGAACTTGGCCTGGACGGAATGGTCCGACCGGTAAAAGGGGTGCTTTCAATTGCTCTGGAAGCCCGCGCAAGGGGGCGGAAGTTTCTCATCGTGCCCGAGGCAAACGCTCCGGAAGCAGCTGTTATTGAAGGGATCGACGTTATACCGATACGGAATCTCCGCCAGGCATGGGAGTTCATCAGTGGCGAGAAACGGATTGCGCCTTTCGTTTTGGATCGAAGAGCTTTCTTCGAAAGCCACAGGACCTACTCGGTGGATTTCGATGAGGTAAAAGGCCAACAATATGTGAAACGTGCCTTGGAAGTCGCTGCGGCGGGAGGCCACAATATTCTGATGGTGGGCCCGCCGGGGACAGGGAAATCAATGCTGGCCAAGCGAATTCCGACAATCATGCCTAATATGACCGAGGCGGACGCCATTGAGACAACGAAGATTCATTCGATCTCAGGAACCTTGGATACGAAGAAAGGTTTCCTTACCACCCGCCCGTTCCGTGCGCCCCATCATACAATCTCCGATGCGGGGCTTTTGGGTGGAGGAACCAACCCCGGACCCGGTGAGGTTTCATTGGCCCACCACGGTGTTCTCTTTCTCGACGAGCTTCCGGAATTTCGCCGTCAAACATTGGAAGTGATGCGGCAGCCCCTTGAAGACGGGCATGTAACAATTTCCAGAGCGGCTGGTTCTCTCACGTTTCCAGCACGGTTCATGTTGGTGGCCGCGATGAATCCGTGTCCGTGCGGATTTTACGGCGATGTTAAACGACAGTGCCGTTGTTCGGTGCGGCAGATTGAAAATTATCGCCAGCGCATTAGCGGGCCCCTGCTTGACCGTATTGATATTCATGTGGAGGTGCCGTTGGTCGATTTTAAGGAGCTATCCTCGGATGTTGTTACTGGTGAATCTTCCGCGGTGATCCGTGAGCGTGTAGCTCAGGCGCGGCAAATTCAGGTGGACCGTTTTAAATCAGCAAACCTCACGACCAATGCTGCGATGGGAGCGAGGGAGGTGCGGAGTTGCTGCGCACTCGATGCGGAGGGCAAAGGTTATTTAGAACACGCAATGGAACAGATGAACTTTTCAGCCCGCGCCCATGATCGTATTTTGAAGGTCTCCAGAACACTTGCTGATCTGGCAGGAAAACAATCGATAACGGGAAATGAAGTGCTCGAGGCAATTCAGTTCCGCTCCCTGGATCGACAGTTGTTTGAGTGAAATCGGCTATCTAAGAGTCATTCTGACTTCATTCCGGCTGATCAGATGAAGGAATTTCGTTAATCCTTAGCGGAATCAGTCTTATGTCGGGCTCTTCTTTTCCGGCGAAATCCGTATATGCTCTGACCAATGAAAGATTTGGGAAATTTCTTCATCCCATGAAAGCCCAATGGAATGTCCCGGCCATCATGCGGAATACAGGCGGTTTTGAACAAATAATCCCAGACACTAAGGGTCAGTCCATAATTCATCCCGTACCGGTGCTGTTTGGGCATTTTTTTCGCGTGATGCCAGATATGCATCTGAGGATTATTGAAAATATATTTCAGTGGGCCGAGTGGAACCCGCAGGTTGGAATGGTTGAAATGCCCGACGAGGGTCGTAAATGCATGGACTATGAAAAACTCCTTGATGCCGAATCCGATCATTGCCAACGGAATATACTCGAGCACTCGGTAGACCACATTCTCCATCCAGTGGAAACGAAGATGAGCGGCAAAGCCCATCTCCTCTACCGAGTGATGAACCTTATGGAATTCCCATAGCCAGGGGACTCGGTGCAGCAAGCGGTGGACATTCCAATGGATGAAATCTCTAACTACGAGAAGAACCAGAAGCTGTGACCACACCGGCCAGCTGCCTATCCGTATGGCGATCAGATTTTCGATGCCGAAGAAGCCTAGCAACTGGTGAAACCAATCCACAACGATCTCCGAGGCTGCGTAGTAGATCACCAACGAGAACAGGAAAAAATTGAAGAACATGTAAAAACCGTCCAGCCAGAAATCCTTTCGGAATTTTGGCTGATCCTTCCGCCAAGGGCGAAGTAGCTCGAAGCCGAAAAAGACGAGAGAAATCCCGATTAGCCAATAGAAATAGTTGTTCCAGGCGGGGTTGGTGATCTCCTTCCAAAGATATTTCGCGTAGTTTGAGTAAGCATTAAAAACGAGTTCTTTCATGAATTTCTCATTTTATATGAGTGCTGCTGTATTAGCAGGAGGATCTTAAACCTAGAATATCTGTTGGTAGGGGGATGAGCGAGCTTGTTCACCCGATCTGCCTGACTCCTCCGAAAAAAATGGGGATATTTGACAGGCTGCTGGCAAACTATCTCTGAAGCCTGACGTTAAAATGAGTAGCTCATCAGCTATTTGGCAGCCACGAAAATTGGTAAAATCCCTCTAAATTCCTCAAAAAAAACGCAGCACCCGATTGGATACTGCGTTTTCAAAGATGCTGAAACTTAGACTAATTTAACCTAGAGCGCATCATCATTAATACCGGTGGAGAGCCAAGAGCCCGTGGCGATCTTAGTAAATTTTTCATCGATAGCCCCGGATTTTTCCGCCATGGCTTCAAATTTTTCAGCAATTGAGTTGAGACCCAGTTTTTTAGCGAATGCGCGGGCAGTTCCGAAGCCGGCAATCTCATAGTGAGCGATGCGCTGCGCATTGGCAATCAGGGCTGCGTCCTTGATTGAACCGTGTGCGTATTCTTCATCAGTTTCTTCCGCTTCACGTAAAAGTCCTGCCATGGCCTCGCATTTTACCCCAGTAGCGGGAACGTCGAGTTCGTTGCAGATAGCTTCCAGGGTCACGACATTATGGGAGGTGCCTTCTTTAACGTGTTGGAATTTGCTAACCAGATCCTCATCAGTGGAAGATAGCTGGGCCTTGTTTAGAAACTCTGAATATTTTGTCTCAGCGTTGTAGAGGTCGCGTGCTTGTTCCTCGAGAAGGTGGCGAAGGTTTTTCTGTGTCCGTTTTGGTAGTGTAGCTGTATTCATAATGATTTTGTTGTTACATTTACCTCTATCGCAAGCTCCGAGCCAGACCGCCGTTGTTTCTGTTATCCGCAGACTATCAGTTGTTTGCGATAT
Source organism: Luteolibacter sp. AS25 (assembly GCF_046736275.1). Lineage (GTDB taxonomy): Bacteria > Verrucomicrobiota > Verrucomicrobiia > Verrucomicrobiales > Akkermansiaceae > Luteolibacter. Next base: position 336,568 of record NZ_CP151837.1, read on the forward strand.
TTACCAAATAAACGGAAGCATGCGTCGGAATCCGGAAACTTTGCACGATGAATGATCGGGCTGTGGCTTTGTCGCATTCTGCAAAGAATGAAAAAGCCACTCCCCGAAAGGAGAGACTTGAGCTGTAAATATCGGTTGAACCGTGCAGGAGTCGAATTCCGTGAGAGTCCTAGGAAGACTGGGGTCTAGACTGATCCACTGATTTGAGAACAGGGTTGATGCTGTCAAAGGCCGGTGGATGCACGATGATCCGAGCTTCCGGCTTGTTGACAATATATGAGTAGGCCCAGCCAAGAAGGACGGAGAGCTTGTTCCGGAATCCGATGAGAAACAGAATGTGAATGAGCAGCCATGCTATCCAGGCAATGAATCCATGAAGTTTTATCGATCCTGCCTTAACGATCGCATGATTTTTCCCAATAATCGCCATCATGCCCTTGTCGGTATATTTGAAAAGAGGTCTTAGGTCATGCTTACGGTCAGCGAACTTGGTAGTCTCGAGACGAAGCTCTTCCTTCAAGAGCTTTGCTATATGAGCGCCCATTTGCGTGGCTGCAGGAGCCACCCCGGGAACGAACTGGTCATCCTTATCGCGCATATTAGTGAGGTCACCTGCCACAAAGATGTTTGGATTCCCGGGAATAGAGAGATCAAGGTTCGGTTTGATACGGCCGGCGCGGTCGGTTTCGACTCCTAGGTGCTTTGTAAGCGGGCTGGCAGCAATGCCAGCCGCCCAGATAATAGCACGTGAATTGAGATGGCTACCGTCCTTGAACTCCAGCTTCCCGGGGAGGACGTCTGTTACCATCATCCCGTTCCAAACTTCCACGCCCAGTGTCGTGAGCCGTGATTTTGCGTAGTCCGATTGATCCGCATCGTAGTGTTCCAGAATCTTCGGGGAATTCTCGATCAGGATGAGCCTCAGCTTCGAGGTATCGATCCTGCGGAAATTTGACTTCAGCGAGCGGTGAATTAGGTCAGCACAGGCACCTGCGAGTTCCACACCGGTGGGGCCGCCACCGACAATCGCGATTGTCATGAGCTTTTCGCGCTCCGCGTAGTCCGTGGTGAGTTCTGCGCGCTCAAGGTTCGAAAGGATTTTCCTGCGGATATCTTGTGCATCCGAAAGGGATTTGAGGCCAAGTGAGTTATCTTCCCAGTGATCGTTGCCGAAGAATCCGGTTTTGGCGCCCGCAGCGAGAAGGAGGTAGTCGAAATGGTAAGTAGAGCCCGATGCACCGGATACGGTTTTTTCCTCGGGGGAAATCGATTTCACTTGATCCATGAGAACCGTCACGTTTCTCGCGTTTTCTAGAATCTGGCGGATCGATCTCGCGATATCCGGAGCGGCGAGTGAGGCTGTTGCTACTTGATATAGCAGTGGCTGGAAAAGGTGATGATTGGTCCGGTCAATCAACGTGACTTCAAATCGTTCGTCGTTCGCGAGTTTACGCGCACATTCCAATCCGGCAAATCCGCCGCCGATAATTACTACTTTACGTGGTGCTGAGGTAGAGCTCGCCATGCGTGGAGCCTTGCACGCTTTTATAAATAGGGCAATCCGAGCTTGTGAAAACTTTCACAAGCTGTAAAAGGCCCGATTATTCATCCTTGGCTATCGGACTGGGGATAGCGCAGGGTCATGGCTGCCCGAGGGCGGGGTGAATTGAGAACGATGCAGATCTTGCCAGAAGCTGCAGGGGTTGATTCTATGCGCTTCAGTGCATATCCGTTTTTCAGATCAAGAACTCACCACATTGGTTGAAATGCTCAGCCTTGCTGTAAATGTAGCGTCCTGGAATCAGAAAGAAGATTCGAATGCCCGGCTCGCCGAATATGAAGAGTTTGAGAGCAAGATACTTGAAAAAGCAGCTAATAACGGGCTGGGGGGGCTGATAGAATTTGACGAGGAGCTACAAAGATTCCGTGTAAAGAAGGCGCTGGAAGAACAGATGTTCTACTATGAGTGTTACGAAGAATTCAGAAATGAAAGCTTCTGGGATGAGCTGACCGTGCGTCTTTCGGATAGGGATCTGGCGAAATCCGTTGGCCAGAAGGCTTGGGAGGCGATGAGTGAAGACGAGCGCCGTGCGAAGACCAAGGCTTGGGAAAAGCGTTATTGGGCGGAATTTTCCAAGAATGGGATTGATCGAGTGGTTGTAATGGCCCCCCCCGGAGAGGGATAAATTTTATTTTTCCCATCTTCGGTTTGACAAAATGCCCTGATTGCGGGTAATCCTCCCGCCCGCCGGATGTTTTCCGGCAGCCGGAACCTGGCAGCGTAGCTCAGTGGTAGAGCAGAGGACTCATAAGCCTTTGGTCGGCGGTTCAAATCCGCCCGCTGCTACCAGCTTCCTTGTAAGCATGGTTCTCCTTGGTCTACGGAAGGTTTTCGCTCTTCGCGCCTGCCAGCTCCTCTAGTTCTTTCGACGACATGGAGTTTGCCATGTTTTCAAATGCTCCCTGTAGCGAGGATTTGGCTTTGTCGTCACGCTTAGCTGATCACGCCGCTACTGCAGCTTTCTGCTGTTGTTCAGATTTAGCTTTCGTGATTACAATTTAGAATAGCTGAACTCATACCTGCTGCCGAATTCGGAATGACCTTTGCCGTTACTACATGCAAAAAAGCCATGCTGACTGTCGTCCATTCAAATTTCATTGCGAAATCTGCATGTGACAAGCCGTATGGGCCTATGATGTAAGTGATTACTTTGCCTTTGTTAGGTAAATGACTGATTTTTTTCACTGTACAATCTACATTGAATGATTAACTTGCCCGCGATCGCCTTTTTTTGAAAAAAGATCAAAAAGGTCTTGTCACACTCTCTTAAATGAGTAGAATCCCGCCCCCCACAGCGAGGCTGAGCTAACTAAATCATCAAGTTTAGCCGCAAAACAGGGAAATTATCGGGTGCAGCTCCGGAAAAAAGCGAAAACGGGTTTTTGAAAGCCCCGTCTTCGTGCCGGTTTGTCCCAACTACTCTTTTTAAGACAAATCCAGAAACACGAAGGAAATCATGCCGACCATTAATCAGCTCGTTCGCAAAGGACGCCACGTTCCAGTCGAGAAGTCGAAGTCACCCGCTCTCGTTAACTGCCCGCAGCGCCGTGGTGTTTGTCTCCAGGTTATGACCCGGACACCGAAAAAGCCGAACTCCGCTCTCCGTAAGGTTGCAAAGGTTCGTCTTACCAATGGCTTTGAAGTTATCGCCTACATTGGTGGTGAAGGTCACAACCTCCAGGAGCACTCAATCGTCCTCGTTCGCGGTGGTCGAGTAAAAGACCTTCCGGGTGTTCGTTATCACATCGTCCGTGGTTCACTTGATACGCTCGGTGTAGATAAGCGCAGGCAATCCCGCTCCAAATATGGAACGAAGAAGCCTAAAGCTGCTAAGTAATCCATTTTTAGAAAAACGTACCTCTTATAAGTTATGCCACGTCGCAAAAGAATTTTCACCAAGCCTGACCGTCGCGATCCTCGTTACGATAGTCCGGTTGTCGGCCACCTCATCACCAAGGTTATGCAGGATGGTAAGCGCTCCCTCGCGCAGCGCATTGTTTACGCGGCGATTGATCGCGCAAACGAAGGTACTGATACAGTTGATCCTCTCGAGGTTATCACACGTGCCGTGGAGAACTCCAAACCACGCGTCGAGGTTAAGTCCCGCCGTGTAGGTGGTGCTACTTACCAAGTGCCGCTCGAAGTTGATCCAGATCGTTCCGAGTCCCTCGCAATGCGCTGGCTCGTAACTTACGCACGTAACCGTAAAGGTACCCCAATGCACGTCGCGCTCTCCAACGAGATCAAGGATGCTGCAAACAATCAAGGTGCGGCAGTCCGCAAGCGTGACGATGTTCACAAGATGGCACAAGCAAACCGTGCTTTCGCCCACTTCCGTTTCTAAGGAAATTTCCGAATATAAAATACCGAGTTTAAGATATTGAGCCAAAACCATCCAGATCGTCCTTATACGCTTGAGCGGACCCGTAATATCGGGATCGCTGCGCATATCGACGCAGGAAAGACCACTCTTACAGAGCGGATTCTTTTCTACACTGGTATGATCCACAAGATCGGTGAGGTTCATGACGGCGCTGCTACCACCGATTGGATGGAGCAGGAGCGCGAACGCGGTATTACGATTACTTCCGCTGCTGTCACAACCGAGTGGTGGCAAAAGAAAGAGCCGAGTGTTTCCAAGCTCTTCGCGGAAGAGAAGCAGCGCATCAACATCATTGATACACCCGGTCACGTGGATTTCACCGCCGAGGTAGAGCGTTCGCTCCGTGTTCTTGATGGTGCGATTGTTGTATTCTGTGGAGTTGCAGGCGTTCAGCCGCAAACAGAAACCGTCTGGCGCCAGGCTACCAAATACAACGTTCCGCGCATCGTATTTGTTAACAAGATGGACCGCACCGGCGCTGATTTCGATAACGTAGTTAGCGAGGTTAAAGAGAAACTCGGCGCAAACGCCGTCCGTATCCTCATTCCAATTGGTTCCGAGGAAAATCTCAAGGGTCAGATTGACGTAGTTAACAAAAAGGCTGTTTATTATTCGGACGACGATAAATTCGGCTCAACCTACACTGTTTCCGAACTTACAGAGACTCAGCAGGAAATCGCGGATGCAGCTTATGAAGAACTGCTTTCTACGGTTGCTGACTGTGATGAGATTCTCGCGGAGAAGTTCCTAATGGAGGAAGAGATCACAGTTCTCGATCTCAAGCAGGGAATTCGCCGTTCCACGATAGCCAACAAGATTGTTCCTGTCGCTGGTGGTTCCGCTTTCAAAAACAAGGGTGTCCAATATCTCCTTGATGCGGTTATCGACTATCTTCCATCTCCTTTGGACGTAGCTTCGGCTATCGGCATGGACCCTGATAACGAAGAAGTTCAAATCGAAGTGCCAACTACAGACGAGGGGCAATTTACCGCACTTGTGTTCAAGCTTTGGGCTGACAAATTTGTTGGGAAACTCGTTTTCTTCCGCGTTTATTCCGGCATCGTCCGTAAAGGAGATACTGTTTACAATCCACGCACCCGCAAGTCCGAGCGCGTCGGTCGCCTGATTCGTATTCAGGCAGATGAGCACAAGGATATCGAAGAGTGCTACGCTGGCGACATCGCCGCAATGGTTGGCCTCAAAAACGCCACAACCGGTGATACACTTGCTACGGTAGGCCACGATGTTGTTCTTGAACCGCCTACTTTCCCTGAGCCTGTCATTTCAATGGCAGTCGAACCCCGCACAAAAGCCGATCAGGAAAAACTTGCGATCGCACTTGCCCGTCTGTCCGATGAGGATCCTACCTTCATGGTGAAAACCGATGAAGAGACCGGGCAAACAATCATTTCCGGCATGGGTGAGCTCCACCTCGAAATCATCGTCGACCGCATTAAGCGCGAGTTCAAGGTAGACGCCAATACCGGTGCTCCACAGATCACCTATCGTGAAACTATCACGAAGGCAGCAAATGGCGAAGGTAAGCTAATCAAGCAAACCGGCGGCAAAGGTCAATACGGCCACGTAGTTCTCTCCGTTAAGCCAAACGAAGCTGGCAAAGGAATTACCATCGAGAACAAAACAGTCGGTGGTTCCATTCCCAAGGAATATATCAACGCGACCATCAAAGGCTGCCGTGAAGCTTTCACAAATGGCGTGGTAGCAGGCTACCCGGTTATTGATGCGCATGTCGATATTCTCGATGGCTCATCCCATGACGTTGATTCCAACGAAAACGCTTTCACAATGGCGGCGATCTTCGCAATGCGCGATGCTTTCCAGAATGCTGGATCGATTCTTCTCGAGCCAATTATGGCTGTCGAAGTCTCAACTCCGGACGAATACCAGGGCGACGTAATGGGGGACCTCAACCGTCGTCGCGGCCAGATTCAAAATATGGAATCAAAAGGCGCTTTCTCCACCGTTCGCGCAAATGTTCCTCTCAAGGAAATGTTCGGCTATTCCACTGCTGTTCGCACACTTTCATCAGGTCGCGCTTCTTATGCGATGACTCCTTCGCACTTCGAACAAGTCCCGACAGCAATCGTCGAGGAAATCGCCGTCGATCGCGTAGCATAATTCTTAAACAAATCTCACAACCAACAACAACCTCACTTCTATGTCAGCTCAGAAAATCCGCATCCGCCTGCGTGCCTTTGATCACCGTGCAATTGACCGCTCGGCACTCGAAATTGTGGAAACCGCAAAGCGCACCGGCGCACGTGTTGCTGGTCCAATCCCGCTTCCAACCCGTATCGAGAAATTCAGTGTTAACCGTTCCGTTCACGTGAACAAAAAGTCTGCTGAACAATTCGAGGTTCGTACACACAAGCGTCTTCTTGATATCGTCGATCCTACCGCCCGCACTGTTGATGAGCTCAAGAAGCTCAATCTTCCAGCCGGTGTAGACATCACAATCCGTATATAGATTCTTCCGGCTCCCGGATTCTCTAATTTTTCTAACTTTTTAATTCTCTCTCAGCACATGTCACTAGGACTTCTCGGCAAAAAACTCGGTATGACCCGCATCTTTGATAAAGAGGCAGGCTCCAGCATTCCTGTAACCGTCATCGACGTTTCCGGAAACACACTTCTCCAGACCAAAACTAAAGAAAAGGATGGCTATAGCGCCGTTCAAGTAGGTTTTGACGACCAAAAGGAATTTCGCGTCAACGCACCGGATCTCGCTCGCTTTAAGAAAGCCGGCTCCGCTCCGAAACGCCGCGTTCAAGAGTTCCGTTTTGCCGACGATTCCGAGGTTCCTGCAGAGCATCCCGGCCTCGCGCTTTTCGAAGCCGGTCAATTCGTGGATGTAATCGGTAACACTATCGGTCGCGGTTTCCAAGGTGCCTACAAGCGTCACGGATTCGGTGGTCTGAAACAATCCCACGGTCACATGATGCACCGCAGAACTGGTGCCATCGGTGCTGGCTCGACTCCAGGTCGTGTTTGGAAAAACCAAAAGATGCCAGGACACATGGGTACAACCAAGTCCACAACACAGAACCTCAAGGTTATCGCTGTCCGTGAAGAAGATGGTGTCATCCTCGTTTCCGGTTCCGTCCCAGGTGCAAAAGGCGCCTACCTCACCATCCGCGCTGCGAAAAAGAAGTAAGCACCGCTCGCACCAATAATATTTAACGAAACTTTCCGCCATGTCCGCAAAAGCATTCACAACCGCAGATGCAGAAGCTGCAAATCTCATCCTAGTAGGTGAGGAAAAAGGCCGCCAAGCTGTTCACGATCTCATCACCGCTTATCGTGCCAATCGCCGTTCAGGCACCGCACACACCAAAACTCGTGGTGAGGTTCGTGGTAGCACCAAGAAAATCTTCAAACAGAAAGGAACTGGTAACGCCCGTCACGGCGACCGCAAGGCTCCAATCTTCGTAGGTGGTGGTGTAGTTTTCGGACCACGCAACCGTTCATACGCCAAAAACGTTCCTGGCTCCGTCCGTCGCCTGGCTCTTCGCCGCGTGCTTGGAGATCTTACACGTGCGGAAAAAATCTTCACTGTTGATTCCTTCGCGGTATCTGATTCCAAAACAAAATCCTTCCTCTCCGCTCTTGCTGATGTGACTGCTGAGAAACGCTCCGTCCTCCTCGTTGGAAACTTCGATGACTCCACTAAACTCGCCGCCCGTAACATCGGCTGGGTGCAACTCGCCACCGCGAAAGACCTCAACGTTGAGCAACTCATGCTCAGCCGCGTAATCGTCCTCGTCGGTGATTCTGTCGAAACTCTTGCGAAACGCACCGCTTAATCTTTTCCACGTAACCAACTACTCACGACCATGAAAGACATCTACCAGGTCATCAAAAACGTCCGCCTCAGCGAAAAAGCATCTCTCCTTCAGGAGCAGAACAACGAAGTTGTTCTCGAAGTAGACCGCTTCGCAAACAAGCTTGAGATCAAGGCTGCCGTGGAAACTGTTTTCGACAAGAAAGTCGTCAAAGTCCGCACCGCAAACTACGACGGCAAGATCCGCCGCAAGCGCCGTGCTGATCAAGGCCGCACCCCTCAATATAAGAAAGCGATCGTCCGTCTCGCAGACGGTGAAACAATCGATCTCATCTAAGCCCGCACCGGTTAGTCAGCTGCACGCTGAACAGCCAAAACCACTTTAACGAAACGCGAGTCATGCCACTTAAAACTTTCAGACCCAATACTCCATCCGAACGCTACAAGGAGCTTCCGTCCTTCGACGAAATCACCAAAAGCAAGCCGGAGAAGTCCCTTCTCACCCCGCTTAAGCGTTCAGGTGGTCGGAACAACACCGGACGCATTACTACACGCCACATCGGCGGTGGTCATAAGCGTCACTATCGTCTTGTCGATTTCAAACGCAACAAGCGTGAGATGGAAGCAACTGTGATCGGTATCGAGTATGATCCGAACCGCACTTGCCGTATCGCCCTCATCCAATACAAGGATGGCACCAAGTCCTACATTCTGGCTCCAGCCGGTCTTACTGACGGTGCAAGCGTAATCTCCAGCGCTACAGCTGCTCCAAAGGTAGGCAATGCAATGCCTCTCTCCAACGTTCCACTCGGAACAGAGATCCACAACATCGAGCTTCTTCCCGGAAACGGTGGCAAGGTAGCGCGTTCCGCTGGTCAGAGCGCTGTTCTTTCCAACAGAGATGGCGGCTGGGCACTCGTAAAAATGCGTTCCGGAGAGATCCGACGCTTCCACGAGGCATGCTATTGCACAATCGGTGTTGTAGGTAACCGTGACCACATGAACGAAGTTTCCGGCAAAGCTGGTCGCTCACGTTGGCAGGGTGTTCGCCCGACAGTCCGTGGTATGTGTATGAACCCAGTCGACCACCCGAACGGTGGTGGTGAGGGTAAATCCAAGTCCGGTGGTGGTCGCCAGCACCTTCTTTCCCCTTGGGGCCATGCGAAAGGTCAGAAGACCCGCAAGAAGAAGAAAACTACGAGCACATTCATCGTTGAATCCCGTCACGACCGTAAGAAGTAACCCTTTTTTAGAAAACTTAACCTAACCAATTTATGCCACGTTCCCTAAAGAAAGGCCCATTCGTCGATCAGAAGCTTCTTGCTAAGATTGATGCAGTTGCAGAAGCAGGCTCAGATCGTAAGCCGATCAAGACCTGGTCACGCAACTCCGTCATCACTCCTGACTTCGTGTCACACAACTTCTCTGTTCATAACGGCAAAACCTTCGTTCCTGTCTATGTGACAGAAAACATGGTTGGCCACAAACTTGGTGAATTTGCACCTACCCGAATCTTCCGTGCACACGGTGGTATCGGTAAAAAATAATCATTAAGTTCTCAGCTCAGATCGTTCTCATCCAGATGTCTATTTCCTGTCATACACGTACATTCGCTGCCGCCTTCGGGCTGTTGGCCATGGTCGTGCCTTGCACGGGTCAGGACAAAGTTTCGGTGACGGAACTTGAAAGCCTGGTAGCTGATCTTGAAGAGCAGAACCGTTCACTTCAAATCGCCCTTGTTGAATCCAATAAGGCTGAAAAGAAGTCAACGGAACAGCTCAATCAAGTTCGTGAACGACTTGAAGCGCTCGGCAAAAATCTTCTGGACGGCGGCGATGATCGCCTTATCCAGGCGGCTGCCGATCTCGAGATCGCTAATGAGCACCTCACCGCACTTGAGTCAGCATCCGGCAATCTTCTAGCTTCCGTTCAGGAATACATCCGCCAAGCGGTTGTTTCCGACCCGGAAGCAAGACTTAGTGTGGAAACTGCGATGAGAGAGCTTGACTCTGTCAGCGGACTCCGCCAAAAGCCCCTTCCCGATGTTCGCACTGGAAACCTCCAGCAAGCGCGCATCGTCAGTCTCGATCAACAAAGCGGTATGCTTGTCCTCAATCTTGGTGAAAGCCAAGGCGCTAAAATTGGAATGACCTTCCGCTTGATGCACGGCCAGCAAGCCTACGGTAAAGCGATCCTGGCAGACGTCCGCAAAGGCGTTTCCGGAGCTTTCGTAGAACAAATCGATTCTCAGGACCACGAACCAAGTCTCGGCGATACCGCCGTTTTACTTACTCAAAACTAATTTCCTTCTAACTCTCAATTCTAACTCCGACGACCATGGAAGTCACCAGCACCACTAAATTTGTCCGCCTCTCGCCGAAAAAAGCGCGTGACGTAGCCCGTGAAATTCAGGGACTACCAGTCTCGAACGCCCTCGACATTCTCACCTTCACTCCGAAGAAAGCAGCTTTCCTTATCGGGAAGACTCTCAAAACTGCGATCGCGGATGCGGAAAACAATTTCAACCTCGATTCCAGCAACTTGATCATCAAGGAAGCTGTGATCGGTGCAGGACCAACCATGCGTCGCTTCAAGCCACGTGCCAAGGGTTCAGCCGGTGCCATCATCAAGCGCACATCACACATCTCCGTCACCGTAGTAGGTGCTCCTCCTGAAAAGAAAAAGCGTGCTCCTAAGAAAGCCGCTGCGAAGAAAACTACAGAAGCACCTGCCAAAAAAGAAGAGGCAGTAGCTGAAGAAGCAACCGCGTAATCCCTCCTTTATAACTCTCTCTACCTAACACCATGGGCCAAAAAGTAAATCCGATCGCCTTCCGTCTCGCCGTCAATAAAGACTGGCGCTCAAAGTGGTATGCCAGCGGCAAAGACTACACAACCAAGCTTCACGAAGATCTTGCCATCCGTGCATACTTCAAAAAGAAACTCGTTAATGCCGGTCTTGCCCGCGTAGTTATCGAGCGTGCTTGGAACAGTGTCCGCGTGACTCTCCACTCCTCCCGCCCGGGTCTCATCATTGGCCGTCAAGGTAAAGAGATCGAGATCATGACCAACGAGGTCCAGAAGATTTGCAAAGATTCCCAGGTGAAGCTCGACATCCTCGAGATCCGCAAGCCGGAACTCGACGCACAACTTGTAGCCGAGCAGATCGCTATTCAGCTCGAACGCCGGATCGCATTCCGCCGTGCAATGAAGCGTTCCATCCAGACAGCTATGGAATTCGGTGCCGAAGGCATTCGTGTTCGCTGCGGTGGCCGTCTCGGTGGTGCTGATATCGCCCGTGCAGAGAGCTATCGTGAAGGTAAAGTGCCTCTTCAAACTCTCCGTGTTCCACTCGACTACGGCTTCGCAGAAGCCCGCACAGTTTACGGAATCATTGGTGTGAAATGCTGGATCAACAAAAAGCCGGATGACGGCTCCCGTGGACCTGAGCGTGAACGCCGCAACGATCGTGGAAATCGTGGTGACCGCCGCCAAGGTGGTGGACGCCCGGATAACCGCAACAGAAATGCTGAAGCTCCATCTGCTCCAGCTGATAAACCAGCCGCTCCTACCGCTTAATTTTCCCAAGCAGTACCCGCCCTCAATTTAGAACCATTTTCATAAGGAGAAATAAGTCATGCCTTTGATGCCCAAAAGAACCAAGTTCCGCAAAAGCCATCGCGGATCACGCGCCGGTAATGCACAGCGCGGAACAACCGTCGCCTTCGGTGACTTCGGCCTTCAGACCCTCGAGCGGGGCTGGATGACCACACGCCAGATCGAAGCCTGCCGTGTTGCCATCAACCGTTCCCTCAAACGTAAGGGAAAAGTTTTCATCAGGATCTTCCCTCATAAATCAATCACACGTCGTCCACCAGAAACTCGTATGGGTAAAGGTAAAGGCGCGGTTGATACCTGGGTAGCTGTTATCCGCCCTGGCAACATGCTTTTCGAAGTAGCAGGTGTGCCAGAATCCGCAGCTCGCGAAGCTATGCGCCTTGCTTCTTATAAGCTTGGTTTCCGCACACGCCTCGTGACACGTAACCCGCATCAATAAACCATTTAACACTGATACGACCATGGCCACCACCAAAGGAAAAGACATCCGCGAGCTCTCCGCAGACGAGCGCACCAAGCGCCTGATTGAGCTCAAACAAGAAGTCATGAACCTCCGTCTCCAGCGCTCCGCTGGAACTCTCGAGAATCCAGCGCGCTTCAAACAAGTTCGTCGCGAGATCGCTCAAATTCTCACCATTTCCAACGAACAGGCATAAGGCCTAACCGGGCCTGGCGGCCCGGACATCTACCTCCTACTTATATGAGTGAATCATCTCAAGAAGCTCCAGCAGTTCAGCACAAGCGCAAGACTCGCGTAGGCGTTGTTATTTCCAATAAAATGGAAAAGACCATCGTCGTTGAGCACATCGCACGTGTTCCGCACCCGAAGTTCAATAAAATCGTTAAACGCTCCAAGAAATACTACGTTCACGATGAAAAGAGCGAAGCCTCCGTCGGCGACCGCGTTTCAATCGTCGAGACCAAACCTGTTTCCAAGCTTAAGCGCTGGGCTCTTCAGGAAGTTCTTTCTCACTAATCCCGGCCAAACCGGCTCCTTTTACAGATCTTAATCTCTTACTTTTTCATACGACCATGATCCAGATGGAATCAAAAATCGCCGTTGCTGATAACACCGGCGCCCGCACCGCAAAAATGATCGGCGTCCTCGGAAAGCGCACACGCTCCGCACGCGTTGGTGACATCATCACCGCTCACATTCGTGATTCCATCCCGACTGCATCGGTGAAAAAAGGCTCCGTTGTCAAAGCGGTTGTCGTTCGCACCGCATATCCAGTTCGTCGTCCGGATGGCTCCGTTCTCCGCTTCGACTCGAACGCGATTGTCATTATCGACAAAGACAACAATCCACGCGGCACCCGTATCTTCGGACCAGTCGCTCGTGAGCTTCGTGAGAAACAATTCATGAAGATCGTATCCCTCGCTCCAGAGGTACTTTAATTTTTACTTTATTTTTTCCATGAGCTCCATCAAGACACACGTCAAGAAAGGCGACCAAGTCGAGATTATCGCCGGTAACCACAAGGGCAAAAAAGGCACTGTTCTCAATGTCAATGCTGCCAAAGGTACCGTCGTAGTAGAAGGCGGCCGCACAGTCCAAAAGGCAGTGCGCCGTTCCGAAGCAGATCCCGATGGTGGCATCAAAACAGTTGATGCACCTGTCCATATTTCCAATGTAAAGAAACTGAGCTAAGCCCCTTAAAAGGCCGCTCGCGCTTAAGCGTTAAACAGAAACCGCGCTGACCCGCAAAACAACAATGAGTACACCAGCACTACTGCAACACTACAAAGATAAGGTTGTTCCAGCTCTCAAAGAGAAGCTCGGATACACCAATCCGCATCAAGTCCCTAGACTTGAAAAAATCGTCGTCACATCCTGCATGGGCAAAGCCCCGGACCGCAAGGTAGCTGTAGACGACGCTGTTGCCGAGATCTCCAAGATCACCGGCCAGAAACCATCCATCACCTTCTCCAAGAAGGCTGTTGCCAACTTCAAGCTTCGTGAAGGCGAGCCACTCGGCGCCCGCGTTACACTTCGTGGCACACAGATGTGGGAATTCCTTTACCGTTTCATCAACGTTACCGCCCCGAACATCCGGGACTTCCGCGGGATTTCACCGAAATCCTTCGATGGACGTGGTAACTATGCTTGTGGTGTGGCCGACCAAACAATTTTCCCTGAGGTCGAACTCGACCAGGTAAAGCGTCAGATCGGTTTCGACCTGATTTTCGTCACCACCGCTAAAACAGACGATGAAGGTCGTGAGCTACTTTCTCAGCTCGGCATGCCTTATCGCGAAATCAAGAAAGCCGAGGGTGAACTCGCCAGCGCATAACCCTAATAGAATTTAAAAGGAAACAACCATCATGGCAGTTCTTACAGACCCTATCTCTGACTTCCTCACACGTTTCAAAAACGCGGCACGCGCTGGAAACGAGGAATTCCTCGCACCTTACTCCAAGATCAAGGCTGATATCGCCGAGATCCTGAAACAGGAAGGTTACATCTGGAAATACGAAGTCGTCACCGGCGAGCGCACCGAACTTAAGGTGTCCCCGAAATTCATCGACGGTCGTCCAGTTCTTACAGATCTCAAACGCGTCTCGAAACCAGGTCGCCGCCAATACGTCGGTTCCCAGGATATCCCACGTGTTCTGTCCGGCCTCGGCATCGCAATTCTTTCTACTTCGAAAGGTGTTATGTCCGGCGCATCCGCAAAACGTCAGAAGCTCGGCGGAGAAATCCTCGCCAACATCTGGTAATTTCTAAACTCGAACTACTACAACAATATGTCACGAGTCGGACTCAAACCAATCTCTCTTCCTGAAAAGGTAGCCGTCAAAGTTGATGGCAACACTGTTAACGTCGAAGGCCCTAAGGGTAAACTCGACTTCGCAGTTCCTGCAGGTATCTCGCTCAAAAACGAAGGCGACACAATTGTCGTCTCCCGTGAAACCGAGCATCGCCAGCATCGTGCCCTCCACGGCACCGTTCGCAGCATCGTCAACAACATGATCATCGGCGTATCCACTGGATTCTCCAAAGATCTTGAAATCCACGGAGTTGGTCTTCGTGCAGCAGTCAAAGGATCGGATCTCGATCTTTCCCTCGGCCGCTCACACCCACTTCTCCACCCAATCCCGGAAGGTCTTACCGTTACCGTTAACGAGAACACCAAAATCAAAGTCGAAGGGATTGATAAACAAATCGTCGGCCAATTCGCCGCTGAAGTCCGCAGCTTCTATCCACCGGAGCCATACAAAGGCAAGGGTGTCCGCTACGCAGACGAACGAGTCCGTCGTAAGGAAGGCAAAAGCGTCGGTAAATAACCTAAACACATTTACTTTTAATGAGCACAATTCAACGCCAAGCTATCCGCAGAAGGATTCACAGCCGTATCCGCCGCAAGGTATCCGGCACTACAGAGCGCCCGCGCCTCGCCGTTTATTTCTCCAACCAGCACGTATACGCACAGATCATCGACGATACAGCAGGCCGCACAGTGGCTTCTGCATCGACAATGGACAAAAGCTTCGAAGGCAACGCCTCGAACATCGCGTCTGCTGTGAAGGTCGGTCAACTCCTCGCTGAGCGTGCCCAGGCTGCCAATATCTCCGACGTGGTCTTCGACCGCGGTGGTCATCTCTATCATGGCAAGGTGAAAGCCCTTGCCGACGCTGCCCGCGAAGCCGGCCTTAAATTCTAATTCTCCCATCACATGGCTAATACTCCAGATACAAAAACCAGCCCTGCTTCCGCACCTAACGTTTCACCAGCTGCTCCACAAGCCGCGCAATCCGGTCCTCCACAACGTGGCGGTTACCAAGGAAATCGCGGTGGTCAAGGTGGCGGACGCGGACGTGGCCCACGCCGCGAAGAGCGTGTTGCTCCAACTGATGCGGACGGTAACGAACTTTCCGAAAAAGTCGTATTCATCAACCGCTGTGCAAAAGTAGTTAAAGGTGGACGTCGTTTCAGCTTTTCAGCTCTAGTGGTTTGTGGAAACAAACTCGGCAAGGTAGGTCTTGGTTTTGGTAAGGCTAACGAAGTTGCAGACGCAATCCGCAAGGCATCCGAAGCAGCCCGCAAAGTACTTCACCCGATGAGCATCGTTGATGGAACAATTCCACACGAAATCTATGCTGAATTCGGTGGTGGCAAAGTTCTCCTGAAGCCAGCTTCTCCCGGAACAGGTATTATCGCCGGTGGCGGTGTGCGTGCTGTCTGTGAAGCAGTTGGTATCCGTGACGTTCTCGCCAAATCAATGGGCTCCTCCAACCACGCTAACGTGGTCAAGGCTACCCTCAAAGCACTTTCATCAGTCCGCACCCGCGACCAGATCCTTGGATCCCGCGGCAAGCAGAAGAAAGAGAAAGCAATCTAATGTGGTGGCGGTGATAAGCCGCCATTTCACCAACCTCTTAACAAATTTAGAAAATGGAACTTCATAATCTTAGCCCTAATCCAGGTTCAAAACATCGCGTAAAGCGTCTTGGCGCGGGCGAAAGCTCCGGTCTTGGTAAAACCTCCGGTAAAGGTCACAAGGGTCAGAAAGCTCGCTCAGGCAGCGGCACCCGTGTTGGCTTCGAAGGTGGCCAGATGCCACTTCACCGTCGTCTTCCGAAGCGTGGCTTCAACAACTTCGATTTCCGCGACAAGTGGATCGTTGTAAATGTGGGCGATCTCGACGGCCGCTTTGAATCCGGTGCAACCATCGATGAAGCGGTTCTCCGCGAAATCGGCCTTGTTGACGGTCCTTGCGACAAAATCAAACTTCTCGGTGACGGCGAAGTCGAAAAATCCTTCACGGTTGCTTTCCACAAGGTCAGCAAGACTGCCAAGGAGAAGATCGAGAAAGCCGGTGGCAAGCTCATCGAGCCTGCTTCTAAATCGAAAGCTTCTTCAGAAGAAGCTCCTGAAGCTTGATTCCGAAAATCAACACACTTTGATCTAGCGAGAGGAAGCATTTACGTGCTTCCTCTCCGTCGTATCTAAACACCGCCTCAGTCTCCCTAGGAGTCCAGCCACCAAGTGTTCCTTGGGGTCTGGATTTCAAAATTTGAAGTCTTTATCACACCATGATCTCCGCTTTTGCTAACACCTGGAAAATTCCGGAACTCCGCGACCGTATTCTCTTTACCCTGGCTCTTATTGTTATCGTTCGCCTTGGCGTTCACATCACCCTTCCCGGTGTTGATGCTACGGTAATCAAGGAGTGGCTGGACAGCGTTGCCAAGAAAGACGCCACTGAATCCGGTGGTATGACAGCGCTTCTTACCGTCTTCTCAGGCGGTGGGCTTACCCAGGCCGGTGTTTTTGCATTGGGCATCATGCCTTACATCTCCGCATCGATCATGGTGCAATTGATGACTGCTATCGTTCCCAAGTTTGCAAAACTAGCACGTGAGGATGGTGGTCGCCAAAAGATTACCCAATACACGCGTTACATCACCCTTGCGATCGCATTGGTCCAGGGTTACTTCGTTGCCAAATCCCTCACGAATCCTGGCAGCATCCCATACATGGCGGGCATTGAACAGATTGGACGTCCGCTTGTTCCTGATCCATCTGTCGCGTGGTTTGCACTGACTGTCCTCACAATCGTCGCAGGAACCGTTTTGCTTATGTGGATCGGTGACCAGATGACCGAAAAAGGAATCGGCAATGGTATCTCGATCATTATTACCGTAAACATTATCTCCGCTTTACCTGGTGCGCTCATTCAGGCTTGGGGTTACTTCACAGACGGTGATCCATTCCGCGCCATCATGATGGTGGTGATGATTATTCTCCTTCTCATTGTAATTGCCGGCACGATTGCAATTACGCAGGCACAACGCAAAATCGCGGTTCAATATGCGAAACGCGTAGTGGGCAGGAAACAATTCGGCGGTCAAACGCAGTATCTTCCTTTGAAAGTGAACTACGCAGGTGTGATGCCGATTATTTTCGCCTCCGCTGTTCTATCACTTCCTCCGATGATGCTTCAGTGGTTTTTCCCTACATCGCCATGGGCTACAAAGCTCTATAACGAGCTCGTGGGTGGTGGCATGGCTTACTACATCCTCGGTGGTGTTGGTATCTTCCTCTTCTCATACTTCTGGGTGGCGATGATGTTCCAGCCTTCCCAGATCTCAGAAGACTTGAAGCGCAACGGTGGTTATATCCCCGGTGTACGCCCAGGTAAGCCGACTTCCGAGTTCCTTGATTTTACGATGACCCGCCTGACTTTCGCAGGTGCATTGTTCCTCGCTCTACTTTTCTTCCTTCCTGCCTTGATTGGTAAACTAGTTGGTCTTCCTCCGGGCTCTTTGGTGCTTCACTTCTTCGGTGGTACATCCCTCCTCATTATGGTCGGTGTTGTCCTCGATGTTATGCGTCAGGTGGAAACCCACCTTATCCAGAAACACTACGACGGTTTCCTGCGCAAAGGTAAATTGAAGGGCCGCTACGATCGCCTTGCGGATCAGAGCAATTCTACTCCGAAAACCGCTCTTGTTTACCTCTGGCTCGTAATTGCCGTTCTGATCGTATTGGCGATTACCGCTTATATTTACAATACGACACACGCTTAATTGACGCCTGTCGTTAGAATCCTGAGCTGAAGAATATTATGAAACGTGTCCGTATCCCAATTAAGAATCCTAGTGAAATCGAACGGATGCGTGAAGCTGGGGCAATTGCCTCAAATATTCTTCAGCAACTTGTAGCTGCTGTTGCTCCTGGTGTAACAACCAAGGAAATAGACGAGCTAGCTGGAGATTTGATGGAAAAGCAGGATTGCCGGAGTGCTTTCCTGAATTATCGAGGTTTCCCGGGGCAGACCTGTATTTCGATGAACGAGGAGGTCGTTCATGGTATCGGTGGTCCTCGACGGATTCAGCCGGGAGATATTCTGAAGATTGATGTCGGAATTATCAAAAGTGGATTCATCGGCGATAACGCTACGACCATTGCTTGTGGTGAGGTGCCTTTGGAGACCAAACGGTTACTCGCTGTCACTGAGCAATCCCTCTACGAAGCTATTGCGCATGCCCGTCCCGGACGTAAACTAGCGGACCTTTGCGGGGCTGTAGCTGAATATGCAGAGCCTTTTGGATTTTCGATCGTTCGGGAATTTGTGGGTCACGGAGTGGGAAGAAAACTTCACGAGGAACCGTCGGTTCCGAATTTCCGCCCCCGTGGCAAAAGCCCTACGCTGTTGCCAGGCATGACGCTGGCCATCGAACCCATGGTAAACGCCGGCACTCCTGAGGTTCTTATCCTCGAAGATGGCTGGACGGTTATCACCGGGGACCGCAAGCCTTCCGCTCATTTTGAGCACACCGTGCTTGTTACCGATGGCGACCCTGAAATTTTGACGGATCGTCCGAGGATTGCGCTGCCTGAGCAACTGGGTATCCCAGCGCTATAAGAGATTGATTTTCGAGGTCAGCGATTCCTGCGAATTTTTAGCGGAAGGATAATCTTACCTGGATAGACGATCCTATTTTGGATTAGTTGACATTGCCCATGGCCGATTCAGGTAGCTACTGAAGGGCCAGTTTCCCCAATTCTTCACGGCGGAAATTAGTGGGGGAGTTCCCGGTGAAACGGGAGAAGCTGCGATTGAACTGGGAGAGTGACTGATAGCCGATCTGGAAGGCAATTTCGGACACGCGGGCCTCTGGCTTTAGCAGTTCTTTCTTAGCCCACTCGATCCTGCGGCGGTTCACGTAGTCGGTAAGGGTGAGGCCGGTGGCTTCTTTGAAAACCCGGCAAAAGTGGGATTCGCTTAGACCTGCATGTTGAGCCACGAGTGGAAGTGGCAAGGGGTCTGCCAATGTTTCTTCAATGAATTTCCTAGCACGGGCTACTGCTACGGGTTCGCTTCCATCGCACATGGTGGCGAGTTGCTCTGCGTGTTTGCTGAGCTGCTGGCCAAAGGTGCCGAGCAGGGTGATCATGCTCTGATAGCGTTCCGGTTCTACTACCTTGGTTTGGAAATAGGCCTTTTTCAGCTTGGTGAGATCATCCTCGGAGAGGCCCTGGCGTGCGAGTGTTCTGGAGACGTTGTGAAACATCTCCCCGGTAGGGACTGCGTGGAATACCTGGCCGGTACGGAGCATTCCAATTATTGCTCCATCACAGCTGACAGGAACAGCGCTTGAGGCAAGACCGGTGAAACAATGACAGCTGCTGGGGCCTTTGATCGCAGCTTCCTCGTTAAGGCGTTTGTTTACCTCGAGACAGGAATTACAGGGACCTGAGCAGAGATTGAGCTCGCGGCAGAATGGACTGCCGTTTTCGGTTTTTTCCGAGAGGTGGTCGATTCCTTTCGCTGAATCGATGAAACGAAGAGGCAGACCAGTGGCGCAGCGAAACGCATCCTGATATGTTTTTAATAATTCGGACCTCAGAACTCTCTCGAATAGAGTGCTTTGGAACTGTTGTGTGTCACTCTTCATCTGATCAGCTCTCCTCTTAATGTCTGCGAGACTATCAAGGAGTATGTGAGTGATCAACTGATCCCCGCTTTTTATGGAAAAGTTTACCGCCTACCCCGGAGTCCGGAAGCCACAATGGCGAGGGAGATAACAGAGCTGAGAGGCATTACGATGGCCGCAGCGAGAGGTGTCATGTAGCCGCAGAGGGCCACGGCGATTGCTGTAAGGTTATATATAACCGCGAAAATGAAAGCAATCGTGACAGTTCTGCTCCTCTGCTTCGCTAGATCGAGCATCATGGGGAGGAATCTAAGACTTTGGCCAAGGAAGAAGAAATCGGACTTTGATTCGAGGAGGCTACGATCGACGACCGGGGTGCCGGTTGCGTGGGCAGCATTGAAAGCCAGCGAGTCGTTTGCTCCATCGCCGAGGTAAAGGGTGTCGTGGTGGTCGAGATCACGGACCAAGTCTTCTTTCTGCTCCGGAGTGAGGGAAAAGTGTGCATCGCTATCTTCAATTCCGAGCGCTGCTGCGGCCGTATGGACTTTTCCCTGTCTATCACCGGAGAGAATTACGAGCCGGTGGTGTTTTGCCAGAATACGGGTGGCGGCGATAGCATCTGGTCGCAGGCTTTCCTCGAACTGAAAGCGGGCGATGATATTTTTCCCAAGACATAGTTCGACGTCGTGGGTGTCTTGGTTTGCGGCATTTTCCGAGGCCCAGCCGGGTCTGCCGAGTGTCCATGATTCGGATCCGTTTTCGAAAATTCTGCCCATTCCCGGGATATCTCTGGCGGTGATTTTATCGCTGTTCCGGAGAATAGATTGACCTTTGCTGCCGAGGCTTTCGAGCAGACTGCGGGAAATGGGGTGGAGCGAAGCTCGGGTAAGGTGGGCGAGAGCAAAGGTGGCTTCGCTGCTGAGCCCGGCTACGGTTTCGGGGTTGAGAAGGACGGGCCGCTCCAAGGTGAGTGTGCCGGTTTTGTCGAAAATGATCGTTCTAATTTTCCGCAGGCGTGACCAAATGAGCGGCTCTCGGATAAAGACACCGGAGCGTTCCATCCGTGCGTTGGCAAGTTCATCGGCGAGCGGAAGGGCGACTCCCAATGCACATGGGCAGGAGACGACGAATACCGAGATCATGATCTGCAACGCGGGTGCGGCCCCTGCGATTGAAAGCCATACAAAGAATCCGGTGATGCCGATTCCGATAATGGCGAAGAGGTAGATTTTGAGTAGTTTTTCCAGTGCTGGAATCCTGGACTGGGTGCGCTCGGAGGTGGTTAGTTTCGCTAATAGCGAATCGTCCCAGGTTTCCTCGGTGGTCAGGATTACCGGCTCTGTGCCGAGATAGATAGCTCCGGCGGGGAGCTGGCGGCCGGGGTGGAATGTCTGGGATTCCGCCTCTCCGTTGATCCATTCCAGGGAGAAATCCGCGGAAGATGAATCTAGCGTGGAGGCGACGGGGAGGGATTGGCCTGGATCCAGCCTGATACGAATGCCGGGTGATATTTCGGAGAGAGTGAAAGGTTCCACACGATCCGGGGAATGGATAATTTCCGGGACGGGTTTGCTGCGCTGTAGCCGATTGCGGTTTTTTTCTATTGTGGCGAGCTGCAGGTACCGGCCTGCGAGCATTAGGAAGATGAAGGTGGCTACGAAATCGAAGTAAAGCAGGCCTTCTATATCCATGACCCAGCCAATGATCGATCCGATGAATGCAAAAATTATCCCTAGAGCGATGGGGAGATCAATGTGAGGGCTTCGCATTCTCAGGGAAACCCAAGCACGTTTGATGAAATAGGAGCCACCCACGAGCATGGCGAGGGTGGAAGACAAGAAGACCACCAGCTGGAAGATACCGGCGAACGGGAAATCATCAGGCATGCCGAGGTAGGCGGGGAGGGTGAAGACCATGCCGTTCATAGCAAATGCAGCGCAGAGGCCTAGCTTGGAGACTAGTTGGCGGGCCTCGCTGTGATTGATCCCGGCTTTGCGGGGAGCAAGGGTGTAACCAAAGGAAGCGATTTCTTTGGCGAAGTCTTCGAGATCTGTTTGTCCGGCTTTCCATTCGAGGCGCAGTAGGCCGGTGGTGGGGTGGGCCGCTGCTTCGAGGGCACCTGGTTGGCGTTTGAAAATATTTTCCACCAGCCAGACGCAACCCACGCATGACAGACCTTCCAGTGAGAAATCGGATTCCACTGTATCGCCGGAAAC
Source organism: Luteolibacter sp. AS25 (assembly GCF_046736275.1). Classification (GTDB taxonomy): domain Bacteria; phylum Verrucomicrobiota; class Verrucomicrobiia; order Verrucomicrobiales; family Akkermansiaceae; genus Luteolibacter. Next base: position 358,532 of record NZ_CP151837.1, read on the forward strand.
GTGGCCGTCTTCGGTTTTTGTTTTCAGCTCCTCAAGCCAGGCGAGGTCGCGTGTTTCGAAGGGAGTGCTGCGGACGGGACGTATGGTGGAGTCACTACGTAGATCGTAAAAGCGGTCCAGTCCCTCGCTCTGGATGAGTTCGTAAACGAACTCGCAGCCGCGGCAGCAGAATTTCTCTTGTTCGGAGGAAGCGGAAAACGGCGTCGCGCAATGGATGCAGGTGGGCATGTGGGTTTCCTAGTGGCAGCAGGAAGGGAGCTCGCTTTCGGTCTTTTCAGGAGGATTCGTGCCGAAGGATGGCAAAGTGCCCCAGAGCCGGAAGGCCATCATGCAGGCTGCGGCGATGGCGAGACCGCGTTGAAATCGGACGAGCGTGGTGGGCTTTACACGTTTTTGAAGGTGTTTCAGCTGTTGCTGGGCAAGCCAGAGGAGGGGGACGGTGCCGAGGCCGAAGGCGAGTGCGAATTCCGCGCCGCGGATGGCGGATCCGCTGAGAAGGGCTGCGCCGAAAAGTAGATATAGCGGACCGCAGGGAAGCAGGGGGGTGAGTGCGCCGAGAGCGAGGCCACTGCGGATAGGAGAGAGCCTACCTAGACGGAAGCGCATTCTGGCGGTCCATTTAATGAGGACGGGTGGTTTCGGAAGTTTTTTCTCCAGACCGAATCCGAATATGAGAAATACGCCGACGAGAACCCAGGGAAGGAGGACGGCGGGGGAATCAAAGAACCATTTCAACGGCTGTTGGCCGACCATTCCACAGATGGCGCCAATGATCCCGTAGGCAGTGAGACGGGCGGTGTGGTAGGCGGTAATACCGGCCAGGCGTTCTGTCTCCGAGGCAGGCATGGCGGCGAGGCCGCAGGCAATCGGACCGCACATGCCTACGCAATGAACACTGGTAACGAGACCAGCGACCAAGGCTCCGAGAGTGGTGTGGACCGGGTCCAATTTCTAGCGGTTTGAAGAGTTGGCGGTCTGGACCGGGACGGATTCCGGTGTGTGTTTTACTGCTACGAAAATGAGGCTGGTCCAGGCGGCAAGAAGTAGGAGGAAGGCTCCTGTGACGTAGAGCCATGGGTAGATTGCTTTGCGTGTCATTGGTTGGTTAGGTTCGGGTTCGGGCCGAGAAATTTCAGCTTCTGGCGGATGATTGCTTTGCCGGGAGTGGCGGAGATTTTCATGGTGAGCTGGGTGGGGCCTTTGTATTGGTCCAGCTTGTTGACGATGATGAGCGGGCGGCTGGTTTCATCGAGTGCACCGAGTGTCAGGGAATCACCAAGGCCGCTGAGGGTGAAGCCTGGAGGTGGGTTTTCCAGGGTGATTTTGAATTCGACGGGCTGGTTGCGTTTGTTCTGCACCCGGAGCTCGTAGTGGTTCCGGACAGCACCGGGATCGACAAAAAATGGTGCGCCACGCATCCGTGAGACTTCCGCGAGCATTGGCTTAGCCTTCAGATAGGCGGTGGTGCCGAGGGCTGCCATGCCGAGTATGCCGAGGAAGGTGTAGAGGAAAAGGCGGGGGCGGAGAATGCGGCGTTTTTTTCCGGCGAGGCCGCTGGTGGAATCGTAACGGACGAGTCCGGTTGGGCGCTTGAGTTTCCGCATGATGTCATCGCAGGCATCGATACAGGCGGCGCAGCCGATGCATTCCATTTGGAGGCCGTTGCGGATATCGATGCCGGTGGGGCATACCTGCACGCAACGGGTGCAGTCCACGCAGGCGCCTGCATTCGGATCGGTGGCTTTTCCACGTGGTTCGCCGCGTTTTTCATCGTAACCGATGACTACGGTTTCCTCATCCGTTAGTGCGGATTGGATACGGCCGTAGGGGCAGAGGATGATGCAGAATTGCTCGCGGAACCATGCGAAGCAGAAGTAGAGGGTGCCGGTGAGGGCGGCGATGATGGTGAAGGTGGCTCCGTGTTCGAGTGGTCCTTCCTGCATGAATTCGTACAGGCGCGGCAGTGAGACGAAGTAGCTGATGAACACATGGGCAATAATGGCTGAGGCTATGAGATAGAGGCTGTATTTAACAATTCGACGAATCGTTTTCCGTGCGCTGGAGGGGGCTGCATCGAGTTTGCGGCGGGCGGTGGCATCTCCATCGATCCAGCGTTCGATGCGGCGGAAGACGTGCTCCAGAAAAACGGTGTAGGGGCAGGCCCAGCCACACCAAAGGCGACCGAGGAGGGCGGTGATAAAGAACAGTATGAAACCCAGCCCACTTACGGCGAAGAAGAATACCCAAAGGTCCTGTGTAAGGAGGGTGAGACCGAACATGTGGAACTTCCGATTTTCCACATCGAAAAATAAGGCCGGTGCACCATTGATGGGAATCCACGGAAGCAGCACGTATACGGCGATTAGGAGAATACCGAAAATTCTACGGAAAGACGTGAAGCGTCCTTTTACGTCCGCCGGATGGAGGACGTAGTGGGAGCCGTCCGGATTGATCGTCGTTACAGAGACGAGATTCGGACGTTTGCTTTGCTGCTTGGGTGAAGACACGATGAAAATATGGCAGCTTCCCGATAAAACTGCTGCGCATGAGTGCGTAGAAAGTGCGCGGGAATTGCGGAGTGGTTATTTCTGCTGGAAATCGTCTGGATTTTTGCTGACGAGGAAAGCGGTGAGTTCGGCGATCTGAACAGGAGGCAGCTTCTGGCCCCAGGCTTCCATTTTCGCGCCGTTGTGGCCGGGGCTATCGGCCGGGGTGCCTTCATTGATGAGCTTGAAGATGTCCATTGGCTTGTCTCCGTATTTCCACTCACCATCCGTGAGTGGGAGGCCAGGAAGATTGACGGATTGCCCGCCACCGAGATCGATTTTCGCGGCAAGGTCCTGGCCGTGGCAGGCGATGCAGTTGGACATGTAGATGGATTCTCCAGTTGCGACACGTGTGGGATCCGTGGCCCAGTCGTTGATGATCGCCTCGTCCGTGAGCTTGGCGAGCATGTCGTCGAGGGCTTTTTTCTTCACTTCTGAAATAACGGCCATGGCACGCTCGATCCGCTGCTCATCGGTCTGGAACCATCCGAACTGGTAGTAGGTGATCCAGTAGCCGAGGAAGAAGATGTGCGCGCCGATGAAGATGAACAGCCACCAGTTCGGTAGCTTTTGGTCATATTCCTGGATTCCATCGTATTCGTGTTCTCGGAGTACGATTTCACCCTTTTTTTCTGCGTAGGCGGCGCGGCGGATTTCTGGTTCTTCAGGCATGGGATTGAGTGACTGGTGATCGGTGGTCAGTGATCAGGTGAAGACGGATTCTTCGGTTTGGATCTGGTGCTTAGTGCTTCGAATTTTCTTCGAAAGGGATGCGGGCAAGTGTCTCGCGGCGGTCCTTGGATAGAAAAAGGGCGCGGATGGAAACGGTGAGGAAAATGCCTGCGGTGATGACGAACGATATGATGGGGACGATGGCGGCCCAGTTTTCGTGGATAACTCTATGGAACATGGTGTCTGGTGGGTTACTGGATGTGGCTCTTTATTTAGTGGAGCTGGTTTTCGTGTCTTTCATCTGGTTCCGGCGGATGGCGTCCGGATCGAGGAGGATTTTTTCCTGCCCGTTTTCGACTATTTCGTAGGTGCCGAGTTTCTGCATGTAGGAGATGAGGGCCACGACTTGTTTGTCCGAAAGACGGCGCACGAGTTCTTCTTCACTGAGGGAGGGCTCGTCCGGGATGTATGCACCTGCTGCGACAAGGGCTTTGGATATTTCCATGGCCTGGTCACGGGCGGATTGCTCGATGCTGTGCTTGTCCATGGCTGGCCATGGCACTCCGAGTGTGCGCTGGACGGCTATGCGTTTCGGGAGGGATTTCAAGTCCGCTTCTTTTTTGAAGAGGAATGGATAAGGAGGCATGTTCGAGCCCGGGGAGGTCTGGCGGGGATCCCAGAAGTGATTGAAATGCCAGAGGTTATCGCGGCGGCCGGAGCGCATGACTTCAGAGCCTTCGACGAGTGCTCCACCTTCACGGGCAAGGTCCGGGCCGGTGCGTTTGGAGCCCCATTGATGGGGGTGATCGTAAAGGGATTCTCCCATGCGGCTGTATCCGCCTTCTTCGGTAGGGCCGTAGCGGAGCACGTCCGGGACAAGCGTGCGGATCATCTGTGAGTGGCAGTTGTAGCAGCCCTCGGAGACAAAGATATCGCGGCCTTCCAGCTCAAGCGGGGTGTAGGGAACCTGGATGCGTTCTTCCATGTTCGCGGCTTTGTTTACGAGCAGCGAGGGGATAATCTGGACGACACCTCCGACGGCTACGGCGAAGAAGATGAGAACGGTGAAGGGGAGGTAGTTTTCGAGTAGTCTATCGAAATACTGCGACCAGCTTTTGGTGTCTCTTCTGAATACGAGGTAGGCTTTTGTGAAGAGGAAGATGGTGATGACGAGGGCCGCCTTGTCCGCATGGTGCGGAAGGAGGAACCAGAGAATCATGAAGGCAAGGCCTGCAACGGTGTAGATGACCGGGTCTTTCCGGAGAGATTCACCGATGGTCATGTTGTCTTTGTTTTCTTTCTCCAGAACTGTGACTTCGACAGTATCGTCGGTAGCTTTTCCAGAGCGGGCAGTCATGAAAATGTTGACGGCGCAGGCGATGAACCCTAGGAGGTAGAAGGCTCCACCGAAGGAGCGCATGATGTAGAAGATGTTGATCTGCCTGAGAGTTTCAACGAATTCGTATTTCAGTGTAGCTCCACCGGGGTTGGTTTCCGCGAGCATGAGGCCCTGCATGATTCCTGCGGTCCACATTGAGGAGACGTAGAGGAGAATGCCGACCAGGCCGACCCAGAAGTGCATGTTGGCTAGACTGGTTGACCAGAGTTTGGTTTTCCAGAGACGAGGGGCGAGCCAGTAAAACATGCCCGCGGCCATGAAACCGTTCCAGCCCAAGGCGCCGGAGTGTACGTGGCCGATTGTCCAGTCAGTGTAGTGGGAGAGGGAGTTGACTGCGCGGATGGAGAGGAGCGGGCCCTCGAAGGTGGCCATACCGTAGAAGGTAACGGCGACCGCGAAGAATTTAATGACAGGATCCGTGCGGAGTTTATCCCACGCACCGCGGAGGGTGAGGAGTCCGTTGAGCATACCTGCCCATGAGGGGGCCCAAAGAAGGATGGAGAAGAGCATGCCGAGGAGCTGCAGCCACTTCGGAAGTGCGGTATTGAGGAGGTGGTGAGGACCTGCCCAGATGTAAATGAAAACCAGTGCCCAGAAGTGGATGATAGAGAGGCGGTAGGAGTAAACCGGCCGCTCAGCAGCTTTCGGGATGAAATAATACATGATCCCGAGGATCGGGGTGGTGAGGAAGAAGGCGACGGCGTTGTGACCGTACCACCACTGGACAAGTGCATCCTGAACTCCGCCGAAAATCGGGTAGGAGTGAGTGAGCGAGGTGGGAATGGAGAGGTGATTCACCACATACAGCAGGGCGATGGTGATGATGGTGGCGATGTAGAACCAGAGGGAGACGTAGAGCGATTTCTCGTTCCGTTTTGCGAGGGTCCAGAAGAAGTTGATTCCGAAGATGACCCAGATGACGACGACGCCTATGTTGAGCGGCCAGATGAGCTCAGCGTATTCCTTGCTGCGGGTGAGGCCGGCAGGGAGGGTGATAGCTGCTCCAAGGATAATGGCCTGCCAGCCCCAGAAGTGGATGGCGGACAGAAGATCGGACGCGGTCCGGGCCTTACACAGCCGCTGGGTCGAATAATATACCCCGGCGAAGACCATATTCCCGACAAAGGCGAAGATGACGGCATTGGTATGCAGGGGACGGATACGGCCGAAGGTGATGTAGGAGAGGCCTTCCGCCTGAAATAGTCCGAAGGTGATGGTTTCCAGAAACTTACCGTTCATCTGCCACCACGAGAGCTGGGTGGCGGCGAGAACCCCGACAAGCATACCAATGATACCCCAAAAAATGGAGGCGTTCATAAAGCGGCGGACGGTTTTGTCGTCGTATGTGATGGTGGTGGTCATTTGTTTTTCTTGGAAGAGGGCGTAAAATCGAGCGGCAGAAGAGAATCGCGCTCGATGCTGGAACGTCCGGCACGGCGTGACTCGAGTGCGAAGCAGACGACAAAAATCGCTGCGAGGCAGGAGCTCACAAGTATGGTGATGGCGAGGACGTTCACGCGGAGATTGGAGCAGGAACATCTGTGTTCTGCTTCGCGTGGCTTGCGAAAGGCTGCGCGGATTCTGCTGGGGGAGGGGGCAAGTCGCCCAAATCCTGTGGAGGAGTGGTTTTTTGAACGCAAATAAACTGGATTGCCGCAGACGAAGCTGAGTAATTAGAGATTACGATAGCGTTTAGGCGACTGTGTTCCTAGCTGTCTTCAGGTTGCCCTTGGAACGGCGAGAATCGCCGGGGTGGCCCGAGTTATGAAATGATCAGGAACTCGGAAATCCAGTTTCTACTGATACCCGGAGGCGAGTCTTAATCGGCCTGTGAAATCACGGAGGTGCCTATCGTTTTGGTAGGGCCTGCCATGGACATGCTCATGGTCTGGGGGGACATGGTTTCGCTCATTTCCATTTTCTTCTCCTTTCCCCATAAGTTTTGTATCCAGAAGCCGTGTCTATCTTAGCCGACGATGGCGACGGCGGCGAGTCCGAAGCCAGTGCAGGCGCCTTCGGTGAATCGTCCGGGCCTAGGGATTTGTTGCTGGTGATTCTTTTGGTGCTCATGGCGGGTTTTGGTTGATCTGATGGGTGGTGGGTAGGCGGGGTTATTGTTCTTCGATGGAGTCTCCGGTTGTGGCAATTTGTGTCGCTGCGTCTGTGGGAGTTCCGGTTGCGGCGGCTGCTTTGACCCCACCGGCGAGGGAGCTGCCTTTGGTGACATTCTCGGCGGCGTCTCCTGATGCGGTGACGAAGTCGTGCTCGGCACCAGTGCTCCCTGTTAGTCTCTCGACGGAGAGGCGGGATATGGTGGAGAGGACGTCTCCTTCGGGGACGTTGTTGGTGAAGGTGAGTTGGGTGGGAAGTAGGGAGCGTTCGGGAGGGACGGCAACTGCTGAGTGGCTCTCGAATCCCATATTGAAGGCTACGGGGGCGGAGAGGTCGGGTTTGATTTCAGCGTTGATGTCGTAGCCGACGCGGTGGCCGATGAATCCGGTGTTGGTGCAGGAGGAGAGGGAGGTGGCTGTGAGCAGGAGGAGCTTAATATTTGTTCGGTGCATCTCAGTTGTCCTTTTGCTTTGGGGTTACGAAAGGTGCGAGTGCGTCTGACTTGTTGCCCATTTGGGTTGCTGCTTTCCCGGTGGCGATAACTTCGGCGATGTCCGGTACTTCGGTGGCACCCCGGACTCTGACGCGTGAGGCGACGTAGCCGGATGGGCGATACGGGCGCTTCTGTTGCCTTTGAGGGAAGTTGTTCCGTAAATTTCCCTGATGAGCTTCTGCTCCGAGCTTAGATCCGGAGCTGCGAGCCGATTTCCAAGACCTGATGAGGTGGTATGTTGTAGTAGGAGGTGGCACCGATGGAATTCCGATTCATCATGCTGAAAATGATTTCCCGCCAAGCACTCATGCCTGCATTTTTGCCGCGGACGACTCGTTCGATACCGAGGAAGAAGGAAAGTGTGTCCAGCTCTGCGGGGAAGCCGGCTTCGTTTGCGAGGGCGATGATTTCCGGGACATCGGGAGTTTCCATGTATCCGTAGTGAGCTGTAATCAGGAAAAATCCGTTGTCACGGGCTTTTACCTGAACTTTGCGCTCGAGGGGGACGCGGGGGATTTCTTCGGATCTGATGTGAAGGAAGGCGATTTGTTGGTGTAGGCATTTGTTGAACTTCAAATTGTTGCAGAAGGCCTGCGGCAGTCCTTCCGGATCTGCGGTCATGTAGATTGAGGTTCCCTGCACGCGGGGGTGGGAATGATCTTTTAAGATCTCGGAAAGGCTTGGGGTGTTTTTGGCGATGGTGCTGAGTCGGGCCTTGACGATGGTCCTGCCTTTCTTCCATGTGAGCATCATTGTCCAAGCGATTCCGGCGATGACGAGCGGGAACCAAGCGCCGTGGAAGAGTTTGGTCATGTTTGCAGAGAAGAATGCGAGGTCGATGATCACAAAGGCGGTGATCATCGGTATGACAATTACGAGGGGCCATTTCCACCGCTGACGGAGGACACGGGCGAAGAGAATGGTGGAAATGAGCATGGTGAGCGATACGGCGACTCCATATGCAGCTGCTAGTTTGTCGGAGGTGCGGAAGGTTATGACCAAGGCAATACAGGCAATTGCGAGGATCCAGTTGATTTCAGGGATGTAGATTTGCCCTTTTTGGTCTGGCGATGTGTATTTTACGGTCAATCTTGGTAGGTAGCCCATGGAGATGGCTTGGCGGGTGAGGGAAAAAGCACCCGATATGACGGCTTGGGAGGCAATGATGGTGGCCATGGTCGCTAGAAGGACCATCGGGATGACGAGGATGTCTGGGACCATTGCGTAGAATGGGTGATCCACGTCTTCAGGATGTTTCAAGAGGTGTGCACCCTGGCCGAAATAGTTCAAAAGGAGGCCGGGAAGGACGACGGTATACCATGCCAGGCGGATGGTTGTTTTCCCGAAGTGGCCGAGATCCGCATAGATGGCTTCTCCACCGGTGGTGACTAGAAATACGGCGCCGAGCACTAGGAATCCGGCTCAGGAGTTTCCCAATAGGAAATTGATGCCGTATGAGGGGTTGATCGATAGGAAGATTCTGGGGTCTTCGGAGATCGCGAGCACTCCCAGTATCCCCAATACGGAAAACCAGACTAAGATGATGGGTCCAAAAAGTTTCCCAATCAAGTCTGTGCCCCGTGATTGGAAAAAGAAGAGTGCTGCGAGAATAGCGACTGTGATGGGTATGACGAAGGGTTCGGACCTAGGGGTGATCTGCTCCAGGCCCTCCACCGCGCTCAAGACCGAGATGGCCGGGGTAATCATTCCATCACCGTAGAGTAAACAAGCGGCGAAAAGGCCCATTGCGGCAAGTATCCAGCCTTTGCCTTTTCCCTTTCTTATCGCATTGGGGTATGAAAGTGCGGAGAGGATGAGTACGCCGCCTTCTCCTTCGTGATCGGCTCTTAGGATGAGGGTGATGTATTTCAGGGTGATCACGGAGATGAGCGACCAGAGGATGAGCGAGACGACACCGATGATGTTTTCCTGAGTGGCTACGATTCCGAATTCTCCGTGGAAACATTCGCGAAGGGCGTAGAGAGGGCTGGTTCCAATGTCTCCGAAAACGATTCCAAGGGCTGCCAAGGCGAGAAGGGGGAGTTTGGAAGGCTTAGAATGGTCCATGCCTGAAATTCTAATTTGAGAATCTGATTTCCGTCTTCTTTAATTTCACGTTTGAAGGGGAATTGGGTGCTTTATTTTTTGGTGCATTTTTCGGTGATCCGTGCGATTGATCCGGTCCTTTTACCCATGTCCACAGAACTGACTCGAAATTTCTCAATTATCGCCCACATCGACCACGGGAAGACTACGCTTTCCGATCGGCTGATGGAGATGACGCAAACGGTGACGATGCGGGAGACTTCCGCCCAGCAGTTGGACTCGATGGATCTGGAGCGGGAAAAGGGAATTACGATCAAATCCCATCCGGTGGCGATGGAATACAAGGCGAAGGATGGGAAGACCTACAAGCTGAATTTACTGGATACGCCCGGGCACGTGGATTTCTCCTATGAGGTTTCACGGGCGCTGGCAGCATGCGAAGGGGCAATCCTCATGGTGGATGCTGCGCAGGGTGTTGAAGCCCAGACGGTTGCAAACCTTCATTTGGCGGAGCAGCAGAATCTGAAAATCATTCCGGTCCTCAATAAAATCGACCTCCCGGCGGCGGATGTGGAGAAGTCCAAACGCCAGCTAGAAGATATCCTGTGCATTCCTGCGGAGGAGTGCATTCCTGCTTCAGCAAAGGCCGGGATTGGTATTGAGGAGATTCTCGAGGCGATCGTGGCACGGGTGCCTGCGCCGGTGGAAAATCCGGATAAGCTTCTGCGGGCTACAGTTTTCGACTCGCTCTATGATACCTATCGTGGGGTTGTCTCATACGTGCGGGTTTTTTCCGGCACTATGAAGCGCGGGCAGCGGGTGAAACTTTTCGCCACCTCGAAGACTTACGAGATTAAAGAAGTGGGTGTCTTCACCCCGAAAATGCAGGCTCGAGATCAACTTTTCCCAGGGGATGTGGGTTATGTGATCGCAAACATGAAGTCTGCGAGTGAGGTGAAAATCGGCGATACGATGACCGATTCCACGCATCCGTGTCCAGAGGCTTTGCCAGGTTATAAAGAGATCCAGCCTATGGTGTTCACCGGGATTTATCCAGTGGATTCCTCTGACTATGAGGCTTTGAAGTTGGCTGTGGGGAAATTGCAGATCAACGATCCGGCGTTTACGTTTGCCCAAGAGAGTTCGATCGCTCTGGGGTTTGGATTCCGATGTGGTTTCCTTGGGCTGCTGCATATGGAGATTATTCAAGAGCGGCTGAGGCGTGAGTTCGATATGGACGTGATTTCCACGTATCCATCGGTAATTTATCACTGCGATCTTACCGATGGCACGGAAGTGATCGTAGATAACCCGACTCTTTTCCCCGAGGCGCAGGTGATTCAAGAGGTCCGTGAGCCGATCGTGAATGTCTACATTATGGTGCCAGGCGAATACATCGGGGATATGATGCAGCTCGTTTTGGAGAAACGCGGCGAGGTGACCAATACAGAGACCATCGATGAGATGCGCGTCATGCTGTCTTGTGTGCTCCCGCTCGCAGAAATTTTGGTGGATTTCAACGATAAGCTGAAATCCCAGACGAAGGGTTACGGCTCTATGGATTATGAGCATGCCGGTTACCGCGCTGCGAAGATGGTGAAGATGGACATGCTGATCGCCGGTGATCCGGTGGAGGCTTTCTCGACGATTGTGCATCGGGACAAGGCAGAGGCCTATGGGCGGAGCTTGGCCGGAAAACTCAAGGATGTGATACCTTCCCACCTTTTCGTCGTTGCGATTCAGGCGGCTGTGGGAGGCAAAATTGTTGCGCGTGAGTCGATCTCGGCGATGCGTAAGAACGTTACAGCAAAATGCTACGGCGGTGATATTTCGCGTAAGCGGAAGTTGCTGGAGAAGCAGAAGGCGGGCAAGGCGAAGATGAAAATGTTCGGCAAGGTGAATATTCCCCAGGATGCGTTCATCAAGGTGCTGAAGAGCTCGGATTGACCGTTCAGGTGTGTCTGACCCGAATTCACGGAGGGTCGACTGTATCAGTTTTGGACCATTGTAGCCGTTAGCAGGCAACGGTGTCCGCATCCGAGTGTATTTCACACAAGCTTCTCTTGTGCGTCGGGCTGACCCCGGTGCGGCTAGGCGAGGGGCGTCCTTTTAGGTCATGTATCATGGCTCATTGTCGTGCGCCCTGTGAAGTGCGCTGCAAACATAGGTAGTAAGAGAAATCATCTACCTCACCGTTGTATCCGGAAGCTGTAGGAGGGTGCTATAAGACCTCATTGGCTTTCATTCTGGAAGACGAGTTTCTGTGTTTATCCGGAGATTCCTTTTGGCGGGTCCAAAGGACACCCTCATCGAGGGAGAGGAGTTTTTCAGTCAGGCGTACCTTAATCACTGAGTATGAAGCATTTATAAGTTATAAATATGTATTTCTATTCAGTAGGTTAATTTGTTCCTGGCTGCTTAAAATCTTAGGTTTACTGACTTAGTTGGTTGACAGTATTGGCTTGTGTTGGCATTTCTTTCATTAGGCATACGAAACATGCTTATATTTCTGTAAATGCATGGGTCTAGATGGCCTATCTGAGCTGTTATAGACTCGATATTTCCGACATGAAGTGTGTATCTCCGATCATCATTTTGGCTGCTAGTCCGAGGTCGGGTTCGACTTTGATCCAGCGGCTTCTGTGTTCTTCCAGGAATACACTTATCTATGGGGACCCAATAGCTCATGAGATCGAGTTCATTTTGACCTATGTGGAGAGCCGTAAACTCTTCTATTCGCAAGCTTTTTCACAGATCGGCCCTCTCCGGGAGGCAGTGACTCGGGGGGAGTCTGATCATTTTATCGCATCGCTGATGCCGGAGCATGAAAAAATCACGAAAGCTCTTGATGAGCTTATAAAACCTTGGATTGAGGGTTGCTCAAATGACGCGTTGGAAGCTAATCGAGACTTATGGGGCTGGAAATCCGCTGGTAGTAGTGTGCATGCTATTCGATTACTTCCCCACTACTTCAAGGATGCGAAATTTATTTCCTTGAGACGCGACCTTATCGATGTCGCACGTTCTGCAAAGGCGGATGGACACTTCCAATGCGAGAGTGGTTTGACTTCCTTGTGTCAGAGCTGGGATAGCGGTAACCGTGCTCTTGATGATATAGAAGACTTATATGGGAAAAGGGTAATGCCCGTGTGTTATTCCGATTTGGTCGCAGATCCGGTTCGGGCCGTGAAAGAGCTGGAGGAGTTCACCGGTGCTATCGGTATCGATATAGATACTTTTAAGGTGAAGATCAATTCCACGCGGTCTGAATCCTATATCCATCCGATGGATCTTACTGAAACAGAGCGCCTAATCGTAGATTCTTTTTTCGCGACCTAAATCAAATCATCATGATTAAAGAAGTTGAAACAACGATAATTGATTTCCTGAACAACATAGGGATTTCGAATCAACAGCAGACTCTTTCCGCAGAGGGACGGTTGCAAGGTTTGCGTTTGGAATCCGGGGTTATCTCTATCGATTGCGGGCAAGTCAAATGGCCGGGGGACCTTTTGTATCTTGCAGGTCTGTATTCTGTCTCATCGCCTTCAGCTCGGGATAAACTGTGTTGCAGCGAAAAGCCAGGTCCGGAACTCGAACTCCCTGCCATGGCTTGGGCATATGCTGCGGCTGTTCATCTTGGAATTGATCCCCTGATCGTATTTCACGAGGGCGGATACCAGAACGGTGGCAAAGATATAGTGAGGCAATTTTTGGGAGCACGGCCATTCGGAGTCCCTATGCTCATCTGGCTTGGCATGTGTCGACAGAATGAATTCCCGAAAATGGATTGCTGGATTCGAGAAATCGAAGACCCCACTGAAGAATCTCCCCATAAACAAAAATAAACATAATTACAGAAACAATGACTCCATTTATCGCACAGATTACAATGTTCGGCGGAAATTTCGCTCCAAAAGGTTGGGCATTTTGTGATGGGCAGCTTTTGGCTATTTCATCAAATACGGCTCTTTTTTCGCTTATAGGAATCACTTATGGGGGTGATGGCCAGACCACTTTTGCCTTGCCGGATTTGAGAGGAAGAATGCCGATGCATCCAGGAATTGGTCCTGGTCTTTCAGCGAAACGCCTGGGAGAGCGAGGAGGTGCAGAAGAGACATATCTCAATGTCGCAAACATGCCATCCCACACCCACTCTGCGGTGGTTACGACAGATCTAACACTCAGGGCATCTGATGACGCTGGAAGTTCGGATACACCGGCAGGTAGTGTGCCCGCGAATACGGGCGAAGATGTTTACGGTTCCCTATCGAACACCCCGGTAAATATGCAGGCCGGTGCCATTGGCGGTACCGTAATCGTCCAAAATATGAATGCAGGTGGCAACATGCCCTTTAACAACCTCCCTCCCTACGAGTGTGTTAATTTCATTATCGCGCTGGTGGGTGTTTTTCCTTCGCGCAGCTAAAACGGTCCAAATCAATCACCCAATCAAACCATGTGTATTAAAATTTTAATTCCTATTTCCTTGATAGGTATCGGTGCAGCGCCTGCTGCAATTACGACCACCAGCAATGATGTTCCGGCATCGACCTTTTTCTTCTCGGACAATGGGGGAGATTATTTCAACCTTGTTGACACACCGAACAGTGGTTCGAATCCTCCGACAGGAACATTTGTGGATAGTACCACCTATGAATCTACCGGGGTGGTTCCCATAGCTGGCTCGATCGCCGGCCGTGACCATGACGATGGCAATATCCGGCCGGAACAAGTCCAAGCTTCCTGGATTCTTATGCTTCCGGGCGACGCAGCTTCAGCGACAGGTTTTACGAATATCAACTTTTCGGGAACTGTTGCTGCCACGCAAAACGCCTGGGACAGGGGTACAATCGGCGGTGTAGATAATATCCATTTTGACTTTTTCATCAATGGCTCTCTTGTCGGTTTTCTCCATTACGAGCCGAATGGCGCGGCTGGAGGTGGAAACTACAATCTTGCCCTGGATACGAATGCGGACGGAACGGGTGATGGCCAACTAATTTCGGAGACTGGGACAAATTTCAGTTTTTCGGCTGTCGGCGGGGCCGCCACCACCCTCATTGAGGTGCGTGGAACATATTTCGTAGACGATGGTAGTGCAGCTCATTGGACCTTCGGAACTCTTTCTGCGGATTACGATATGGTTCCAGAGCCATCTTCAGCTCTGCTTCTAGGCCTTGGATCATTGGGGCTGATTGTCAGGCGATCCAGGAAGCCGGTAAATTTCTAAGCAATAAGATCTTATGAAAAGAATCATCAAGAGCTTCGAAGAAAATCGCGAACACATTTTAGGGGAACTCCCCGGAAAGTTTCACAAGGATTTTGAATTAGAACTTCAAAAGCTCTCGGAAGCTACAGAGCAGGAAGTGGGCAATGAGCATGAAATGATCAGAAACGAGTTACGCTTTCATCCTCAGCTGGATGAAAAGGTAGTAGGGGAGATTGATCTGGAAGCACACGCACCTATCTCTCCACCGAGCGACGAAGAGCAAAAACAAGCGATGGATTCCGAACTCGAAAGAGTGAAGGCTGAGATTGGTGAGATCTAAGTCTATCGTTTTGCCATTCAGGCAGCTTCTCGACATTTGAGAGGCTGCCAACTTCTCTCAGATTTTCCGAGGTCAGGAATACTGGCCTCGGTCATCTTCGCTATAAGCTTTGGCGAGAACCACTCACCACTTTCCTTTTTATGGAATATTGCAGGCTCAGATCTACAATTCTTGCGATTTCCAGATCTCTGGGTAGGCGACGATGGAAATGTCCGGCAGTGAGCATCCCCGAATATACTTTTATCATGGGGCTGAAGAGCCGGTATTGAGTTCGCTGCCGCAGCTCCAGCAGTTGCTGAAGTTTGCTGGATTTGGTTCGGCGCAGTGGGGACAGGGGATTTCTTGGGTGGAGGCTTCAGCGGAACGTTTCATGTCTTCCTTGATCAGGTCCATTGCTTGTTTTTCCTGGGAGTCCTCGAAGATGCAGAGGATGGGGAGGTACGCCGGGATGGCGTAGCCTTCGACTCCAGCGATGATTTCGTTTTTGACTAGGGTTTTGATTCCGTGTGATTCGAGAAGGTTTCTAAAGTAGTTGATGCGGATCATGTCGCGCTCACGGAGAAGTTCTTTCATTCTGATAGGATACGATTGATGGAGGGAAATTCACTAGAAATTCCTGTTCAGATGTCCAGAGAGTGGCTTGCGGTTTCCTTGGGGTTCTGCATGATCGGGGTGTGGCAGAGGAGCAGATTTCAGGAAAACGTTTGGTAAAGACGCCGGGAGCGGCTTTGAAGGAGCATTTTGGTTTCTCAAAGTTCTTGGACGGGCAGGAGGAGGTGATTTCCGAGATCGTTTCTGGGCGGGACGGGTTGGTGGTGATGCCTACTGGCGGCGGTAAGTCGCTGTGTTTCCAGATTCCGGCACTGTGTTTCCCGGGGGTGACTCTTGTGATTTCTCCGTTAATCGCGCTGATGAAGGATCAGGTGGATGCGCTTACGGCACGGGGGATTCCGGCGACTGTGATCAATTCCACCTTATCATGGCCGGAGCAGAAGGAGCGTCTGGATGGTATGAGGAGCGGGGCTTACAAGTTAGTATATGTCGCGCCGGAGAGGTTCCGCGCGGATAGTTTTCTGCGGGCTTTGGAGGGGGTGGAGATTTCGCTTTTTGCGATCGATGAGGCTCACTGTCTTTCCCAGTGGGGCCATGATTTCCGACCGGATTATTTACGGTTGGGGAAATCTCTGGAGAAAATTGGTCGTCCGCAGTGTGTGGCACTGACAGCTACAGCGACTCCGGTGGTGAGGGAGGATATTCTAAAGGTGCTGGGATTGGAGAATCCGTTTGAGCGGATCAGTGGGTTTTCGCGGCCCAATCTATCGCTGGGGATTACTGCGGTGGATAAGGTGGCGCAGAAAAACGAGCGGATCAAAGACGTGATCGCGGCGCACAAGGTTGGGATTATTTATTGTGCGACGAGGAAGAAGGTGGAGCTGGTTTCGGAGACCTTGGCGAGCTGGGGAGTGAAATGTGTTTCCTACCACGGCGGGATGATGGATTCGGAGCGGGTGAAGGCTCAGGAGATTTTCATTTCCAAGAAGGTGGATATCGCAGTGGCGACGAATGCGTTCGGTATGGGGATCGACCGTGGCGATGTTCGCTTTGTGATCCACTATGAGATTCCGGGTAGTGTGGAGGCGTATTATCAGGAGGCGGGGCGTGCGGGGCGTGATGGAGAGGCGGCTGTGTGCGAGATGCTTTTCAACTATGCGGACACGCGGACGCAGGAGTTTTTCATCGATGGGGCGAATCCCTCTGCGGTGGTGGTGAGGCAGATCTACCAATACCTGCTGAATGAGGCGGATAATAATCACGAGGTGTTCCGGACACTTGATGAAATTGCGGAACATGCGGATGTGAAGAATTCAATGGCGGCGGGTAGTGCGCTTTCGCTGCTGGCGAGGGGGAGGTTTATCGAGCGCTTTGAAGTGAAAGGTAAAAGGCTGCGTGGGACGAGACTGCTCCAGCCGGATGTTCTTACGCGGGATTTATCACTGGATGAGGACGCGATGGAAAAAAAGGATGCGCGGGACAGGGAAAAGCTGAAGGCGATGGTGGAAATGTGCTATGCGCGGACCTGTCGCCAGCAGTGGATTCTCCAGTATTTCGGGGAAGATGATGCTGCGAAATGTGGAAACTGCGATGCGTGCCGGGAACGGAGTGCCGGGGATTTCCGCAGGCCTACACAGGAGGAGGAGTTGGTAGTGAAAAAAGCTTTGGCGGGAGTGGCGAGGATGTCGCGGCGTATGAATACCGGCTGGGAGGGCAAATTTGGAAGGGGACGGATTGTGCAGATGCTCTCGGGTAGCAAGTCTCAGGAAATACTGAACAACGGGCTCGATAAGCTGACTACCTACGGTATTCTTAGTAGTAAAACGACTGGATATTTGAATGCCTTGTTTCGCTCGCTGGCGGAAGAGCGTTTGGTAATCACGCAAACGGGAGACTACCCGTTGATGACTTTATCCGACCGTGGGGAGGCTGTGATGAAAGGGGTGGAGGAGTTCGAACTGAGGTGGCCGGATGAGGTGGCGAAGCCGGCGGGGCTGGAAGAGAAGGGTTTTGATCCGCAACTATTCGGGATGTTACGTGATTTACGGATGAAGATCGCGAAAAAGGATGGGGTGCCGCCTTATGTGGTTTTCTCAAACAAGGTGCTGGAGGCGCTGACCAAATATTTACCGACCAGCCCGGAGGAGGCGATGGAGATCCCGGGTATCGGCGAGGCGAAGGCTGCCAATTATTTGCCTCCGTTTCTGGAAATGATACGGACTTTCCAGGCGATGAAATGATCTCGGCGGGAGCCTAAATCAGTCTTCGGTGACAATGATGGCGCGACGGGGAGCATCCGGCGAACGTGAAGCAACCGGTGGCTGGTTCGTATCCTTTTCCGGATTAGTTTCCCCGTTGGAGGATTCTTCCCCGGAAGGGGTTGCCGTCTCAAGGTCCTGGGACCCATCCGGATTACCGCTTTCCACGGGATCGTTGTTTTCGGCGATTTCGGACTGCCTGATGGTATCTTCAATTTTTTCGAAAACTTTGATGCCTCCGTAAATGAGTCCGCCGGTAATAAGGATCATCCACACGGCGGCCATGGCTCCGCCATTGGAGTCTTTCGTGGTACTACGGGATTTCTGATTCGTCTTCGAAGTGCTGATTGGCTCCGAGATATCGATGTAGGACTCCAGAGACTGTCCGTCGATGAGGCTGATAGGGACGAGATCGTCCAGCCAAGGCTCAACGTTGGCACCGATGTAGTCGCTGTATTGTTTGAGAAAGCTTCTGGCGTACAGAGGACTGCTGAAGAATCCGAAATTCTCCGCCTCGAGCGCGATCACAACGTCCCGCGGTATTTTCGCGAGATATACAGCATCATCGATCGTGATACTGGCGCTTTTCCGCGCTGCAATCAGTTTTTTACCTAGGCTTTCTTCCATTCAATTTACTCTCCTGCCAGCGGATCAAAGCGTATTCCAAGCCATCTTGCAACTGGTGTGATGTCGGTAGAGTAAATATTTGAAATGTGTGGATGGTGTAAATAGTCCGTGTCTATTGAGTTAAGGCGAGTCCCGGGGAGCTATTGACCTTGACTGGGAGTATGGCGCTGGGCTTTATCGGCGAGTCCAAATTCTCTTTATGTTCCCAACTACGTTTACCCTCCGGCCGAATGAGCGATTCATCGGTTTTATGTCTTTGCTTAGTGTGATTTTATTCACTTTTTTCTCCGGTCAGGCATCCGCCCAAGACTTTGAAGGGAAAACGATTAGTAGTGTCCAAGTCCAGTATCGCGGAGCTAAAACCGTGGATGAAGCCCGTATCCGCAACCTCATGTCCACGAAGGCGGGCGCGAAGTATAGGACTGAGAATTTGGACAATGACATCAAGACGCTTTACGAGTCCGGCCTGATTGATGATGTGCGCTTTCTGGCTGAGCCTAGCGGTGGTAGCGTGAAGATCATCGCTGATGTGCTTACCCGTCCTGCAATGGGTGGCGTAGGATTTGTAGGAAATACAATTTTCTCGGATAAGAAGCTCGCCAAGGAAACGAAATTGAAAGCCGGCGGTGCGCTGAGTGACGAGGAGATTCTGGAGGGACGCAGGAACATCGAGGAATATTATCAAGGATACGGTTATCCGGATGTTACGGTTTCCCACCGCACGCAGGATACAGGGCAGAATGGAATTTCCGATCTGATCTTTGTAATCGACGAAGGTTCCAAGAACGAGATCCGCAAGATTCGCTTTGAGGGAAATACAAAATTCACGACTCCAGAGCTCAAGAAGGAGATGAAGACAAAGGAAAAGAGCTGGCTTTCATGGCTGACCAAATCCGGCCGGATCCAGGATGAGCGACTTGATGAGGACCTCGACTCGGTTCTCGATTATTATCGTAGTAAAGGCTACCTGCGCGCAAGTAGCCCGGGCTTCCGTCGTGATCCAGTAGGCGACGGTCGTGTGGATCTGGTAATGCCGATTACCGAAGGTGAAAAATACACGGTAGCAGGTGTCAGTTTCGGCAAAATGTCAGTTTTCAAGCCTGAGGAGCTCTATCCTTCGATGACTTTGGAAGGCGGAGATGCTTATTCCTCCACCAAAA
Source organism: Luteolibacter sp. AS25 (assembly GCF_046736275.1). Taxonomy (GTDB): domain Bacteria; phylum Verrucomicrobiota; class Verrucomicrobiia; order Verrucomicrobiales; family Akkermansiaceae; genus Luteolibacter. The sequence goes on from NZ_CP151837.1 coordinate 377,949, forward strand.
TGCGTGACGATATCAGAACGATCCGTAGTTTCTACGGCTCCCGTGGTTACGCAGATGTAGTGGTATCTCCTGACATCAAGGATGCCGGTCCGAACCGCGTTACTGTTAAATACCAAGTCACAGAAGGCAGCCGTTTCCGCGTTGGCCGTGTAAACATTCAGGGAAACACCAAAACGAAGGATAAGGTTATCCGCCGTGAGGTTCCTCTGAAACCAGGTGACTGGTTCAACTCGGTGGAGCTGGAAACTACCAAGGCGCGCCTCCAGAATCTTCAATATTTCAACGACGTTCAAGCTAACGGCAGCCCGGGTGGTGGCGGTTATCGTGATGTCGATATTCTCGTGGACGAGCGCAATACCGGTTCCGTTGGTGTAGGTGTTGGATTCAGTTCCATCGATAATATCGTAGGTTTCCTCAGCCTTGAGCAAACCAACTTCGATCTCTTCAATCCGTGGAATTTTACAGGTGGTGGTCAGCGTTTCGGAATGAATCTCCGCCTCGGTTCAGAGCGCAGCGAGTTCAGCATGTCCCTTACAGAGCCTTGGTTCCTGGATCGCCAGCTTGCGCTTGGTGGCGAGTTGTTCTACCGCCAGTCCACGTATTTCAGTGATGAATACGAGCAAACCAATATCGGCGCAGCGGTCTTCCTCCGTAAACCGCTTACCGAGAAATCTTCACTGAAACTCGAATATCGTCTCGAACAAGTCGGGATTGATGCCGAGAGCGATGCGAGTCAGGCATTCCAGGACGAAGACGGTGATTTCCTCCGTAGTGCGGTGACTCTGAGCTATCTCTATGATAACCGTGATAGCAACATCGAGCCACGTAAGGGTGAGAAGATCGATGTAAGCATGACTCTTGCAGGTGGAATATTCGGTGGAGATGTTGATACCTTCACAATTTCCGCACAGGGCTCCAAATATTGGAACCTCCGTTGGGATACGATTCTTTCCATTAAAGGTGAACTCGCCTTCGTGGATGGTCTGGACGAAGACCCGCAGATCTTCGAGCGTATGTTCCTCGGTGGTGGCCGAACTCTCCGTGGTTTTGAATTCCGCGACATCGGTGGTCCTCGGGATGACGCATCCGGTGAGGCTCTTGGTGGTCAATCTCTTGCCTACACCAGTATCGAATACTCCGTGCCGATCATTGAAACAATCCGCGCGGCAGTCTTCTACGACGTTGGTTTTGTTAACTCGGGATCGTGGGATATCGCTCCGAACGATGTCTACAGCGACTTTGGTGTCGGTGTGCGTGTGAAACTGCCGATCAGCCCTGTTCCATTGGCACTCGACTATGCGGTGCCTGTCACTTCTCCTGATGAGGAAGCGGACAAAGGTGGACAGTTCAACTTCTACCTCAACTACGAGTATTGATCTGAATCACGAGCCACACGTATCTGCATGATGTGTGGCTGCCCAGGTTCTGAGGGCTTAAATATCTGCAACCAAATTTCCCCTGCCTATCCTAGCGATAGGCAGGTTTTTTTGTGCACTAAACGTGACAAAATGAGAGGGAGCTTTCGAAGAGATTTGTAGACCGTCTGACTTTTCCTTCTGGAGGATGCTGGAGCCGGAAGTCGTTGATGACAGTTTTTAGCGGGATGCTTCTGCTCTCCGCTCCTGTTTCTCCCTAGCGCGTCTTAGTCGAACCAGATTGATACGCGGTCTGAGGAGCCATTTTCCATAGAAGAATCCTACTAGTGAGCCTCCGAGGTGGCAGGCGTGGCTGACTTTAAAAAGGTCGGGGGAATAATTCAGGGATAGATAGGCGCCCCATTCTGCCAGTGGTCCACTTGGCAAGTTGGGATTGAGGGCAGTGAGAAACAGGTTGAGGATTATAATGCATATTCCAATTGAGCGCCCGCTCATGAAAAAGGGTAGAAATTTCGACTCCGGCGAGAGAGTTGTGAGGAATAGAAGAAAGGCGAAGCAGATTGCCGAGGAGCCTACAAGTGTGGGACTTGCGAGTCCTGCGGTAAGTGGCAACAGAAGTTCGCAGGCAGAAAAAAGCCCGGCGCCTACAAATGTGGATAGTGCGGCGAGAATCCAAAAGGATCTCTTGGCTATATAGTGTTCGAGCTTTGAGCCGAGCAGAAGTATGGCTGCCGCATTGAGAAGCAGGTGGCTCCAGTTGCCATGGATGAAGCAATAGCTGAGAAATTGCCAGTATTGGCCGGAAACCGCGTTGTGAGGATTGAGTCCGAGTAGGTATTGGAGTTGGGATACTCTATCTGGTCCGTCAGGATTAAAGATATTCCATAGGGAAGGAATTGCCTGAACGAGCAAGAGGATACGCACTAACAACCAGGTGGATTTAGCTGCCCTGAGCTGGCGGAATGCGCGGGTGGTGCGGCCCTTTGCCGAAGACATCCGGGAGATGGTCTCTGGCGAGGCGGGCGGTATCATCGGGAGTTTTTGGTTTACTCCTGGTGCCTTGCGCGGGGCTCGCGTTGGGCAACTGTGCCACCATTCGGTGAGGTGACGAAAGGTCCTCCCTCAAGTGGAGCTACGCCGGTGGAGGCCACATCGGGCATCTCGCTTGGTCGTCCTGCCAGCGGAAAATCCTTGCGGAGCGGGAAGTAAGGATAGCCTTCCCACATGAGGATTCGCTTGAGATTGGGATGCCCTGAAAATTTGATGCCCATCATGTCGTAGACTTCACGTTCGTGCCAGTCAGCGGCTTGCCAGAGATTGACTGCGGTAGGGACGCTTTCTTCTTCCGAGACTTTTGCCTTTAGGCGGATATGGCGGCTATCGTCGAGAGAGGCGAGCTCGTAGAGGACTTCGAAACGGGGGTCTTCGCCGAAATGGTCGAGCGAAGAAACGTCGAGAAGAAGTTCGTAGTTGAGCTGTTCCTTGCAGGCTTTGAGAGCCTGGGGAAGTGCTTCCAGAGTGAGGTTGAGTGTCATCTCCTCGCGGAATTCAACTTCGGAAAGAATTCCGGAGCCCAGTATTTTGCGAAGGACTTCAAGATCGTTGGAGAGTGCTGCGACGGACATGGTATTAAACGTTATCTTCGAAGAAGGTTTTTTTCTGATTGTCTGTAGAGTGCTCAGCTTCGATTTTCTCCTGAAGTTTCATGAGGCCTTCGATGAGGGCTTCCGGGCGCGGAGGGCAACCGGAGATATAAACGTCTACTGGGATAAGGTTGTCGATGCCTTGCAGAACCGCATAGGAGCGATACATGCCACCGGAGGAGGCGCAGGCACCCATGGCGATACACCATTTAGGCTCCGGCATCTGGTCCCAAACGCGTTTTACCGCAAGCGCCATCTTGTAGGTGACTGTGCCGGCGACGATCATGACGTCTGCCTGGCGTGGGGAGAAACGCATGACCTCGGCGCCAAAGCGGGAGATATCAAAACGGGATGAGGCGGTCGCCATGAGCTCGATGGCGCAGCAGGCAAGGCCCATAGGCATTGGCCAGAGGGAGTTTTTCCGCATCCAGTTGATGGCGGCATCTACGCGGGTGAAAATGATGTTGCCTTCGATTTTTGAATCGTATGCGGCGTGTACTGGAGTGGTGGCGGTGCTTTCCATGGCGGGAAAAATGTTCGATTTCTGTGGGGAAGATGAAGGGCCGGAGGGCTGCGCTCAAGGTGATTGTGAAACTTTTCACAATCACTAGGGAGATGTCTGGGGCGAGATAGTGGTGCTGTTCCTCTGTTTTTCTTTACATTGGGATACGTAAGAAGAGATTGCGCCTATATGGAAGAGCGTGAATTTGAGATCAACGGGGTAAATTATGTGGCGCGGACTCCACAGGTAGAGGATTTCGCGGAGATGATCGAGTTACACAAAAGCTGTTTTCCTGCAATTTTAGAGGAAGATGGAGCATGGCGGGAGGATCAACTGGAGTCTCATTTGCAAATGTTCGAGGACGGGCAGGTGCTAATTACGAAACTGGGGAAAATTGTCGGTGTGTCATCCAGTTTGATCGTTTCCCTGGGAAGGGATCCATTGCGGCATCATAGTTATTACGGGATTACGGATGACGGATATTTTTTCAACCATGATCCGGAGGGAGATACCCTCTATGGAGCGGAAATCTATGTGGATCCGGGCGAGCGGGGGCAGGGGATTGGTGCCGTTCTTTACGAGATCCGCCGGGAGCTATGCAAGAGGTTGAACCTGCGGAGGATTCTGGCGGGTGGACGTTTGTGGAATTATGAAAATTACAAGGACCAATATACTCCGGAGGAGTATGTACATGCGGTGCAGGATGGGCTGGTGAAGGATATTGTTATGGGGTTCCAGCTTAAAGAGGGCTTCGTGGTCAGGGATGTGATGCCCAATTATATTCGCGATCCAAGGAGCATGAATTATGCGACTCTGATTGAGTGGCTGAACCCTGATTACCAACGTTCCGAAGGAGAGGATAGAAAGGTGAGGGTGGCTTGCGTGCAGTATCAGATGCGCAAGATAGCGGACTTCGATGAATTTGCGGCACAGGTAAGGTATTTCGTGGAAACTGCGGGGGAGGACTACGGTGTGGATTATGTGCTTTTCCCTGAGTTTTTCTCGGTCCAGTTGCTTTCTGCGATGGAACCGTTTTCCTCGAGGGAGGGTATCCGGAAATTGGCCGAATTGACGCCGATGTTTCGGGATCTCATGTCTACTTTGGCGAAAGAGCAGGGCTTGTATTTGATTGCGGGATCACATCCGGTGATCCAAGCCGATGGGCGGGTCCAGAATGAGGCTATGCTGTTTCATCCGGACGGAACATTCGTCTCACAGCCCAAGTTGCATATCACTCCAAGTGAGAAGACCTGGTGGGGAATTTCAGGGGGTAATGAGTTGCTGGTTGTTCAGACTCCGAAGGCCAAGGTCGGGATTTTGATCTGCTACGATGTGGAATTTCCAGAAGCTGCCCGCTATCTGGCTGAACAGGGAGTGGAGATACTATTTGTGCCGTATTGCACGGATAACAGACAGGGATATCTGCGGGTAACAAAATGTGCGGCAGCGCGTGCGATCGAGAACCAGATCTACGTAGTGACGAGTGGAGTGGTGGGGAATTTGCCAGATGTGCCGGCGATGGATATTCATTACGGCCGAGCAGCGGTTTATACTCCGTCAGACTTCGAATTCGCCCGTGATGGTATTCAGGCGGAAGCGGATCCAAACGTGGAAACAATGCTGGTGACCGACCTGGATATCAGAGATTTGTATCGCTCCCGAGAGGCAGGATCAGTAACACCTTTAATGGATCGGAGGCGGGATTTGTTCGAACTGAAGGTAAATTTTGGGGGTGAATAGGTAAATTTTATGAAACTTGGCTTGATTAGGAGCGTTTCGTGGGTAAAACACGCGCCCCCTGTGAGTGCAGGCTTTTTTCTATCCTTATGTCCAAATCACTGAAAATCGCTATTCCGAAAGGCAGCCTCCAAGAGCCTACGATCGAGCTTTTCAAGAAAGCTGGATACCAAATCTACGTTTCTTCCAGAGGTCTGAGACCTAATTCGGACGATCCTGAGCTGGATATTTATCTGATCAGAGCCCAGGAAATTGGACGGTATCTTGGGCAAGGCTTTATTGACTGCGGAATCACCGGCCTTGACTGGGCTTCAGAGGGTGGTAGCGAGTTGGTAGATCTGGCTGAGTTGCCATACTCCCGTGCGACGGTAAGACCTACGAAGTGGGTCCTTGTTGTGCCAGAGGATTCCCCGATCAAAACTCCACAAGACCTCGAGGGTAAAAGGATAGCCACCGAAGGTGTGGGTATCACCCAGAGATATCTGGATGGTCTTGGTATCAAGGCTGAGATTGAATTCTCATGGGGAGCCACTGAGGTGAAGGTTCCGGATCTCGTAGATGCGATTGTCGACGTGACGGAAACCGGAGCTTCCATCAAGGCGAACAGGCTGAGAATCGTGGATACGATTCTGACATCTTTTCCCCATTTCTACTCCAGTGCTGCGGCAGCCAAGGATCCTTGGAAAAAGGAGAAGATGGATAAGATTGCAATACTTCTTAAGTCCGCAATTTGCGCTAGGGACAAGGTCGGTTTGAAAATGAATCTGCCGGAGGGGCAACTTCCGCTTCTTTTGGAAAGATTGCCATCGCTTAGGAGGCCTACTGTTTCCAAGCTATCCGAAGGAGGATGGGTGGCTGTTGAAACGGTTATTGACGAGATCCTAGTCCGTGACATTATACCCGACCTCAAAGCTCTCGGAGCGGAAGGGATCATTGAGTATCCACTCAACAAGCTGGTCCCGTAACAAATTTAACCTGAACCACAACACCATAAATAACCATGGGCTCTATTAAGAAACGCCGTAAAACAAAGATCAACAAGCACAAGCGCAAGAAGCGTATGAAGCAGAACCGCCATAAAAAGCGTCTCCGCTACAAGTCCTAGTGAGTGGTGGGTTTTGCCCCATTGCGTCTAATAGGGCGTGTATTTCTTGATCAACGCCGGAAGTTCGTTTTCAAACGATCTTCCGGCGTATTTTTTTTGGGTTTGAAGAGAGTGATTTCGTTGTCTCATGAGTTTACAGGTTGTTGTTGATTTCCAGGTGATTGATGAGACCGAGGACTGGATCGTCGTCGATAAGCCAGCGCCTTTGATCGTACATCCAGCCAATAATAAGCCTGAACCAACGTTGCTTGGAGGTTTGGAGAGCCTGCTATCCTATGAGGTTGAGAACGGTGCGACTTTGGGGATCATTACGCGACTGGACCGGGAGACAAGTGGTGTAGTTCTGGTGGCAAAGCATACTGCGGCAGCCAGGGAATTAGGAATGATGTTTGAGCGCAGGGAGGTAAAGAAGGAATACCTCGCGATCATTCATGGCTGGCCAAGCGAAGATGAATGGTTATCGGACGGTAGAATTTGCCGTGCAGGTGATTTGGGTAAAACCGATATCTGGGTGAAACAAGTGGTGGATGGGAGTGGTAAGGACTGTGAGACTGGATTCCTCGTGGAAAAGCGTTTCTCCATGGCTACGGAAAAGTATTCCGTAGTAAGGTGTTTCCCTAAAACAGGGAGAATGCATCAAATTAGAGTGCATCTCGCCTACGCCGGGCACCCGATCGTCGGAGATAAACTGTATTCCGGAGACGGTGCCGAATATTTGAAATGGATGGAAACAGGCTGGTCGAAAGAGCTTGGGGAAATACTATTTTTACCCAGGCAGGCGCTTCATGCGGCAAAACTATCGATCCCATGGAGAGGTGAAGAAATTTACTGGGAAAGCCAGATAGCGAGCGATCTTCAAGCATTCATCGATGGCCTGCCGGCAGAAACTGCAGAGAATGTTGTCATTTGGAGTAGGTCCGACTAGACTTGGGAATGGCTGATCTGAGGGAGATAGTTTCGTATCTGGATTGTGAATTAAGGACCACCGAGATCACTGATTTTGCGGGAGCTCACAATGGACTGCAGTTATCCAATAGCGGAAGGGTCGACCGAGTTTTTGCTGCTGTGGATGCTTCCTTGGCAGTAATTGAAGAGGCCTCCCGTTTCCCGAATAGTCTGTTGATCGTTCATCACGGATTGTTCTGGCAGGGAATCCAAATGATTGACGGGCCGTTCTACAAGAAGCTGAAGCTCGCGATGGATGCGGATCTGGCGATATATTCTTCACATCTGCCTTTGGATATTCACCCGGAAATCGGGAATAATGTGCTTTTAGCAAGGGCGATGGGACTCACGGGTTTGCAGCCAATTTTAGGAAAAAAAGGTAGTCCTGGTGGCATTTCCGGGAAGTGGAGTGGGAGTCTTACAGACTTTTGTATAAATCTTGAACAGCTATTAGGCAGAGCTCCGGTAGTTTGCCGGTCAGGCGCTGAAGTAATTGAAAACGTTGCTGTAATTACCGGCGGTGCAGGTTCTGCTGTTCGGGACATTGCAGAGCTCGGAATGGATCTCTTTGTCACGGGGGAAGGCTCCCACTGGACATACATTGAAGCCGAGGAGTGCGGGTTGAACACTATTTACGCCGGTCACTATGCGACGGAGACATTCGGGGTGCGAAAGCTGTCCGAGAATATCGAAAAGAAATTCCTGATAAACGCAAAATTTCTACCGAGAAATGGTGGTCTTTGAAGAAATTGAGTTTCTTGAGCCAAGTGATTCCTAGTGCTTTCCAATAAAGCGTCGCCGGTTGTTAGATTGGTCAAAAAAAGTCTTGCGGCAAATTGCTAAGTACACATAGTGGGTTTCGAAATTAGCGGGCATAGCTTAGTGGTAAAGCGCTATCCTTCCAAGTTAGACATGCGGGTTCGATTCCCGCTGCCCGCTCCAAATTTTTTAAAAACCAGCCTAAACTTATGAAAAAGACGATCAAACCTCTTATTACAATCATGCTGCTGGGAGCGGCTTCTTTGAGTGCTCAAGAACAGCGACCATGCGATGATGTGAAGGCTGCAGTCGGATCACAAGTTTCCTCCAGTAGAGAGTCGGTCCTTACTATCGTATCTCAAGCTGTTTCAGAGAATGAAGATTGCGCTGGTGAGATTGCTGCGGCCGCAATTGCTGCATCGAACGCTAGTAACGAGCTTGTTGGTCAGATTGTTGAGGTGGCTGGAACTATTGCTCCGGGTCAAATCAATGTAATCGCAAGGGCTGCATTTGTGGCTGCGCCTGGTGCTCGTGCCGAAATCATTGCAGCTGCCGGTAAGGTTGCTCCTGGTAACTTTGATGTTGCGATCGCGCTTCCTGTTCAGGATGTTGAGTTCCCATCTGAGGTTCTCAATTTGCCATCGGCGGCAAACCTTGGCGGTGGTAACAATACTGGCGAGTTTGCAGGTAGTCCAAATCAGGAGCCTGAAGTAGTTACGAATCCAAATCCATAATTGCACAATTTTAAAAACCCCGTTCACCACCCCATTGATAATGAATACCAGACTTACTACCTTGCTGTTGTCCGCAGCAGCAGTTTCAGCGGCTTACTCCAAAGGTTTATACTACGTTCCTAATGATACAGAAGAGACTATTCCTCTCTCTTGGACTGTTGGTGTGAGCGCTACCTATGACGACAATACGTCCCCGGGTGGTGCTACAGATGGCGATGAGACAATGTCTCTGAATCCATATGTTGGTCTCTCTTTCGTGAGTGTTACTCCGCAGACAACTTGGGATGTTTACGCTAGACTTGGAGTAGTTTATTACTTCGACGAGCCAGCGGGCGCTAGCTCCGAAGATTTGTATACACAGGCAAAGCTTGGTGTTAATTTAACTCATCGTTTTTCAGAGCGCCTTAGACTAGTTAGCAGGAACTTCGTCTCATATGAGTTGGAGCCTGACTATTCTTACGGCTTCGCTACAACACGGCAACTTGGAGAGTATCTTTACTACCAAACAGACAATGCTCTGGGCTTTCGTTGGACTGAGAGATTCGGCACCTATACAGGTTTCCAAGTTGAAGGGCTAAGTTACGATGATGTAGATAATGCTGATCGACTTACATGGACTCTATACAACCAGTTCCGCTATCAGATTTCACCGCAAACTGTAGCTACTGCGTCCTATCGCTATTCCCAAACACAAGGGGAACAGGCTGCTTCTGATTCGACAAACCACTACATCTTGGGTGGATTCGAGCATAGCTTCTCTCCTTCTACGGTCTTGATCGTGGAGGCAGGCGCTCAAATTCGTGAAGTTGATTCGGTAAACGGGGACTCTTCGGCTAATCCTTACGTGCAAATTGCCCTCAACACACGTGTTAATCAGCAGTTTAGCCTGAGCGGATTCCTTCGCTATGGCGCAGAGGACTACGATACAGTATTCGGTGCTCCAGCTTATCAGTTTGAGAATCGTATGACACTTCGCATCGGAGTTACCGGTGAGTATCAAATTTCCCAAGCACTTTCGCTCTTTGGTGGTGTGAATGTAATCAACACCTCTTATGAAGATGGACGCTTCGTGGATGCACCTTTCGGAACTGTTGCGGATGCGGATGAAACGCTCGTGAATGCTTACATCGGAACGTCTGTTAAGATCACCGATACGCTCTACGGCAGCTTCTCCTACAACTTCACTAATTCAGATTCTGATAATCCTGGTCGTGACTACGACCGTAACAGAATCACCGTCGGCTTGAATGCTGAGTTTTAACGGATCTCATTGAAGTTGCAATTTTTGGCTCCCGCAGTGTTTAACATTGCGGGAGCCTTTTTTTCTAATACTCTCTAGCTTTAGATTTATTTCATTCAGATGAACCCAAACGTCCAACAAAACGAGGCATCGTTACATGCAGTAGACTACTGGCAGGTGATCAAGAATCGCTATGGTATCATCCTATTGACACTGCTCCTTGTCTTCATGACCGCGTCCGTAATTACCTACGTGATGCCAAAAAAATTCGAGAGCAATGCAACCATTGAAGTGAAACCTCGCGATCGTTCGGTTCAGCCTCTAGGGAATGTGATGGGTGGCGGAGCCGGGACTTCCATGACTGCTCAGTTTTTTGGGACTGAGTTTGAAAAGATCAAAAGTAGAAACTCGTTGATGAGAGTTGTTGAAAATCTGGACTTGGTAAATAAGTGGGGGGTCGACAAGGAGAAGGCATTTAATATTTTGAAGAGTATTGTCGATACCCAGAACATCCGGGGGACCGACCTGATTTCTATTCGTGTCAGGCATACGAACAAAGAGGACGCCAGGGACGTGACGGCTGAAGTTGCGAGGGCATACAAGGACTACCGAACAGAACTTGAGGACAAGTCGCTAGAAAAGGGAATTAACGAACTTAAGAAAACTGTTCGCGAACAAGAAGATAAGGTCGAAGAGAAACGAAAAATTCTGACTACCATCAGTAGGACGAAAAACCTTCCCTATTATGACAGTTCTATGGGTGGGAGCAATGGTTTGGATGAGGACGTGGAGCGTGATTTCGCGCTCAGGCATTATACCGAACTTGAACAGGATAAGGTTCAACTCGAAACACAGATCCAAGGGCTACTGAAATTCAATTCGGAACAGTTGCTAATTTATGCCTCGGGTTTGGACCTCCCTGACAATATCATTAAAACTCTGTATCCGCAGTATCTTGAGCTTAAGAGGCAGATCGACGGAATGAAGGCGAGTGGCTTGGGAAATAGGCATCCGACTATCGTCACAAATGTTCGTGTCTTGGACTCGATGAAGAATGACCTCAATGAGGGCGTAATTAACTTGAGAACGAGGCTTCAAGCTCAATTGGAGATGTCGAAAGAGCGCCTAGAAAAGTCCGAAATCCGTAAGGATGAGCAGAAAGAAGAAGCTCTTGAAAAGAGTATCGACATTCAGGACTACGTGGATGCGAAGCGTGAATTTGAGACAGCCCAGGCTCTGCTTGATCAACTCAGACTGAAGTTGATCAGTGAGCAGATGAACGAAGAGATCACGCCTGAATCTATTGTAGTTCACGATGATCCGGTTATTTCCGATACACCTGTCAGTCCAAACGTAACCCTTAACCTCGTTCTTGGGGCAGTGGTTGGCTTAGTGTTCGGAGTAGGTATCGCTTTCTTCCTCGAATATCTCGATACTTCTGTGAAGAGCTTGGAAGATGTCGAGCGTTATCTGCAGGTTCCTGTTTTGGCCGTGATTCCCAAGGATGTGGGAGTTCTTCATAAGCAGAATGGAATGAGCCCGGATGCTGAAGCCTACCGAATTCTCAGAACGAATATCGAGTTCAACCGGAAAAACCCAGAGGACAACGCAATTACCGTCGTTTCGGGTGGTGCAGGCGAAGGTAAATCAACCACGCTGGTAAACTTGGCCTACATCTGCGCTCAGGGTGGCTACACTACACTGATGATTGACGCTGACCTGCGCCGTCCCCGTCTTCATACCTTCTTTGACATCAATAACTCGGTTGGACTCACGAATTTCCTTACTACTGAGCTGATGCTTGAGGATGTGATTCTTCAGACTCCGGTAGATAATCTATTCTTTATGCCGTCGGGTATACTGCCGGCAGACGCTGCTGGTATCCTCAACTCCCGTCGCATGTCTGAGCTCATTCAAGATGTTAAGCAACGCTTTGATCTCGTACTGGTGGATAGTCCCCCAATCCTAGGTGTGAGTGATGCTTCTGTTCTCGCAAGTGAAGTCGACCTTACGATGATTGTGGTTCAGCACCGGAAACTGCCTAGAAACATGCTCATGCGTGTGAAACAGGCTGTAGAGAACGTGGGTGGTCACGTTATTGGCGTTGTTCTCAACAACGTTGATGTCCGAAGCGACAGCCAGTATCAGTATTACACAAGCTACTATACGTATTATGCACCGGCAGAATCCCAGATCGGACCTCCGATCGGTAATGGTAAAACAAGTTCACAAGACAAACCTACTGTTGCTGCCGCTTCCAAAGAAGAAGATCTCTATTAACACAAACCCTACTGTTTATATGAACATTAAAATACTCTCAATCTTCGGTCTACTCCTGCTGGGTATCATTTCACCCGTTCTAGGACAGATTGAGGCAGGAACCTCCGTCCAGATTTCGATAATGGGTGTGCCAGCCGAGGAGAAAGGAAAGATTGATGCACTATATCCTGTCTCGCAAAGCGGAACTGTAAATCTACCGTTCATAGGAGTGATCAGAGCTGCAGGTATGCGGCCGGAAAATTTGGCATCATCCATCCAGAATGCTTACAAATCAGCGCAGATATATACGAGTCCAACAATTCAGGTGGTATCCACTGCTGAGGGCGGAAACGTAGTTGTGCAGATGGTTCACGTAGGTGGGCAAATCCGCAGACCTGGTCCTGTGAATTTCCAGAAAAATCTTACTATCTATCAGGCGGTTCAAGCTGCCGGAGGCGCTAGTGAGTTCGGAAGTTTGAAACGAGTAAAGCTCTACCGGGATGGAAAGACTTTGACCTATGACCTTACGAATCCCCAGTTCATGAGGGTGCCGTTGAGGCCGAATGATACGCTTGAGATTCCTCAGAAGAACTGGTTGGGGCAATAAGTTTTTCATTTCCCAATGTCCGGAATATCAGCCATTTCGGGACGAATAAGGAGATCTGCTTTCTCAGTTCTTTTGCTCGTTTGTTTCTTTCCTGAAATAGAGGCGAAGGAAATTCCCCTGAAGATCACCCATGGTCTTGAGTCGGAGCAATTCGAGGACCGAGAGGTTGCCCAGAAGGCATTATTAAAATGGGCCCTAGCTTCAGGAGATTTATCAATTACTTCTCTCGCGGCCTTTGTCAGACAGAGCGATGACCCAGAAGTGAGTCATAGAGCGTTCGAGGTGCTTAGGGAGTTAAGTGACAGAGACTACCTTGTTGCAGGCGGGAAAGGTTATCTTGGAATCAGGATGGAAGAGGTGGAGTTACCTGAACTAGACGGGGTGAGAAATTCCTACGCGGTTCTGGTTGTCACGGTCCTGAAGTCTACTCCCGCCGAAGAGGCTGGTCTCAAGAACGGAGATATTATTGCTAAGGTCAACGGAGGTGGCTGGAAGGTGCAAGGGGCAATGGAGGATTTTAGAACGAGAATCGGTGAAATGTCTCCTGCCGTTGAAGTGAGCTTGCTGGTATTACGTGGTGATGAACGTTTGGAGCTCAAGGTGAAGCTCGGACGGAGTCCGGTTGAGGACATAGAAATGTTAAACGGGGATGTAGGAGAACTGGATCGAAAGATGAAGGATGCCCATTTTAAGCATTGGCTGAGGAAGAACGGGGTAGAGGACTTTCCGTAGCGGAATAAATCTTGGGAAATAATCTTGATAGATTTCTCCTGAATCAGTTCCAAAGTGCCACACAATGGTTCATACTTTAGAACAATCGCAATTTCTTCCCATACAACTTTCCGAAGCTTGGAGTTTTTTTTCAAGTCCGAGGAATCTCAATGAGATAACACCCAAGGAATTAGGATTCCGAATTGTTTATCAGCCTGGAGACAAGATGTATGAAGGTCAAATCATCGAATATCAGGTGATGATCGCTCCCTATATCTGGGTGCCTTGGGTTACCGAAATCAAAACTGTTAAAGAGGGGGTGTCCTTCGTGGATGAGCAACGTTTTGGACCGTATAAGTTCTGGCACCACCTCCACACATTCGAGCAGGTCGAAGGTGGAGTTATGATGAAGGATCTAGTTCATTATGCGTTGCCTCTCTGGCCCTTCGGTGAGTGGGCCAATCCCGTTTTTGTGAAACCAAAACTGGAGAAAATCTTTGGTTACCGCAAAGAGGTTCTGGAACAGCGGTTTGCGTAACTAACTGCTGATATCTCAGGCCTTAGTCTGCCCGTTTCCACGGATTCTATATTGGTAACTGGTAAGCTCTCTCAGGCCCATTGGTCCACGTGCGTGGAGTTTGTCTGTGGAAATGCCAATTTCTGCTCCGAAGCCAAATTCTCCGCCATCTGCAAATCGGGTGGAAACGTTGTGCATTACGCACGCGGAATCAACAGAATGGAGAAATTTTTCTGCCTGGGATTCAACGGATGTGACGATGCAATCGGTATGGTGTGAGCCATATGTATTGATATGCGCAACTGCTTCCGTGAGGTCATCGACAATCTTTATACTGAGAATTTTTTCAAGATACTCGGTGCTCCAGTCTTCCTGGGTAGCAGGAATAAGATCAGAGACAATACTACGTGATGTTTCACACCCACGAAGTTCGACGGAGTTTTCCCTGAGGGTTTTCACGACCTTTGGCAGAAATTCCGAGGCAATTGATTTTTCAATCAGTAGTGTCTCAAGCGCATTGCAGACGCCTGGTTTGTGAGTTTTTGAATTTACGGCGATTTCGATGGCCATTTCCTGATCCGCAGACTTTTCCACGAAAAGGTGGCAGATGCCGTCATAGTGCTTGATGACGGGCATGCGCGCTAGCGAGACGACCGTTTCGATCAGGCCCTTGCCTCCTCTTGGTATGATTAGATCGAGCCACTGGTCCATTCCGGCCATGGCGGCTACGCTCTCGCGGTCCGTGAAGGGTATGAGCTGGATGGAATGTTCCGGTAGACCTGCTTTTGCTCCGCCTTCCTGAAGCGCTGCGGCTATGGCCCGGTTTGAGTGAATTGCTTCGCTTCCGCCCCTAAGAATGGTTGCGTTACCGGTTTTAAAACACAGACCGGCGGCGTCTGCTGTAACGTTTGGGCGGCTCTCGTAAATAATGCCGATCGTTCCGATAGGAACGCGGACTTGCTCGATGCGGATACCGTTGGGGCGACTCCAATTATCCAGCACCTGACCTACTGGATCGGGAAGCGTAGCAACATGCTCCAGAGCGGAGGCGATAGCTTCCAGGCGAGGGCCGTCGAGGAGCAATCTATCGAGCATTGCTGAGGACAGACCTTTTGTGGATCCACTCTGAAGGTCCTTTTGGTTTTCGCTGAGAATTTCTTCCGAGTTGGCGCGAATGCCATCAGCCATGGCTCCAAGAATGGTGTTCTTCTCCTCGGAGGAGAGAAGTGAGAGCTTGTAGGAAGCTGCGCGTGCCTGCGCTCCCATTTGGTGAATTTTTTGTGTGATCTCTTCTGACATAGGAAATTGTGGTTTACTGCTGTGGTGGGAATTTAGTGGAAATGCCTTTGCCTGCGATGATGTCCGCGAGGCGCTCCGGATGTCTTCCGTTGGCGATGTGTGTCTCGATTCCGGCTTCTACCGCAAATTTTACAGCTTTCAGTTTCGAAGCCATACCACCCATTGAGAATTTACCCCTATCATCGCGTACATGTTGGAAAACGCTATCGATATCGGAAACGTTCGTAATCAGTTCGTTTGTTGCCGGGTCGAGTAGGCCGTCAACGCTTGTGAGGAGGATGATCCGCTTTGCGTTCACCAAGGTGGCGACTCGTGCTGTGAGCATGTCGTTGTCACCGAAGTTGAGCTCCCTGATGGCGACGGTATCGTTTTCATTTACGATAGGGAGAATGCGGGGCTCAACGTTCAGCCTAGTGAGGGTATTGTTGATATATCCTGCGAGTTTCTCGGTTTTCAATGCTCCTGCCGTGAGAAGGATCTGCGCGACTGCGATGTCGAAATTCTTGAACAGGGAAGTGTAGGTGCTGATCAAACGTGCTTGTCCGACGGCTGCGCAGGCTTGGCGGGTTACCACATCCTTGGGGTATTCGGTCAACCCAAGAGCAGAGACACCGCATCCCACGGCCCCTGAAGATACGAATAGGCATCGGTGTCCAGCGTTGATGACTTCCGAGATGGCGGTGACGAGATGAACGAGAGCTGCCGTGTCGACAGTGCCGTCCGAGACTTTAGTCAGCACTCCAGTGCCGGCTTTGATTATTGTAAGATCTGAAAGCATATTTATTTTTCGGAAGATATTCCGGTGAGGCAGGGATAACGGGAAGAGAGGAAAATGCAAACCAAAGCATGGCCGATACTTTCAAGTTCGCCTTGCGATTGGGCTCCAAGTTCTCTATGTCCTCGGCCCGTATATGAAAAATCTCTATTGGGCACTGCTGACGATTCTACTGATTGTTCCTCTCGGAAATTTGAAGGCCAGCTCTGAATCGGAACCGGCTTATATTCTGCAGGATGGCTCAGTGCAAAACTCTCACCTCCCGCTTCCGATGGAGCGCTATGAGGAGGTGGATGGCGGTCTGCTTGATGTGCTGAAGGCCAGGGTGGAGAAGTCTCCTTTCAACCTTGCCGCCACGATTATCTTCTTCTTGGCGATCATCCATACCTTCGCAGCCGGTCCTTTAAATAAAGTCGCCCACAAGCTCGAAGTTGAGCACGCCGAGAGGCTCCGGATCCGGGGACCCAAGGATGACGCACATCCCGACGGAGAAGACGAGGTATCCTTCGGAGCCACTGTTTTCCATTTCCTCGGAGAGGTGGAGGCCATCTTCGGTCTTTGGATAATCGCCCTGGCTGGTGCAGCCGCATATTTTTATTCATGGACTGATTTCAAGGTCTATATCAACGATGACCGGAGCTTTACGGAGCCGATGTTCGTAGCGGTAATCATGGCGATCGCAGCGAGCCGTCCTGTTCTTCGTTTCGCGGAATTCCTGATGTCCAAGGCAGCAGGACTTGGAAAAGGTTCTGTAGGTGCCTGGTGGCTGAGCGTTTTGATTGTGGCGCCGATTCTCGGTTCCTTCATTACCGAGCCTGCGGCGATGACTATCGCAGCAATGCTCCTTGCTAAAAAATTCTATCGCAACCGCCCTTCCAAGAGATTTGCCTACGCTACAATTGGCCTCCTCTTTGTGAACATCTCAGTTGGCGGGACTTTGACAAACTTTGCAGCGCCTCCGGTTCTGATGGTAGCCGGACCCTGGGATTGGAGCACCCCGTTCATGCTTGAACATTTTGGCTGGAAAGCCGTGGTGGGAATTTTGATCGCGACAAGTGCGTATTTCGCCTTTTTCAGAAAAGAACTCGCTCAACTCACTGCGAATGGACTCACAGGGGAAGACGCGACAGGTCAGAGACTTTCCTGGCAGGAGCGCGAGGATGATATTCCAGCTTGGATTACCTTCATCCACTTGCTTTTCCTAGGCTGGACCGTCTATACGGTGCACTATCCTGTGCTCTTCGTGGGAGGCTTCCTGTTCTTCCTCGCGTTCCGCATGTCGACCAGACATCACCAGAATTCTGTTTCCCTCAGAAGCCCGATTCTGGTTGGTTTCTTCCTTGCTGGTCTGATCGTTCACGGCGGCCTTCAGGGCTGGTGGATCGACCCGGTGATCCGCTCACTCAATGACGCGACGCTTATGATCGGCTCGACCGTTCTCACTGCCTTCAATGACAATGCGGCCATCACTTATCTGGCTTCCCAGGTAGACGGCCTTTCTATCTCTGCAAAACATGCAGTGGTGGCAGGTGCGGTCACCGGTGGTGGTCTGACTGTCATTGCCAATGCTCCAAACCCAGCGGGTCAGAGTATTCTCTCACGGTTCTTCAAAGGCGGCGTTTCTCCTCTGTTCCTCTTGCTGGGAGCGCTTATTCCGACAGCAATCATGTATAGCTGCTTCGTAGTGCTTCCCAACGGCCCTGCGAAAGAAGGAGAGAACCATGGGCAAGAGCATGTGGAAGAAGCTGAAAACCTGGGAGATATCCCACCAGCCCCGGCCGAGGCCAATTAACCAAAGGACTTTCTGATCGATTAGGCTCTTACTGATCTTCATCAATTTACCCTGAACTGGGAGCTCTGGCATATTGCTGGAGCTCCCATTTTTGTGTCCGGCACAGAGAGCTGCAACCTTGGAGCAAGTTAGTTCCTAATGATCGCGGATAGCGAAGTATGGCCATGTGGGCAACGGGGCCTATCCGTGAATTGCGCGACAGAACTGCATCCGGTCGGCTAGCTCACCAAAAGAAAACACCCGAGGCGGATAGCCGCCTCGGGTGGAAGAAAGAAGAGTGATCGGTTCTACTGAAAAGTAGGAAGTTTCTATTTCCGGCGGATCCTCCAGATCTCACAGATCTGATTCCTTTCAGGGATACGGCTGCTAAAGCGGTCGGTTTGTCCCAGATAGACGGCTTGAACAAGTTGTTCGTTCCGTTTGATCCCCGAATAAAACTCGGCTGCTTTGGTCGCACGGTCCGAAGATAACCTTTCGTTGGCAGTTGCGTCACCGGTGACCGAAGCATATCCAATGATGAGCGCTAGATCACCATCAGGAATTTCATCGATTGCGCTCTGGACACGCTGACTGTCTTCCGCTGTTAGGTCGCTGGATCCGGTGGCGAAAGAGAGCGTGTGAAGAACGTTTGCGCCGAGATCCACGCCGAGCCTACTGTATTCGGTGGTGAGATCGGAGTCTTTCATTCCCTCGAGTTTACGGAGACTGCGGAAAAGCTGAACCGCTGCCGGTAGGAGTTCATCTTCGGACTTTGCGAAGAGTTCAGCCTGGCCGATTTGTGCTTCGAGCTCTTTTACCCGGTTCTCGAAGAAATCCCGGGCGTTGGAGGCTTCCTGTAGGAGGCGTTGGACATCGTCATACTGATCCTGGGTTACGGATCCCTGGGAATTGGCCATTTCCTGGCGGAGAGCGAGGAGCTCATCAGACATTGCCTGGCGCTGGGTGATTGCGCTCTCCAGTTGCATCTTGAGGTTGGAAACCTCGGCACCCGCTACGAGTGACTTCTGGAATTCCTGGCGAAGTTGGGAAATTTCGTTTGAGAGGCTTTGGCGGACTTGCTGGGATCTGGTTAGCTCATCGCTAGCCTCGTTGATCTGCGCGTCTTTTTCAGTGAGGAGTAGCCGAAAGCGCTCCGAGAGGGATGCGAGGGTTTCCGCGTCTTTTCTCAGGCGGGCGGCGATGTCTTCTATCGGCTCGGATCCGCCTTCCATTGGAGGTAGTCCACTTTCCATCCGCTGGCGGTTGAGATCCATCCGGCGTGCTTCGATATCAGCTTTGAGCGCGGATAGGGACGGATCTTCGATGGTCATCGCTTTGTTGAAACTACCCGATTTCCCGCTCATGAGAGAGAAAACAAGAATCACGAAAAGGATGACGACTGCAAAGAGGAGCAGTAATACAGGTGGGGTAAAGCCCTCGAATTTCTTCTGGGTGCTGGAGGCGGTTTCCTCGGCCACCGGCCCTTCAGGGGGGGCTATCCCAGCGGTCTCGGTGTGCGTTTTCTCCACCGAATCGACGACCTTGACAATTTTCACCTCATTCTCTTCTGACATGGTGAAACCCTGTCTAATTGCAGGGGTATATGTCAATCGCCACTCTAGTGGGAAATGAGTTGTGAAAACTCATCGGTCTTATTGAAAAGATGGGTCGGCCTGGACGCTTTGAGAGATTCGTAGGAGTTGAAACCCCAGGTCACGGCGGCATGGGGAATATTCGCCTTTTGAGCTGCCTTCATATCACGCAATTCATCTCCGATGTAGAGCATTTCTTCCGGCTTGATAGAGAAGGTTTTACGGATCGCGCGTAGGTGACGTGCTTTGCCGGTAAGCTTGGAGGTAGAGGAGACGAACTCGAATAGATCCCTAATGCCGTGGTTTCTTAGAAACACATCCACGTTGGCTGCGGAGTTTGACGTGAGGATGCCGAAGCACTGTGCATGGGGGCGGAGATCCTGGAGAGCGGAAGCCATTCCCTCGATGAGTTGCAGCCGATCGATATTGGCGCGCATCATTCCGGTGCCGCGGGCGATGATGGATGGTACACGGCGTTTCGGGATCTCCAGCTCTTTGAGGATTTCCTTCAGAGATAGGTGGCGGAGAGATGGGACTTCGCTCTCCTCGACCTGCCGGATTCCGTATTCTGGGGCGATTTCGTTGAAGATATTTCTCGTTTCGCCCAAGGTATCGGCAATCGTTCCATCGAAATCAAATACTAGCACTCTATATCTCATCTGGATGAAATCTGAGGGCTGGGTCCTATGACTGCCAGCCAAATTAGGTTACAAAGTCAAATTCGGATCGATATCGCCATCCAATGAATCTGTTTTTCCGGCCAGAAATCGGGATAGTCCGGCGAAGCCGATCATGGCTGCGTTATCCGTGCAGAGCTCTCCTTCCGCCATTGTGAGGCATATATCTTCCTTTTCGCAGCGGATTTGAAACGCCTCCCGGACGGCTTTGTTCAGGCTGACTCCTCCGGAAAGCGCGATGAGATCGCGACCAGTGGATTTTGCCGCGCGGATGGTTTTCTCCACAAGAACCTCTATCACAGCGATTTGGAACGAAGCGGCCACATCCGCGACGGATGCGGATTTGTTTTTCTGCAGGGTGTATAGGACTGCTGTTTTCAGCCCTGAGAATGAGAAGTCGTGTGTGCCATCGTGCAGCATGGATCTGGGGAAATCGAAGGCCTTCGGATTTCCATTCTTTGCCGCTTTTTCAATTTCCGGACCACCCGGATAGGGAAGGCCGAGCATTTTCCCGACCTTATCAAAGGCCTCCCCGGCTGCATCGTCCTTGGTGGTTCCCAAGCGGTGGTAATCTCCAACTCCGCGGACGTCCATGAGTAGGGTGTGGCCGCCTGAAATAATCAGGGCGATGTGTGGCGGGATCTTTGCCTCATTGATGAAAGGGGAAAGTAGATGGCCTTCCATGTGGTTGACTGCAACGAAAGGCTTTCCGGAAACGCATGACATTGCCTTTGCCGCTGTGCTTCCCACGAGGAGTGAGGAGGCGAGGCCCGGCCCCATGGTTGCGCCGAATACATCGATCCCACTAATTCCGATTTCCGCGGTTTCGAGTGATTTGTGAACCAGCTCATTGAGGCAAAGAGAGTGGCTTCTAGAGGCAAGTTCTGGCACGACTCCGCCATATTCCCTGTGCTGCTCGATCTGCGAGGCTATCTCACTGGCAAGGATCTCCGCCTTTCCGCCAGCTTCCTGCCGGAGGATCGCAACCGCTGTTTCGTCACATGAACTTTCTATCGCCAGGAATACTGCCACGGGCGAATCTTTATTGGCGGTGCGGCTTTGCGCAATAGCGAAGGAGGGCTAGGTGGTTTGGGATTCCACCCAATTTTCCGAAAAGGTCTCCAGCTGAGGAAAAAATTCTGAGTAGAGTTTCTCGAAAGCTTTCTGATTTTTGAGGAATTCATCCTCTGCTCCCAGGACCTTCGCCGTGATCGGGACGCGCGTGGATACCCGGCGGAATGTGAGAGCCAGGCCATCGATGGAGGAATAACTGTCGAGCCATCTTTCGGAAATCATCCTTGGGAGCATTTCTCTGAAATTCAGCGGCTGCCACTCTTCACGGGCGATGAGGACATCATGGCAATACTGGATGAATTCGCGTCGTGCCTTCTGTCCGCCCGGCCAGTTTTGAGAGAGGAAATAATCGTAATAAACGTCCACTATGATTCCGGCCAGCCTCCTGCGTTCCGGAGAAAGTAGTTCCCGTGCCTGGCGAAATGTAGGGTGTAGATCCGTGAAGTAATCGATCGCCCTGTGCTGGCGGATACCGGTGATGATGCCAGTCGGATATTGACCTACCAGACGATCCGGGAGCCCCTTCACGAAATCTCCCAGTAGATTTCCAACGAGGGATTCCTCGGATTTTTCGGCTAAATAGAGATGAGCTAGGAAATTCAAAGGTGGAGCAGGGGTATTTGCTGATCCTACCGTTCTGGCAGGAAAGTGAAATGACTATCGAACAAGGTTGGACGATAGCCGTAGGATGATTCAAGTTCCCGCCATGTCGTTTTCCGAAGTGTATCCCGAGCTGATGAAGAACCATACGCCTCTGATGCGTAGGTTTCTGGCGATGCTTGACGAGGATGTTTCCTTGGAAAGTCTCGCAGTGAAAAGTCAGCAGTTAACCCGTCAAAATTTTGGCAAAACCATGCGGCTGTTTGCGCCGCTGTATGTCTCCAACGAGTGCGTAAACAATTGCTCCTATTGTGGTTTTTCACGTGATTCAGCGATTCTACGAACGACACTCACCGTAGACCAAGTGGTGACGGAGGGGAAATATCTCTATGATCAGGGCTTCAGAAATTTGCTGCTGGTAGCCGGTGAGCATCCGAAATTCGTATCCGAAGGCTATTTGCAAAAATGCCTGGATGCGTTGATTCCGCTTTTTCCGACTTTAGCTCTGGAAGTTGGCCCGATGGAGGATGATCAATACACGGAAATCGTAGAACACGGTGCGGAGGGATTGATCGTTTATCAGGAAACCTACCACCGAGAGACCTATGAAAAACTGCACACTGCAGGGCCAAAGAGGAAGTTCAACTGGAGGCTGGATTGCCCGGAGCGCGCGTATATGGGAGGTTTCCGCAGGATTGGGATCGGCGCATTGTTTGGGCTGGCGGATTGGCGGCACGAGGCGCTCTCGCTCGCCGCGCATCTGGAATATCTCTACAAGCATTGTTGGAAGGCACAGTTCTCTGTGGCCTTTCCGAGGATGCGTCCCTACGCGGGAAACTACCAGTATGCGCCGGATCCGACACGCTACCTGCCTGATGCTGCGTTGCTTAGATTAGTGACGGCCTTCCGTATCGCATTTCCACAGGTGGGAATCGTGCTCTCCACTCGGGAACCGGCGATTCTCCGGGATTCCATGGCTTCGTTGGGTATCACCCATATGTCAGCGGGAGCTCGAACTGAACCGGGTGGCTACACAGGAGCGGGATCCGATGATCTTCATCTTACGGTCAAAGGCCGGAGGGTTGAAATCGAGGGAAAGGATCCGAACGCGAAAGCCACTGAACAATTCCAGATTCACGATACCCGGAGTCCCGCACAGATCGCGGATATGCTGCGTGCGCAGAATATCGATCCGGTATGGAAAGATTTCGATCAGGCGCTGGTTCAGGCGTAGGCCGATCTAGTCCCGGAGGATGAAGTCCGAGACGACGATGCGGTGATCGGTGTCTTTGGAAACCACGACGCCGGAGCTGATTGGCTGGAACTGGCGGGTGGCGTAGATGTGATCGATACGCAAAATCGGAAAGCGGCGGTGAAACGTGTCTCCCCATCCACGACCAACTTTTCCAAAGGAATCTTCAAAATCGCGGATAAGCTGACGGTGCACGACATCCGTGGCCCCAGCATTGAAATCGCCCCCCAAGATGGTCGGAGTAGTGGGAAATGAGCTGGTTTGCTCCAGAACCTGAAGGACCACTGAAAGCTCACGGCGGCGGATTTTTCGGTTTGCCACATGTGCGCGGCGGCTTTCGCTACTCCACAGGCGCATGTCTATGGCAGCAGTCGCGAGGTGGAGATTTACAATCTCGATCTCTCGACCGTTCCGGAGTCGGATTGTTGCTTGTTGGTTGCGCATCAAGGGGTTGCGCACTTCCCTGGTGATCTCGTGGCGTGTGACGATACCGTTGGAGAGATACGCGCGGTAGTCACCATTTCCTCCATAGAGCATTTCTGAAATTTGTTTCACACGGTGCGGGAGTGTCTCCTGAAGGAGAACGATATCAGGATCCCACTCCTTGAGGGCCGCCGCGGGATCGCCGAATCTGAAAAGCGCGCAATTAATGGTGGCTACCCGGAGGGTGGTGGCCCCGTCATCGGTTGGGCCCCGCTCTGCTGTGATCTTCGGGTGGGTGAAATTTGAGAGGCCTTTCGCCTCATCCATAGCCACCGAAAGGGTGATCGCCCAAACGGCGGTTATGATCAGCGAGAGTGGCGCCCTTAGAAAGCAGAACGCGAAAACGGAGAGCAAAAGACCTATGCCGCCCCAGAACCAGAAAGGCAGGACGGTAAAGGCTGCGAGAGAGTCAGGCTGCTTTGCATAGCACCAAACGGTGATGATGTGAGTCAACAGCGAGGCTATTACAAAGGCCCATCCAGTGGCTCGGCGTAGATTCGACATGGATGGGATTTTGAAGGAGTTCCGGAAGAGTTACATTCCCATACCGGGGAGGCCGCCGAGACCGCCTGTGAGTTTCTTCATTTCCTCTTCCGCTTGGGTTTTCCCTTTGGTTATGGCTTCCTGCACGCCTTTGAGGACCAGGCCTTCGAGGAATTCCGTATCTTCTGGATCTACCACTGCTGGATCGATTTTGATTTCGAGGACGTCCCCTGCGCAGGTTGCGCGGACTTTGACTTTGTCTCCGCCAACGGAGACTTCCACTTCGCGGGATGCGAGTTCTTCTTGTTTCTTAGCGAGGCCGGCTTGCATCTGCTGGGCCTGCTTCATCAATTTCTGCATGTTCATAAGGCGATTTTCTGTTGGTTATTTGGAAAGGACTTTTGCCTGGAATTTCTCCAGAGCTGCTTGGATGAGAGGGTCTTGGTAGAATGTGTCTTCGTCCACTTTCTCGTCTAGCTTCTCCGGCTCCGGCTCAGGAGCTGACTCCTGCTTCGCCTGAGGCGTCGGGAGGGGTTCCGGCTCCTCGTCGGGAGCATTGGCGATGAGATCATCGAGGGCGGAGAGGCCATCCGATGGTTTGTTTCTCTGGGATGAAGGTGGTGGGGTGGATTCGACTTGGGCTTGAACTGGGGCCGGGGCAGGAGCTGGCGGGAGTTCCTGAACGGGTGCGGGTGCGGGAGTTTCCTCTACTGCTGCCACTACGGGTTCCGGATCCGGCTGGGCTACTGCTGGTGCAGCTTCTGCCGCCGGCGGGGCTGGAGCTTCAGCCGGGGCTTGGATGGAGGTCGAGGTAGGCAGGTGGTCTGCACCTTTTGCGAGGATTTTGATCACATCGGTGATGCGTACTTCGGAGAGGGATTGTATGGCCTTGATGATTCCTAGCTCGAAATGGAGGCGCTTGTTGGTGGCCCATTTCATGCGGTTCTCCGTTTCAGCGAAGATATCGATGGCGGAGAGGATTCGCTCGGGCGGGTATTGATCGCCGTCCTTTACAAGTTTGAGCCAGAGGTCTGCCGGGATGCCTTCTCCATCGGCTGAGGGATCTAGCTTGGCGATGAGGATGCCGCGGAGGCAGCCTACGAGCTCGCCAAGGAGTTGCGAGAGCTCCCGCCCGCTTTCCGATTCCGCCTGTATGAGCTTTAGGGCCGCGGGTGTTTCTCTGGAGAGGAGTTTTGAAGTGAGATCGGCTACTTTTTCACGGGAGGTGAAGCCGAAAACATCGAGGACGTTTTCCTCGGTGATGGTTTCTCCGCAGAAGGCAACAAGCTGGTCCAGCATGGATTGCGCGTCACGCATTCCGCCGTCGGCACCTTTCGCGATTGCCCAGGCTGCAGTTTCATCGAGAGAGATTTTCTCCTCTGTGGCGATGTGGCGAAGATGATCCGCGATGGTCTGGGTGGGGATCGGGCGGAGATCGAAACGCTGGCAGCGTGAAAGGATGGTAGGTAGAATTTTCTGAACTTCGGTGGTGGCGAAGATAAATTTCACATGCTCCGGAGGTTCCTCGAGGGTCTTGAGTAGGGCATTGAATGCCGCATTCGAGAGCATATGGACCTCATCGATATAGTAGATCTTGAACTGGCCGCGGGATGGGGCGTATTTGACGGATTCCCTGAGGTCACGGACCTGTTCCACCCCGTTGTTGGAGGCACCATCGATCTCCAGAACGTCGAGTGAGCGGCCTTCCGCGATTTCCCGGCAGACGTCTTCTTCCGGATCGAAGTCGACCTTGGGGCCATCTTTGCAGTTAAGGGCTTTTGCGAGGATACGTGCTGTGGAGGTCTTGCCGGTGCCGCGCGGGCCTACGAATAGGTAGGCGTGTGCAAGGCGCTTTTGCTCGATGGCGTTTCTCAATGTACGGACGACATGGTCCTGTCCGAGGACGTCGTTGAATGTCTTCGGGCGATATTTTCTGGCAAAAACCTGGTAGCTCACGCGGCAGAGCATAGGCAAGCGGGCCGGTTTGTCATGCGAGGATTTTGAAGAGTGCGGGCAAATCGCTAGACCCCTTTCCTTAAACGGTCTAGGGTGCCCTCCATGATAGCAGCAATGGAACTCGGCGGGACTAAAACGGTGGTCGCGATAGGTGGCAGTGATGGAGAATTGATCGAAGAATACCGTTACCCGACCACGAAGCCCGAAGAGACATTGCAGCGTGCGGTGAAGTGGTTTTCTGAAAAGGGTGTGCCGGAGGCCATCGGTATTGCCGCATTCGGTCCGGTGCGCATTAACCCGGACGCGGATGATTGGGGAGACATTCTTGCTACGCCGAAAGCGCATTGGAGTGGCTTTTCCATAACGAATGCGTTGAAGAAAGCTTTTCCTGACGCGAAAATTTCACTGGAAACGGATGTGAATGCAGCCTGCCTTGCCGAGGCGAAGATTGGCGCGGCCGCGGGGTTGAAAAATGTGGTTTATATCACGATCGGCACCGGGATCGGGGCTGGTGTGATGTGTGACGGGAGACTTTTGCACGGTGCGCTTCACCCGGAAGTCGGTCATTTGATCCCACCTAGGAAAAAGGGTGATGCCTTCGCCGGGACTTGTCGGTTTCATGGGAATTGCCTGGAAGGAATGGCAAGCGGGCCAGCTATTGAGCAGCGCTGGGGCGAGGCTGGCGGAAATTTACCGGTAGATCACGAGGCTTGGGATACTGAAGCGTGGTATTTGGCGCATGGCATACAGAGCCTGCTGGCGATTGCTCCACCGGAGCGTGTTGTGATTGGCGGTGGCGTCTCGCAGGCTGAAGGTCTGCATGAAAAGACCGAAAAGCTTCTAATTGAGCTAGCAGCAGGATATTTCCCCGCGCTGGAAAAGCTCCCCTTCGTCGTTCCTCCGAAACTCGGCCAAGAGGCCGGGATCAAAGGTGCACTTATGCTAACCGGGCTCTAATCGATCGGCTCAACATCCACCTCGACGGCGAGGGTCTGCCCACCTGCTCCGAGGGTTACTCCACGGAGAGGGCTGACGTCTGAAAAATCCCGGCCCCAGGCAACGGTTATGTGCCGTTCGCTCGGGAGAATATTATTCGTGGGATCTGCATCGATCCAACCTGCGTTTTCTCCGCAATAAACGGAGACCCATGCGTGTGAAGCGTCCGCTCCGACGAGTCGGGCTTGTCCAGCCGGAGGTTTTGTTTCCAGATAGCCACTGACGTATCGTGCAGGAAGTGAAAGTGAACGCAGGCAGGCAAGCATGAGGTGGGCGAAGTCCTGACAGACTCCGGCCTTTTTCTGTAAGACCTCGATCACTGGAGTGGCGACGTCGGTAGCGGCAGGGTTGAACTCGAATTCAGTGAAAATCCGGTTCATGAGTGCAACGGTAGCCTGGAGAATGGGGCGGCCCGGAGTGAAGTCGGGTCTCGCATATTCGGCGAATTCCTGACCAACGGGAACGATAGGGGAGGCAAAGCGGAATGCTCCGGCTTCCGTGCTGAGATTGAGGCGGTCTCCGCTGGTGTCTTCGCGAATGGTTTCCCACGCGGGTGTGGAGGCTGGATCCGGTGTGGCTGTTGGCAGGACTTGTACGAGGCTACGTGCGGTGACCTCGAGCTCCGTGTGGCTACCCTCGCACTCGAAGTAGGTGGTCACGTTTCCGTATGCATCGTTGTGGACGCTACGGCCAACAGGCTCCGGCTTGATTTCCAGAATATGCCAAGGGCACCGCTGACCGGGTAAAAATCTTGGAGCCAAGCGCGCCAGGTGATGGGATACCGTGACGGCACCTTCGTATTTGTAGCGGGTGGTGTGTGTTAAAGAGTAGCGCACTTCGGGAACTATTTATCCCCGGTGGGTGTGGATGTCGATCTTTACGAAAAAGGTCTGCACATTGGTTGCAATTTCCCGGTGGGGTATATTGTCTGGCGCTGCTGAAATGAAATTTGCGACAATTTTCCTAATCCTCCTCGGGCTATGTATCTCTGCGATTGGCGGGCTTTTCACAGTGCTGATGTGGAAGAGCTACGAGCGGGCGGTGGATCAGAGAGGCTGGCCGCAGGTGGAGGCTGTTGTTTTGTCCTCGGAAATGGAGGAGTGGCAGCACGATGAATTTTCCCCGAAGGAATACCGGCTGAACCTGCTTTACGGGTATGAGTGGGAAGGGGAGGCAAAAACGAGTGAGCGGCTTTCCGTGCGTGGCAATCCCTCATACAACAAGAGCGGAAAAGTTCAGGGAATGCTCAAGGAATACCCGACAGGCGGGAGAGTGATGGCCTACGTTAACCCGGGGGATCCGAATTTCGCGATTCTCATGGTGGACTCCAAGGCCGCGGGGTATTCGATCTGGTTTCCGATGCTGTTTTTGTTGGGGGGGCTCGTGATTGCGGTGAGTGCCATTGTGAAATCGCTGAGAAATCGGGGCTGATTTTTTGATGGAAACGATTGCGGGAAAAGTGGTGAGCGTTGAGAGTTGGCGTCAGGAGGAAGATTGTGCATCTTCGCCGCAGACGAGGTATGAAGATTTTAAGCTACAAGGACGCAGATTATAAAACGTTCGTAAAGGGGCTCCGTAGAAGGGCAATTCCCGAAAATTCCGTGCGCGATTTGGTCACGGATATCATTTCCCGGGTCGAGGAAGAAGGCGATGAGGCTCTAATAGCGCTGACCGAGAAATTCGATGGAGCCAAGCTATCCGCAGATGAGCTTTTTATATCCAAGGAGGAATTCGCCGAGGCTGCGGAATCAGTCTCTGAAGAAACGCGTGAGGCGATTCGAAGGAGTTTGGTGAATATTCATGATTTCGCGAAAAAGAGCATGCGGAAAGATTGGTCCGGGAAAAATGCGGAAGGTGCTACTGTGGGAGAGCGTTTCACGCCGTTCGATCGGGTGGGTGTTTACGTTCCGGGTGGTAAGGCTCCGCTTGTTTCGACTGCGCTGATGACGGCCGGCTTCGCTCAGGCGGCCGGTGTTCCCGAGATCTTCGCTGCCACTCCGTGTGGGCCGGATGGCAAGGTGAATCCAGCACTTCTGTATGCTCTGCAGCAGGCTGGAGTCACCGAAGCTGTGAAGGTGGGCGGTGCGCAAGCGATTGCCGGAATGGCTCTCGGGACGAAGACAATCAAACCGGTTGACCGCATATTCGGACCTGGCAACCGCTTTGTGGTGGAGGCGAAACGCCAGCTGGTGGGCGCCGTATCCATCGATCTCCTGCCTGGACCGAGTGAGATTTTAATTCTGGCGGATGAAACCGCTAATGCAGCCTACATTGCCGCCGATATGTTGGCGCAGGCGGAGCATGGCGGTGATAGTGCCGTTGGCTTTGTGACGCCTTCGCGGGCTCTTCTCGATCAGGTGAAGCTGGAGATTGAACAACAGACAGTGACTCTCAGCCGGGCGGATATAATTAGAGAGGTTCTGGAGAAATCCACGTTCTTGCTTGAGGTGGAATCGCTGGATGACGGAGTCGCCATTTCCAATGATTTTGCTCCTGAGCACTTGTCATTGATCGTGAAAAATGAAGATGCGGTTCTGGCGGAAATCAGGACGGCGGGGGCGATTTATCTCGGTGCGGACTCGCCGGTGGCGGTGGGAGATTTCCTGGCTGGCCCCAGCCATACGCTACCTACAGGTGGTGCCGGTAAATCATTTTCCGGCCTGCGGGCCGACCAGTTCCAGAGGAGGACAAGCATCGTAAAAATGGACAAGGCAGCGGTCGAAAAATCGCTGCCGGTCATTCGTGTTTTTGCGAAGTTGGAAGGTCTGGATGCTCACGGAGAATCGACAGCCATACGAATCGAAAGATGAGCGAGGAGAGGGAATATTCGCCGAAGCGTTTTGCAATCGCCAGTGTAGTATGCCCCGCATGCGAGACGAAGCTGGACCGTGAGGCGAAGTGGTGTGATTCGTGCGGATTTACCGGAGCGAAATCTCTGGATCTTTTCGGGGAAAACCCACCACCACTTCTCCCGATCCTGGATGTGGCCGATTTTTGGAATGCGAAGCAGCAGAAGAGAATCGAGGCCGCTATCTCATCACTCAAAAAGCGCTTCCCGCAGATCAACTGGCGAATTTGTGCTGTGTCTCTGGATCAAACAATCAGTCTGCCATTGTTCGGATTTTGGCTGATGAATGTTTGTCCGCTATTGCCGGAGGAGTCCGAAGAAGACCGGGAATGGACAGTGCTGTTGCTGATTGATGCGGAGAGCGGGAGAGCTTCGGTAACAACCGGCTATGGTGCTGAGGTCTGGCTTTCCCCGGAGATGTGGGAAAAAGCCCTGATGGAGACCAGGGACCCGTTCTTGAGAGGTCAGAATGACAAAGGAGTAGTAGATTTCCTGGGAGTCGTCCGAACACTGCTCGAAATGGCCTGGAAACGCTCTCAGAAGCAGATCAAATGATCAGAAATACGATAAAAATGTCCCAATTACTGGTCGTTATCCTTGCTGTCACACTGACTTTCGTCAGCACGGGAAATGCGGATCAGCTGGAGAAAATTCTGGAGAACAGCCAAAGACCGGCGGGTTCGGTTTTTGATCCTACCGGAGTCCTTACGCCGAAGCAGCAAGCTGAGATTTCCGCCCCGCTGCATGGTCTGCTTGAGAATGAAGAGATTGATATTCTTGTAGTGATTCTACCGGAAATCGGAGAATTTCAACCCCAGGATGTTGCGAAGAAGTTCGCTGAAAAGTGGGGCGAGGGGAATATGAGTTCATTGGTTCTCCATGTTCCCGGGCGTGATGGGACTCCATGGATCTTTCCCGGAGAGAATGTGGGAACAGCAGTGACTCCCGAAGTGGTTCGCAAGTCCGTTTCAGATGGAGAAAAGCGAGCGGCGGCGGAGCCGGATGATTTCCGGAAAGTGCGTGCCGCATCGATCGAGGCGGCGGATGCCGTCCGTTATTGGTCAGGTGGGGCTGTCCTGCGTAGCGAGGCAATCATCAATGCGAGATTGGTTCATCAGCTTGAATTTGAAAGGAAACGACGCCTGCTTAAGCTAGCTGCTTTGCTTGGAGCCGCAGCATTGATTCCCATGATATTCGGAATTGTTCTGCTGTTTACCCGGCTCAGTAAAATGGGACCGAGAACTTTCCCCCCGGTTCGTAAGATTCCACGTCTAGGTGCCCCGTATTCCGGTGGTAGTCGTATTGAAAGCAGGGGGTAGACGTTCTTTTTTAAATATGAAACCTCAATTAGCCATACTCGCCTCCAGCTTAGCGCTTGCTCTTTCCTCCTGCGAAAAAGAGCAGGAAAAGCCAAAGCCGGAAAGTGCCGCAATCCCGGAGCCAAAGTCGAAAACTGCTGAGGAATTGATCGAAGCTGATACTCCGCTACTGCCGATCAAGAAGGGTGATTATTGGAAATACAGCGTAAGCGTTGAGATTCCTGCCGGCGTGACGTCGGATGGAGCCTCTGCCGTGGAGATTGATCAAGTGAAAACCAGGACCTATCTGGGTAAGGTTAAAGTGGACGAGAAACTTCCCGAGGTGGATGCTTTTGATGTGGTCTCTCCCGGGGAGCCGGTGATGCGGGAGCTGGTTGAGATCACTGATACCGCGGTGATGATGCGCGGTTCGATTCTTCCCGAGGTTCTGGATTCAAAGCCTCTGTGGTTGGATCCTCCGGTGCCATTTGCCTATGCGGGAATGAGAGCCGGCCAAGGTGTTGCGCCGCTTAGTATACAAGAAGGAGCCCGGAAAAGAGGAATGAAGATAGTAGGACGCGAGAAGGTAGAAGTGCCTGCTGGTGAATACATGGCGGTGCGCATGCTGATGACTGGAAATGATGGCGACTTTGAGGTTCGTCGCACCACTTGGTTTGTCCCGCAGGTAGGAATCGTGAAAGAGGAGAAGAGCCGCTACCGTGATGAGAAATTACTTTTCCGGGAGCTGACCGTGCTTTCCGAGACGAACGTGAAGAAGGACTAATTTTAGGAAGCTTGTGGTTCCTGATTTTACCGAAAACTAATTTAGAACACAGAAAACGCGCTCCGGTTTGGAGCGCGTTTTTTATTGGAGAAATTTAATTTCTATCGTCGACTATCTACGACGACGGAGAACAAGCATCACACCACCGATCAGGCCGAGGAAGGCTGTCGAAGGCTCAGGAACTTGATCGAAGCTAATCTGGTAGAGGCCTGCGCCTGAGTTGGCTGGATCGGAAGCATTTCCTGAGAGTGCTACGACGAATACGTTTGTCGGGTAAGCGCCGATCTCGGATGCGGAGAGACTTTCACCTGGATTCTCACCTACGACGTCGAAGTCGACATTGATAGGTGTAAGGCCAAGGAAGGTAACCTTCACGGATTCGCCGGGATCGAAGTTAAGGGACGGGGAAGTGGTAGTGCCCGGACCATCGTTTTCGTATTCGCTTCCAACGGAGACTTCAGCGTCGCCAATGGCTTCGAATTGAACGTCTCCATAGCCTGCGATGTTGATAACCAACACGTCAGTAGGGAGGGTCTTTCCTTCTTGCCCGATAAAATCGAGTGTGAAGGCCGAAGCTGCGGCGGTGAGCCCACAGTACAGTGCTGCAATGAGCGTTAATTTCGTTTTCATGTTTTGGGGGGAGTGTTCAGGGTGTCTTTGAACAGCTCATATATATTACATTTCCGTACTATTCCGCAATTAAAATATATAACGAATATATAAACATGAAGTATTTAGTTATTATAAGATAATCCGAATTATCGGCGAATCTTGATTTTGATTGATTCATCCGTATTTGACTCCCCGAGATTCCGGCGTTCTATAGCTGTATGAAAAAATCGATTTCGCTGCTGGCTGCATTTGCATTTCAAGCTTCCGCCTATGGAGCGGTTATCGAAAAAACCGTTGATTATAAGGATGGCGACGTGTCGCTGGAAGGGTTTCATGCTTATGACGACGATTTCGAGGGCAAGCGCCCGGGTATACTGATCGTTCATCAATGGACCGGTTTGACGGATTACGAAAAAACCCGTGCGAGAATGCTTGCGGGCCTTGGTTACAACGTCTTCGCGGCGGATATTTACGGAAAAGGCGTCCGCCCACAGCCACCGGAGGCTGGAGAGTATGCTGGAAAGTATAAGAAGGACCGGGAGCTTTACCGGGAGAGAATGGCGGCCGGGCTGGAAATTCTAAAAAATGATGAACGGACTGATACGGGACGAATCGCGGCGGTCGGCTATTGCTTCGGTGGAACCGGTGTTCTGGAAATGGCGAGAGCCGGAATGGATATCACCGGTATCGTTTCTTTCCACGGTGGTCTAGGCGCTGCCGAGGGGATGACTGCCGAAGAAGGCGGAGTGAAGTGCAAGGTGCTTGTCTGTCATGGCGCAATTGATCCACACGTTCCTCTGGAAGAGAAAGTTGCCTTTGAGAAAGAGATGGAAGATGCGGATGTGGACTGGCAGCTGGTTTCCTACGGAGGTGCGGTGCACGCCTTTACCCAAAAGATGGCTGGCGATGATATTTCAAAGGGTGTGGCCTACGATGCGAAGGCCGACGAGCGCTCATGGGTGGATATGCAGCAGTTCTTTGCTGAAATTTTCCGGGAATCCTGATTCCTTCAATGCCAGAGAGTTGGAAGATGCGCGAATTATTTGATCTGCAGTCGTTTTATAGAGATTTTGCGAAGGCTGCCGATCAGGGTGGATTTCGCGGCGAGGTCTTGCTGGAAATGGAAGACGGACCACTGATGGCTTGGGAAAAGGTTGGTAATGGACCTGTTGTCTACCTTTCGGCCGGAATGCATGGAGATGAGCCCGCAGGCCCGCTGGCAGCCCTTGAAATGATGGAACGCGGTGTTTTTGATGATAACAGGCACTGGTTGATATGTCCGGTCATGAATCCCGGAGGGCTCGCTCTTCACACACGTGAGAACCGCGAAGGTAAGGATCTGAACCGGGATTATTTGAAAATGGAGACCTTGGAGGTGGCTGCGCATATCCGGTGGTTGGACCGTCGTCCTGTTCCAGATCTTTTCGTGTCCCTGCATGAAGACTGGGAATCGACGGGCTTTTACTTCTACGAGATCAATTGCGGTAACGACCGCCCGGAAGTAGCTGAGGCAATTTTTTCAGCAACTTCAGTGGTTATGCCAGTCGAACCGGAAGTTTTCATCGATGGGCACGAGGTGCGGGAAGCAGGCTGGATCTTCCATTGTCCGGATGCCGATGTGCCTGATCACTGGCCTGAGGCAATTTATCTGGCTAAAAAAGGTTGCCCGCTTTCTTTTACTTTCGAGACGCCGAGCTCGGCGGATCTGGTGGACCGCACGAGGGTGCAGATGCTGGCGTTTCAGGAATTACTGAAGAAGGTGGTTCCATGATTTCCAATTTATTTTTCTATGAAAATTCTTATTACAGCAGGACCTACCCGTGAGGCGATTGATCCGGTGCGTTACCTGACGAATCGATCTTCCGGTAAAATGGGATACGCCATCGCCGAGGCTGCGGTGGCGGCAGGGCATCAGGTGCTTTTGATCTCCGGTCCCACCTCTGTGGATGTTCCCGATGGTGTCGACTACCTGCCAGTGGAAAGTGCGGATGACATGTATCGGGCGGTCGAGAGCTATTTGCCTCGGATGGAAGCAGCATTTTTCTCGGCGGCAGTGGCAGATTATGCCCCTGCAGTCGTAGAGGAGCAGAAGATCAAGAAATCAGGTGATGAGATGACTCTCAAGCTGGTGAAAACAAAGGACGTCCTCGGCGCTGCCCGGACGGTATTCGGGTTCACGGGGTTTCTTGCTGGATTCGCGGCAGAAACTGAAAATCTGGAGATAAATGCCCGCAATAAGCTGGAAAAAAAGGGGTGCGATCTGATTGTGGCGAACGATGTATCGCGCAGTGATATCGGATTTGACTCGAACGAGAATGAAGCGCTGCTGGTGTTCGCAGACCGGACCGAGCGTTTCCCGAAAGCCGCGAAGCATGAGCTAGCCTGCCATTTGATATCGATGCTGGCAGTTTAGTGACTTTCAGATGCCCGACGGCAGCAGATCGGAGATTTCCCGGACAATTTCCTCCGTGTGGAGGGCGGAGATGGTTAGTCGTAATCTGGCAGTGCCTTTGGGCACTGTCGGGAAGCGGATTGCAGGGATCAGGAAACCTTTTTCTCTGAGGCTTTCGGAGGTAGCCAGTGCCGTCTCGTTATCGCCCAAAATGATGGGAAGAATTGCACTGGGATGATTAGCTCGAAGAATCGCAATATTCCTGAAAAGTCTTTCGCGGAGATCCGATCCGTCTTCAGAGCGGATAAGCTCGAAGGCAGCCCTTGCTGCGTGCGCGATGGCTGGGGGCGGGGCGGTGGTGTAAATGAATGCACGAGCGCGGTTTGTGATCAGATCAACCCATTCACGGGAAGCGGCAAGGTAGCCACCTGAGAGGCCGATTGCCTTGCTGAGTGTGCCCATTTGAAAATGAACGCGGCTCTGAACTCCGAGCTGCTCGGCCAGTCCCATTCCTTTTTTCCCTAGAACTCCGATGGCGTGTGCCTCGTCCAGAAGGAGCTCGGCGCCGTGTGTCTCGCAGACCTCCAAGATTTCTTCCAGCGGGCAGAGATCCCCATCCATGGAGAAGACCGATTCGGTGGCTACAAGTATTCTGGAGGTGCTGCGTTGCCTGGCTCTTTTCAGCAGGCGATCCAGTTCAAGGTGGTCGTTGTGGGGAAATACGCGGAGGGTCGCTCCCGATGCCCGTGAAGCATCAATGAGAGATGCGTGCGAAAGCTTATCCAGAAATACGAAATCGCCCTTGCCGACGATTGTGGGAATTGCCGAGAGGGCAGTTGCGAAACCGGAGGTGAAAGTGAGTGCTGCTTCCGACTGTTTCGAGCAAGCGATGGTTTCCTCCAATAATGTATGTGGCGAGGATGTGCCTATGACCAAACGGGATGCGGTTGAGCCGGCGCCGTAACGCTGAATGCCTTCAATGAATGCTCCTGTTATCTTCGGGTGGCTCGCCAGTCCCAGATAATCATTCGAGGAAAAATTCCAGAGTTCCTCTCCGGCGATAGAGATTCGTGTGCCGGAATTTGAATCAACCGTGCGGAGCTGGCGGTGAAGTTTGCTGGACTTTAGAGCGGCGAGTTCTTCACTTGGATTGATTCCGCTCATCCGGTTAGTTGGCGGTAGGGCGCTCGAGAGCCCAACGGAGGAGTTTCTCGGAATCGCTCCAGATGTTCGGAGTATTCGACTTCAGAACGACACAGATGACAGAACGGCCGTTAAGTGTACCTGTGGAGATGAGGCAGCGTCCGGAGGCGTTGGTTGTTCCGGTTTTCATACCATCGCAGTATGGGACGGTCTTCAGAAGTCTGTTGGTATTTTCAATGGTGCGTGTGCGGCCATCGTTGTAGCGGAATACAAAGGACTTGGTGGAAAAGTAGGAGCGGAGGAGTGGGCTCTTATAAGCGGCGCGCGCTGCAATCGCCATATCGCGGGCTGTGGAGAATTGCCCGGGCTCGGTAAGTCCATGTGGATTGACAAAGTGCGAATTCCTCATGCCCAGTTGGGCGGCTTTCCGGTTCATTAGCTCGGCAAAACCTTCTACACTACCACCGACATCTCGGGCAAGTGCACGACCTACATCGTTTGCGCTTTTAACCATGAGGACCTTGAGGAGCTCGCGGCGGGTATATTGCTCTCCGGGTTTCAGGTAAAGTTTCGTAGGTTCACAAAGTGTATCATATGATTGAATGGTGACGGTTTTATCGATGTTCCCGGCGTCCAGAACACAGAGTGCGGTAATGATTTTCTGTGTGGAAGCTACTGCGCGTCTGCTATCGGCGTTCTTCGCATAGAGGTTCCTACCGCTCTCAACGTCGACGATCAGCACTGCTTCGGCAACTACCTGCGGAGGCGCTGTCTGCGGGATGGTTCCGACGCGAACTGGCTGGGTTTGGGCAACTTGGCCACGAGAAATCGGTGGCGGAGGATTGCCCCCGCAAGAAGATATGATGGAAACGATAAACAGGCTCAGGGCGAGCGGTCGTGCGAGAGGTCGCAGAAAAGTCATGGGCGGAGAATGCAAGAGGGAATGGGGCGCGGTCAATAGCCATTGAATATCCGGTTCTACGGATCGGGGCCTTGAAATTACTCCTTGCACGGTGATGGCAGGGATATTACATCCTTTGCACGTAAAGCATCTTGCGACGGACAAAATATCCGCCACATTATACCGCTAATGATTTTTTTGGAACGCATATTCACCACACCTAACGCCGGCCTACAGAAGCTGTGTGGTTATCTTGTCGCCTTTTCATGACTTTTCGTTCCTGTCATTTTCATAATGCTTCTCTACGCGCTTCCGCGTCCGTGGTTATACCATGGACTCTGCTGAATCGCATTTTTAACTCATCAAAAATACAAAGCCATAGCTAGACCACAAAAAAACAATAAGAGGGGTCGTTACCGCGATATGACGCGGGTAAACGATCGCATTCGTGCACCCAAAGTCCGCGTCGTAAACTCACTCGGTGAACAATTGGGTGTGATGTCCTCTCGTGAAGCGCTTGCAAAGGCACAGTCTGTTGGGCTGGACCTAGTGGAAATCGCCGGACAGGCGGATCCACCAGTGTGCAAAATTATCGATTACGGTAAGTATAAATACACCCAAGCGAAGCTTAAAAAGGGAGTTAAGAAGACTTCTGCCCGCATGAAGGAAGTGAAATTCCGCGTGGGAACAGGAGATCACGATTATAACATCAAGCTTGGTCGTGCGGAAACTTTCCTTGAGGCGAACCACAAGGTCCGCTTCGTGCTGCAATTCAAGGGACGTGAGAATGCTCACAAAGACCTGGGATTTGTTGTTCTGAAACGGATTATTGAAGATCTCAAAACCATGGCGGCTGTCGATCAGCCCCCACGTCTTAACGGTCGTGCGGTAGCGATGATTCTTTCTCCGCTTCCTGCCCATCAGAGAAAACGTAACTTCCAACTCTATCATGGTGAACTCATCGAAGAAGATGAGACGGATGAAGAGGATGAGGACGAAGAAGAGGAAGACTACACACCTGCAGGCGAGGAGGAATCCACCCAGGAGCCGGCAGAGGAAGAAGACAGCAAGGGTTAACCTGATATGTCTCAAAGTATCCAAGAACTGTTCCAATCGATCCGTCGTGGAGCAGGTTCTTGGCTTTTACTGCTGGATATCGACGGGACTCTCATCGAGACAGGTGGTCAGGGAATGGCCGCCTTGAACCGAACGGCTAGAGACGTCTTTGGTGATGACGGGCCTCCATTGAATCTTGCTGGTTCCACGGACCTTGGAGTTTTGGATAGTATCTATGCTCATTTCGGGCAGGAACCGTCTGATGAGTTAACCCATCAATTTTTCGAAACGTATCATTTCAACCTCCGCGAGAGTCTTGAATTGGATCCTTCCAAAGGCGAGGTGCTTGATGGCGCAATCGAATTGCTGGAAGAATTTCAGGGCTACGCCCATGTCGAACTGGCTTTACTCACGGGAAATACCGACGAGGGCGCTCAAATAAAGCTGAAGCATTACCTGCTGGAGCGATATTTCACATTCGGGGCCTTTGGCTCGGACCGTGCGGACCGGAATCTTCTGGGCCCGATAGCCTTGGAGCGGGCCTTTGCTTTCACGGGACGCAAATATGAAGCAGATCAGATTCTGATTATTGGAGATACTCCGAAAGATATCGCCTGTGCTCACGCGATTGGTGCGAAGTGTCTTGCTGTTTCCACCGGGGAATTTTCCGCTGTGGAGCTGAAGTATGCCGGGGCCGATTGGGTTGTGGAATCCCTGCGGGATTTGGCTGCTGAGTTGGAAACCTACGCGACCTGACCCGCAATTCTCAAAAAATCAAAACTAGGGGAGTGGCCCCTTGGTGGTGGCCATGTGGTTGAGTAATTTTTGGTTAAACTCATCGGCCATATTGTAGCCAAGTCTACGTAATTGCTGGTCCAGAGCTGCGATTGCGACCATACGCGCGGTATCCCGTCCCGGCCCTACGGGAACTTCCACATGGACGATCTGTTTGCCAAGAAGCTCGTAGGTCTTGGACTCAAGTCCGAGACGATCGACATCGTTTAGATCCGCGGAAGATTTGAGGGTCACGACCAGATCCAACCGCTTATCGGGACGAATGGATGCCAGACCGTAGAGGTTGGCTACGTTGATGATGCCGATCCCTCGGATTTCCATGTATCCTCGGGAGAGGTCCGGGGCTGTGGCGATCAATTCACCGCCGATTTTTTTAACCCGGACCATATCATCTGCCACGAGGGAGCCTCCACGTTCCAACAGACCGATTGCTGTTTCTGATTTTCCCGAGCCGCTTTTACCTACTATTAGGACGCCGATTCCCCGCATATCGACCATACAGCCATGGATGGTGACAACTGGTGCAAATTCCTGCTCCAGGCTGATAGTCGCAGCATTGAGGAATTTCATGGTGATTTGGGAAGTTCCGAAAATAGGGATGGAATATTCATTCCCGACGGCCATGAGCTCCGGCCCGAGAGTCGTGCCGCGCGAAACGACGATGCACGGAATATCCCGCTCACACATGCGACGGAAGCGGTCGATTCGCATTTGTTCCGGAAGTTTCCGAAGGTAGGCCATCTCAAGGTTGCCTAAGACCTGGACCCGCTTTTTCGCGAAGTAGGAGAAAAATCCGGTGAGCGCCAGTCCGGGACGGTTGACGGCTGGCTCGCTGATCACGCGGTTGAAGCCTACTCTTTTACCCATCAGAACCAGCTTCAAAGGGGCTGCATATTCTTCGAAAAATTTCTCTACCGTGATTGATCCCACGGTCTTGACGCGTTGTGCCATAGCTTGAATTTAGACTGCCGGCTTATTTACAGCACGCGAAATCGACCAATTGCATGCAGTTTGCCAAAATGCTCGGATAGGCTATGATTGGGGAAATGAGATCACTCCCCTCCATCAAAAAATCCGAACTGAAAGCTCATATTCCGGAAGCGTTCTCAATGGAAGGATTCTGGGCGGTCGTCACGAAACTTTCCAAAAGGGGAGGTCGTAAAGTGATGGAAGCAGGCCTTACTTTGTTTTTCTGCCTAAAGGATCCGGAGACACCAAAATGGGCAAAAAGTGTGATCATCGGTGCTCTCGGTTATCTGATTTTCCCAATGGATTTTTTGCCCGATGCAGTCATCGGTCTCGGGTTTACAGATGATTGGAGCGTACTTCTTGGCGCGATGGGTGCAGTGGTTGCTCATATCAAAGAGGAGCACAAGGCTCGCGCTTCGGATGTTTCCGACAGGATTCTGGGAATCGGGAAGAAAAAGAAATTTCCGGAAACTCAGAATGTAGGGTGAATAAATTATGTGACTATTGCGTATAAGCACATACAAGTTCCAAGAATCATGAATCTCCGAATCCTCTCCGCTTTGTTTTTGTTCTCCGTGGTAAACGGGAATGCTGACGTATTTATCGATGGTCCAGCACTTGGGGGAAGCTTGGGAGGCTGGACCAAAAAGGGTGGTAACGCTGCCGAATATACACTCTCAGGTGCGGAGTACCGCACATACCGTCCGGAAATTACGCCGACTCCGGACGGCGGAATTTTTGTTTCCATCAGAATCGACCATGTGCGCGGATGGCTGTCTTCCGACGATCATGCTATGCTGGAGATTACCATCGATAAGGCAGGCGAAGTGGTTTCCGCCCAGTCAAGTATCGCGATCCAAGGCCGATCGATTACCAGCGATGTTATCCGCGGGGGCACAGATGCCGGAAACGATGCAGTTGGCGTTGACCGCGCTCTCGAGATTGGATCCACCCTTGTGGCCGACGTTTCGGAAAAGCTACTTCGTGAAAAAATCGTAGAGGCCGGTAGGGTTTCTTTCCCATCGGCGTTGAGACACAATTACAATCTCCTCTATCAGGCCCTTCGGAAAAAAAATCTAGCGACAGCTGGAGAAGAGGCTCCGAAAGCCAACCCTCTGGATTCGCCGAAACCTGAGGAAGAGGCTCCGCCGAAAGCGAAAGTCCTCAAAATCAAGCAATATGCCTCAGGAGATAAGCCTGATCTCGGTGCAGAAGAATAATCAGCCTCTCGGGTGAAATTTCCGGTGGGAATCTTTCAGTCTTTTTGCGCTAACGTGGGTATAAATCTGGGTGGTTGAAATATCCGCGTGTCCCAGTAGTTCCTGGATTACACGGAGGTCTGCTCCTCCTTCCAATAGATGGGTGGCGTAGGAATGCCGCAATAGGTGGGGATACACTGTGCACTCGATTCCTGCTGCCAACGCCCTTTGTTTTACAATCTGACGCACTCGCTCTGGAGTGAGTTGGGCTCCACGGATACCAATAAACAGGAATGACTGGGTTGCACGTCTCACGAGGTCCTTCCGTTCGTTATCCATATAGTCGGCGATAGCCTC
Source organism: Luteolibacter sp. AS25 (assembly GCF_046736275.1). Classification (GTDB taxonomy): domain Bacteria; phylum Verrucomicrobiota; class Verrucomicrobiia; order Verrucomicrobiales; family Akkermansiaceae; genus Luteolibacter. The sequence continues at coordinate 419,396 of NZ_CP151837.1, forward strand.
GCGGGCTTTTCTGCCGAAGCGAACCAAACGGGTCTTTTTTCCTTTCCCGGTGACCCGTAAAAATCCTGCTTCGAAGTCGATCGACTCCAGCCGTGCGTTGCAGAGCTCCGAAAGCCTCAGACCTGCAGAATAGAACAGTTCCAGAATGGCTTTGTCTCTGCGACCCAGTGGTTCAGTGATTTGTATGCTCTCAATCCATTCTTCCACCTGTGACGCAGAGAGTGTTGCCGGGAGTTTTTGGTCAGTTTTTGATGAAACGAGTGGTTCGGCAGGATCCATTTCAGTTTTTTTATTGGCGACAAGCCACCGGAAGAAAATTTTCAAATGCACTGTCGTCAGGCGAATGGAAGATGCCCCCAAGCCTTCTGATTTTCGGTCTTTTAGATAAAGCGCGAGTTCCTCGGTTCCAATTTCCTGCAAACTCACCTTATTCCCCTGAAGCCAGCCCTCGAGACTGGTGAGCGTTTGGGCTACGGAAGACCGGTAGGCATCCGACAGTCCACGTTCAATGGCCAGGTGTTTTAGGAATCCATCGATATCAATCTCCATTGACCTGAGCATAGAGAGATTCCTAGCTAGACGCTATTTCCGAATTTTCGGGAGTGAGGTGAATTTTTTAAAAGAATGACACCTCGGGCGCGGGATCGTTCAAAATTTTATTGAAGAATTTTACGAAATATCTATATTGAAGTATATCCAAGCGGTCTAAGTAGTTAATCTTTCTTGACTAAAAGTCCGAAACCCCTAGAACCGTAAGCAATTCGAGACATAAGCACGAGAATTATGAATCCATTCCCCCCCTCCATACAGTTAGACCCAGGTCTTGCTATTGGCTACAAAGAGCCACTGGCTAGATTTGAGGAGAAGGTAAAACTTACAGGCGGCACTCATTTCCTACTGGCTCGCAACGGGCGGGGGAAATCGACTCTTCTGCGCACACTTGCAGGCAGTTTGAAAAAGCTCTCCGGTGATTTTTCCACCGAGGGCTTCATGCAATACCTTCCGGAGGATATGAGATTCGATGCGGAAATTACTCCGAAATCGATTTTCAAGTCCTTGTTACCAAAGGCAAAACAAAAGCCGGCATTTGAATTGGCTGAGCGTATAGAGCTGGATGTAAATAAATTATACGGCCGCCTATCTACTGGGAATAGACGCAAAACCGCACTCATCATGGCGGAATTCTCTATCAAGGAGAACTGTGGAAATATCCTGCTGCTAGATGAGCCCTTCAGCGGTTTGGACGCTTTCGCCAGGGAAATTTTTGAAAAGATGTGGAGAGACTCGTCTGAAAATGTCCTGCGGCTCGTCTCCTGCCATCCGGACTACGACTCAATGGTCATGCCAAGCGTCCTCATGATCGAAGGGGAGCGGGTGAGCCACCACAGCGGCGAAAGTCAGAGTTGGTCCACCCTCAAATCCTTCCTCAACTAATACTTTTACCGATAAACCCCCTCTTTATCCCATGAGACTTTTCAAACTAACCGTCGCAACCATCTTTCGCAGGAAAGCGTGGGCGATTTGTTTATTTGCGGTTCTCTTCCTTCCGTTTGTCCTCCCGCTCATTTCCAGCGCTTCCGAGAAGCCGGTCTTGCTTCAGCCGGCGCGTATTCAGGCTGCGTGGGGGACGCTCTTCATCTGCACGATGTTCTGGGGATTTTTCGCAGCAGCTCGCTTGGGAGAGTCGAACACCCGGTCAGGAACCGGCGAATATTTCCGCACGACCGGACTTACCGCCACCCGTCAACTCTTTGAAATTTGGCTGGCAATCTTCGTCTATATCGTGCCGTTGGCCTTTGCCGCAGCTGCGGTATGCCTGCTTGGTGCAATGCCCAGCGAGTCTTCGGAGAAGGCAATGTGGCTGACTCTAAATTTCCAGTATCTTTCGCTCTTCCTATTGGTTTTCGCACCACTTCTTGCACTGGCTACCGCGCTGGCATCACGATTCGGCGGGATCACTGGATTCGTTGTCACATTCTTTGTTACCCTCTACGGCCTCTACGGTGTGGGTTATCTCGATAACATGTTGAAGCTGGAGGCAAATTCCGCCCTCCAGACACTCTGGCTCTACTCTCCACAATACCGTTTCGCCGATCTCACCCAACGTCTCTACTTCAAAACCGGAGCGCTAACCGGCGAAGTATTCAGCAACATGGTTCTCTACTTTACCGCCATCCTCGCTGTGAACACCGGGATCTCCCGTCTCTGCTTCCGCACCAGCTCGAACGCCTGAATTATCCGAAATTTCTCAACCGTAGCCATGAAACCAAGTTCAAATATCATCTCCATCGCGCTGATCGGCGCCGGTGTGGCTGGATTTGTGGTATCATCCAAGCCGCTTTTGAAGAATGCCGACCTTGATGCTCCGTTGAACCCACTTGGTATCAACCGCAGCCCCTATGGTGAGGTGATTGCGATGGCAATGCAGGGGCCGATCGATACATTTTTCCATGCGGTGGAAGGTGAGGGCCACAAGTGCGACGATCCGGAGCATTGCCAGCACCATCAGCTCAAGAAAGAGGATGACCTGGTGATCGTGGAGCACGGTAGCTGGAATGACCGGGCTCAGTTTTTCATAGAGAGTCTCGGAAAAGGTCTGGAAGAGCGCACAAACCCGCGTGCCGCCACTGATTCTCACAAATTTTATCTCCGCCGTGGAATCGAGGACAAACTCCGCTTTGCCTACAATCTGGATCCCGGTCATTACGGAAACTACAATGCCTATCACTTTTTCCTGACCGAGCCGCAATTGGGAACCCGTCCGGAGCTCACCCCGCATGCGGCCAAGTTAGCTGATGAGACAATCCGTTATTGCCTCAGCCAGCGCTCGGATCCCCGACAGGCTTTGACTGCTGCTGCAGCGGCGACAAACATTATTCAGCTGATGTTTGAAGACCGCGCGGCTAATCCGGACAGCTCCCGCTACACGACTGAACAGATGCGGGAAGTTCTGGGTGTGGTCGATCAATCAATTGGTTTGTTCTCACACCTGTCGAAGGAATGGGAGGACCAAGGTGTTTGGGAGAATCTCTCCGAGCTACGGATCGTCGAAGCACAGGAGCGTCTGAATTTTATTTTGAAAGTTAGGGAAAGCCAGGAAGCCGGAATCCGCCGTTTGGAAGGACTCCCGAGCCGGCAGACAATGGGGAACAACTCGGTAAACCATACGAACAGCGTTTCTAACTGAATTTAATTTATAATGCATACCGCACCTCCACCAATAACTCCGCCACACGCAGCGCCAGCTGCGGCCACGCATTTTATGCCTGGTATGAAAGGTGCGGATCTACTCGGAATTATTTTCCGGGTCTGCAAGGAGCTGCGCGTATCTGACATTCAAATGCGGTCCGATCGGCCGGTTTACATCCATACCAACAAGGGTATGGAAAAACTCGATTTTCTGGGCCCACTTACCTCTATCCACATGGATGAGGTTTTGAAGGAACTAATTCGTAACCGGGAATCAGCCTCCCATGGATTCGGGACAACCACCTCGGTGGAACACCGCGTGGAAGACAAAGTTGCCGAAGCGATAGCGGAATTCTCCGAGAAGATGGTCTCCGATTTCTCCTGCGATGGAATCCCTATGGGTGATAATGGAGAACGTTCCGGCCGTCTCCGTATTCAGGCCCATCTTTCTTCATCCGGCCTTGGTGTCACCTGCCGTATCCTAAATGACTTTATTCCTCCGATCGATAGCTTGGGCATCGATCCGGATACTGCCGATACCCTCAAGCACTCTGTTCTGAAGCGTGCCGGTCTCTGCCTGGTCACTGGTCCTACCGGATCCGGAAAATCAACCACTCTTGCCTCGCTGATTGATTGGCTCCGTCAGAATCATCCAAAGCATATTGTCACCGTCGAAGACCCGATCGAGTATCAATATCCCGATGATATGGACGATCCCGTCTATCCCGGACATCGTGTTCCTTCTCCATCGATAGTCACCCAGCAAGAGGTTGGGCGTGATGTGAAAAATTACAAACAAGGTCTGAAGGACGTCTTACGGAAGGCTCCCCATGTCATTCTTCTCGGAGAGATTCGTGACCGGGAGGCAATGGAGACGTGTATGGAAGCAGCTCAGACCGGTCACTTGGTTCTCTCCACATTGCACACCACTGGTGCAGTCAAAACGATCGGACGTATCCTTGAACTCTACCCCAGAGAAAGCCACGCATCCGTCCTTTCCCGACTCTCGGAGATCATGATCTTCATCCACTCCCAGGGACTGCTGAACGGCACACAGCGCCGCGTTCTTACCTACGAGTTTCTCCAGAACAACGACGATGCCGTTTCCTCCGCCATTACCAGCTACGACGGTGGTGCAAGGTCGCTGGAGGACGTGATCCGCCGTGCAGGCAATATCCAATGGGATGCAAATCTCGAGCGATTGCTTCGTGCAGGCCTCATCACACACGAAACCATGGAATCCGCCAGAATGAACAAAACGGAGGACGAGGAATACTGAACATTTTACCCCCTTTCCTGGGCAGCCTCCCTTGGCAGTCCTTGAAAACACAAAACAAAACAAACAAAATACATGAAACTGACAAACACCCCTACAGTGAAAGCAACCAAGTCCGGCATGACTCTTCTCGAGCTCACCGTCGTGATCCTCGTCTTGCTTTCCCTTATCTCGATCCTCTTCATCGGTGCTCGCGCATGGAAGAAAGGTTCTGACCGCGCTGCGTCCATCCTGCAGATCCGTAACGTACAGCAAGCTGTTCGTTCATACTCCAACATGAATGGTAAGAATGCTGGTGACACTGTCACTGGTCTCAGAACAAGCATCTTCGGAGAAGGTCAATTCATCGAGAACGACCCGGTTACTGCTGATTCGCACCCAGCTGGTGGAGAAGTTAAGTACGTGATCGCTACCGATGATCTAATCCCTGATATCGGCGATCTCTACATGACTTGCAGCGATACTGCCTACGCTCCAGATGCATCAACAGTTGCTGACTGGTAATTATCCCGACGGTGCTGCCTAGGCAGAGCCGTTTGAAATCTTCTTCGGTCCGTCCTCATTTTTGCGGGCGGACCGATTCAATGTTTTCTCAGGAAAACATAGAGGAGACCCCCGAATCCTTTTTAGAAAGCATACTCCCTTATAATCTTGGTCAATCTCGTACATCCCAGCGGACTTAATCCGTACCAGCAGTTCCGCCAGGCTTGCTCTTTGCTGAGCGAGACCAATCGCGCGACTCTGCCTGCTTGGTATCAGGAAGCCCTTGAATTGGAGTTTCAAATTCACATTCGTGTTGCTGGTCCATCCATCAATACACATTTCTTTCAGCGTTCCACCAATACATGGAGTGACGCACCGCCTCTCACAGAGGAAATTTTCACGGATCTCGAGCAGATCCCTCTCTTCGGCAACCAGCTCATCAAACATGTCCGCTCTCTGAAAGGGACATCAGTCGGAGTTGTTATTCACATAGCCGATGAATTCTCGACCGCCGAGCTCAAGCACGAGCTCGACAATCCCGGCGCGCTATCAGATCTCCGCCAGCAGGCATATGATTCACCCGGAGGAATTCTCGATGATTCATCGGTTCCACCGGATCAGGCATCCTGGAGGGTTCTTCCATATCCCGCCGCGAAGAGCGAAGCAATCGCCACTACCGTCAGCACATCCCGGAGGCTCGGCCCATTTGCCGATGCACTGCGGAATCTTGGAGGTGAGCAGAACTTCCCCGTGGTTATACACTCCTTGAGTGCTCCGCTTGTCGCCCTGATGGGGCTTCCGAATGCGATCGATATCAAACATGATCGCCCATTCGTGGCCATTCTCCAATATCCATGGTTCACCGCCATGGCGTTCTTCAATGAGCACGCCGATCTGAGGCTGCTCCGGACCCTGCAACACAGGGGGCTTCGCCGCCCTTCCAATTTCAGACACGCACTTTCAACCACCAATGCCTCATTGGAATTTGTGGACCCTGACATTTACGTGCTCCCGCTCGGTAGTGAGGCGGATGAAAAGCTGGTGGAAGATTTACAGAAAAGCTTCCCTGAATCCAAAGTCGAGTTCACCAAGTTTCCTAAGACCGGGCCGCTTCCTGAATGGATGCCAGAGCCCGCGCTTTGTCTCGAAGAAACAGGGGAGGAAACCGAAGGGATGAGTCACACTTTTGGAGTTCTCCGGAGTGAAAGATGGTTTCTTCAGGATTTTCTTCCCGCTAATAGAGAGGTCAGCGAACTCTATCCCACAAGGAGTGAGATGAGACTGCTGAGCGTGCTTAAATTGGGCCGGGTTGCATTGTTTGCAATTGCTGTCCTTTGCTTTGCTTGGCTGGCATTCAGTATTTTCAGCATGGTCCGCCGTCCGGAATGGGCCTTCAACGATAACGACGCGCGATCAGTCAAACAGCGTGTGTTGATGCTGACCCAAGAGCGCCAAAGGATGGATCATTTCGCCAATCTGCTGGACGATCGCTCAAAAGCCTGGACCGCCATGGAGACCTTGGCGCGACTTTTCCCTGCCAAGTCAGGCCTGCTGGTGACCGGATTTTCACATACAGTCCGTCCGGATAACGCTCCTGGCCAATCGAAGATCGGCTTCATCAAAGAATGGAAGATCAATGGCATGGCCCGGGACGAAGCTCTGGACTACCTGAACAAGTTGAATACCCGCGAGGGAATTTCCTCCCATTTCTCCGAAATTACCCAGGTGACGGGAAATACCGCCTACGATCCTACTCCTACTACCCGGTCCATTGTTATCAACGTCAAGACCCAGGAAAATGGGTCATTCACGCAGATGCCACTGGAGCAGGTAAACGATAGTGACGAGGCGACCTATCCATTCAGCTTTATCATGACGATCACCCAGCGTTTCGAGTCTGCAGATGAAATGGCGATCAACGCCGGTAAAGCTCCCTGATACCGCAATGTATAAACAATCAATCATACTATTCGGCATCGTAGTCCCCGCGATCATCCTCGGGGTTCTGATGGGCGTTTGCGCACTCATCAAAAGCAAGGTTTCCTCCTCGTTTGCGAACAAGGAGCAATATTATTCCGGCTATGAGATGAACAGGATGACTGCTCTCGAGATTGAGGCGAGACTCAGTCAACAGCGCGCGCATTCTGATCGGTGGGCGGAACTTCTTAAGCAGGAAACCTTCTCATTGGTCACAACGAATTTGAGGACGATAGCCGAGGAGCTTCCGCCGAAAGAGTTCCAACAGACCGCTTTTGAACGTTTGGGCCAATCCGGCGGATTCGGTGGCGCGTCCGCTCAAAAATCTTCCGGACTGAAGTTCAATTTCCGCGGGACTTTCCGCACGGTCCAACAGGCATTCCTGGAGTTGGAAACGAAAATGCCAAACCTCCAGCTGCAGGAGCTACGGATCGACCCCACAACCAATGGTGATTCTGCGTTGCTGAATTTCCAAGTCACCTACACCGCTTGGGAGAACTAGAAGAATTGAGAACTGAAATGACATCTTCCAACACCACTGCTTTAGACCACCTGCAACTTTTCAAGGGTGGTCTCGTAGTGGTATCTGTCTCGGCGCTTTTGACTATTTCGATATTTTCCCAATCGGCCGATATTTTTGACAATGAAGATGTAGCGGAAGCAAATACTGAGACTGCAGGGCAAGTATCCAAGGTTCAGGCTACACAGCCGGTGGAAGCAAACCCATCGCGCTTCGCAGGGGCGGACATCGAGCCGTATGTGGCCTCCCGAATCGCTATATTCTCCATGAGAAACCGTCCGGTAGATCCCTTCGGATTGAATCAGGATCCCAATATCAAACCGGCGCTCAAACAGGCTCCTTCGCGTCTGCAGAACCAACGTCAGCCGGCGCTTCCTCCTATACCTTTGGTCGATATAGTCAAGCTGATCGACATAACAGCAATTATCCCGCGTGAGCGGAAATTCCTGGTTGGAACTCGTACCTTCAAGGAAGGCAGCGTGTTCCCTCTGGAATTCCGCGGAAAGAAATTCTCGATGAAGATCCTTAAGGTAACAGCCGGAGATATCATTTTCCAGGATCTGACTACTCAGGAAGTGGCAACCCGCTCCACCAATATTCTCCCGCCTGGTATGATCCCGGGTGGTGAAAAAATGACACCCCCGGGCATGGTTTCCCCGGACACTCTGTCTCCACTCAAGCTTGAGGCCAACAGTTCCTTTGATCCTTCTAACTAACTTCCCGATTCACCTATCTCCACACCTAACATGAAAATACGCCATACACTCTTGCTCTCGGCCGTGGCATTTGGCTACACGTCCACAAATCTGGTAGCGCAAGGAGATCTTCTCCAAGCTGCCGCGGAAGAGATTATTTCTGGTGAAACTGATGCGCCCGAAGTTCCAGCTGTTCCCGAACTTCCTCAACCAGGAAATGAGGCTGCTGATATGGAGCTTCCGGAAATTGGCGAAGCCGCCGAGGGACTACCTGAACTTGGTGAACCACCTGCGCCCCCCGTCGCTCCCCAGGACGGTGAAGCCATCGATCCAAGTGCCACTCCCTTCGCACCGCTTGAAGAGCAGAAACGTGAGATGGAAGAAACCTCCGAAGGATACCTGATCAAGGATGCCGGCCTGAATGATATTTTCCAATTCCTCGCAAAATCCGCGGGGCGCCAGTATTTCCACAACCTGAAGATCAACGGCCCGGACTATGTGGTTACAGGTCACCTGGATGACGGAGATCCGCTCAACCAGATGGAAGAGCTGGCATTCATGTATGGGCTCTCACTTCACTCGAAGGGTAACACAATTTACGCACTCACACAGGCGCAGCTCGGGCAGCTTCCAAGTCAGGAATTTCACTATCAGCTGAAATACCTCCGTCCCACTGATATCGAGCAGATCAAGACTTTGATCCGTGCGGTTCTCAGCCCTGGAACAGGAATTATCGAATTCGAGCCGAAAACGAACACAATCGTCATCATCGATACCGCCACGAGGATCGAAGCCGCACAAAGCCTCCTGCATGGGATTGATAAAGCAAAAGGCCAGATCATCGTTGAGACTAAAATTCTCCGTATCAACACATCCGTTGGCGAAAAAATCGGGGTAAACTGGACCGATGCCCTGAGCACCAGCGGAATCCCGCTCGAACTTACCGGAAGCATCGGCAATATGTTCGGTTTACCTACCAGCTTCACAGGTGATGTTTCCACATCCTCTCCCGGGGAGTTCACCAGTGATCGTGGAAGTATTATTCTCACACCTGTTCAGGTTTCCGGATTGCTCACCGCTCTGAATACCGGCGGTATTTCCAATCAGGTTTCCAACCCGACACTCATCACTGAAGACAACGAGCAGGCGACGATTTCCATCATCGATAGGATCCCGATTATCACCTCCACAACGACTCCGGGCGGCACTTCAGGAACTACAACCGTAACTGAAGAAGTTCGCTACAAGATCGATTCCTCGGACAAAGCAATTACCGAAGATCCTGAAAACCACCGTGAAATCGGTATCTCGATCGCGGTCACCCCGACTCTGCTTCCAGATGGAACCGTCCGTATGAAGATGCGCCCACGTTCCGCGCAAATAACAGGAACTGTAACTGGTGTCGGCGTAGATGGTCTGCCGGGTAACGAATATCCACGGGTTACAGAATCCATGGTGGAAACGATCGCCCGGATTCCCGATGGGAACTCCCTTGTTATCGGTGGCTTCTACGGGGAAGTGAAAAGCGACGACAAAACCAAGGTGCCACTCCTCGGCGATATCCCTATCATCAACTTCTTCTTCAAAAGCAAGGAAGCAGCCAAAGAGCAGACGTCGCTCGTCTTCCTGGTCACGCCCACATCCTATAATCCATCGAACCGCGGAGCTAATGACAAAGCCAGCAGCAGGCTCAGTGCAGGTACGGAGATTCCGTGCGATTACAATTCAGTGGACCCATACAATCCAGGTCCTGCCCATGAGCCGAATATGGGACGTACTATCCGCGGGATGCAGCCTACGGAGGCTCCGTATTACCCCCGTGAGGATGAATACCTCGATACTGAAAGGAAGAAGTCAAAATTCAGCCAGGTTTCCCGCCGTAGGTAACCACTTCCTGTAAATATGAATACCGTTTTTCAAGCAGCGCCGGAGGGTTCGAAGCCCCATCGCAGAACGATCCCCGAGGTCGTGGAGGAGTGCTATGTCCGCACAGCGGAGGCACTTAGCATGTCTGGGGCCGCCTCTGATAGCGATATTTTCAAAGCTCTCGCAAGAGTGCGGGAAAGTCAGGGAAAAGGCATTCCCGAGGACTTGATTGAAACCTTGGGCCGCGTACTGGGGCATGAGGAGGAACACTTGGGGGCTGCGATACTTACCTTGGCAGACGCCGTGGCTTCGACCCTTAATCCGGCTCCAGCCACGATTCCTTTTGCCAGCAAACTCATTGCTCCGTCCGCTTTCTATGAATCCTTCGAGGCCCTGCACCAGCTCGGCAAGGCACTTCTTGTACCCGTACTTTATGCAGAGGATACCGATGCAATAGGCACCGGGTCCATCAATCCCATCGCAGCCACGCTTCTCGGAGATGAAGCATATTACGCTGTGGGAAAACGGTTCGGCATCCACCCGTTTCTAACCTGCGCCCGCATGGAATACGAATCCTGGGCATTTCTTTGCCGCAAACACTTCGAACTTTAACCCACCCCCCGAACTACAAAACCGTGATTGATTTCGATGGCATATCCTTTAACGAGCTGATCAGTCGGCGCATCATGACCGAGCTTGCGAACCACGATCCCGGTTTCGCGGAGCTTGATCAGGATCAGGTGCCCAACCGTGTCACCCGTTTCAGCTTTATGGCCGCGATTGCGAAAATCAACGGCCTGCCATTTTTTCCGAAGGTTGCGGAATTCTGTGATTCCGGCCTGCATACCTACTGCGATGCCACCGTAATGACGCGTGGGTTCTTCGCACCACTTTGTCTATCCGGGGAGAAGCAACTCATCGTGGCAACCGCGAACCCGTGGAGCCCCTTGGCGGAGGAGTATCTAGCTCCCCGTTTTCCTGATTTAGAGATTGTAAAGATCGTCACGCTTGCTTCGGAGATTTCCCGGGCCATCGAATCCGTGGGCACCAACAGCGGCCCGAGTCGTTCCGAGCTGGAGGCAATCGATGTCGAGGATATGGATGACGGCATCAACGATTTTGATGTTACCACAGACTATATCGAGCCGATGGCTCAACTTATTGCGACGGTTATGTCTGATGCCGTCCGCACACGGGCATCCGATATTCACTTCAAGGTAGAGAAAGAAACCTTTTACTACGCTTTCCGTGTCGACGGTGACATCGGTAGAAAGGTGGAAATTCCGATGAAGCTGAAGGATCGTCTCGATGCCTTCCTTCTCAACCTGATGAAGTTACCCACGGAGATCCGGAACACAGCCCCGGGTATCTCAGGACGTTTCACCATATCTTATTTCCACCGGCCGATCGATATTCGTTACGAGAGGCACCGCACATATCGGGGATACCACGTCACGATGCGTTTGCTGGATAAGAGCAATATCAACGTAACTCTCGGGAAAGGAACTCTCGCCTTCGATGACGAGACCATGTTCGCGCTAAACAAGGTGATGAAAATTCCGGCTGGAATTATCGTTATGTCCGGACCAACCGGCTCCGGTAAATCAACCACTCTCAACGCGATTCTGCGCGAGCTGAATCGACCTGAAGTAAACATTCTCACCTTGGAGAACCCGGTGGAGGATGAGGTGCCCGGCATTACCCACTGTGACTTGAAAAGTCCCAAGGAGTTCAAGCCGATGATCGCCTCCTTCATGCGGTCCGATCCGGATATTATTCTCATGGGTGAGGTTCGCGACCTTGAGTCTGCTGAGCTCGCGATTGAGGCCGCTGTTACTGGTCACAAAGTTCTTACAACCATTCACACCCCGAGGGCTTCCCAGATTATCGAGCGTTTCGAGCAGCTCGGTATCGAAAGGTGGAAAATTGCGCAGACCCTGAAGGCGGCGTGCGCCCAGCGTCTTGTGAAAATTCTTTGCCCGTATTGCAAAGAGGCAGCGAGCGGAATTTCCGAATTGGACAGGAAAACCTACGCACTGGGAGACGAATGGGCAAACGTGTCTATTTTCCAGGCACGTGACGGTGGATGTGGCGAGTGCCGGAACACCGGATACTCCGGTCGTACGGCCATTCTCGAAATTATTCCCATTACGCCAAAGGTCTCCGACCAACTCTCCAAAGGTGAACTTACCCCGTATGAGCTTGAGGTAAAAATCGCCGAGGAAGGAATTCTCCCCAATCTACGCCGTAGCGGCTTGCGCTTGTTGCGCGAGGGCAAAACCGACATCGCCGCCGTGAGCAAGGTGATCGACATGACTTACACCGATGACTAGCGCAAGTATCTCACAAAAAAATGCAGCATCTCCTGGAATCGGGCAACCTCCGGCTCCGCCAAATGCAAAAGGTCAAGCGGGCTCCACACCACCGGAGAAACCTCAAAGTTTCGCATTTCTCAGAGGATCGGGAAAAGCCAAAGAATTCTCAAAACGGGACCAGATTTCGATCTTCCGTGGGATTGGCTCCATGCTTCGCGCTCAGATCAATACGGCAGACTCGCTCAAGTACTTTTCCCAAGGTCTACCCGATAAGGTGATGGTAGATTGTCTGACACGGATTCGTGAAGACATCGGAAAGGGTATGAATGTCCATGAAGCCTTCCGCCGGACTGGAAAATTCAATGAAACGGTAATTGGTCTGATTCAGGCTGGTTCCGATGCAGGTCAGCTTCACGAAGCTTTCCGGGCGCTTGCCGGTCGTCTGACCAGTGAGATGAAATTTCAGAAAGCCATCAAGAAGGCAACAGTGATGCCAGGCGCCATTATTGGTGTGCTCGTTGGTGCTTTCATTATCTCTCAGGTAAAAATTGTCCCCCAGGTGGAGGAAATGCTTTCCGGTGTGGGACAGGAGCCTGATGGACTCACCGCCATCTCCTTCAAGGTCAGTCACTTCACCCAGGCTACCTGGCATGTCTTCATTCTTTCAGTTATCGGTCTCGGTATCACACTTTGGAAATCGGAGAAGGTTCGCGGCGTCATCCTAGGAATCGCGATGTCCAAGTGGCGCCTGTTCCGCATGCTCATCATGTCGCTGCGTCAGATGACTTTCATCTCCACGATCAGGCTGCTGCATTCGAACGGCATCAACCTTGCGAAGTCCATCCGGGTTTCCGCAAACAGCGTGATGGGCACCCCGTTCTACGCGGAGCTGCGCGAAGCTGCGGATAAATACGAAAACTCCGGTGTTCCGCTTTCCACTGCATTTGCCAAATACACCTCCGCGGATTCCCAGGTGGTCCACATGCTCTCCATCGGTGAAAAATCTGCCTCGCTTGATGCGCAGTTGGACATGCTTTCCGAGATGTATGAAGAGGATGCGGAAAACTATATGGCCGCCTTCGCCGCCACGATCAGCTTTCTGGTATTGCTCATCGCCGTTGGACTGATTGGAGCGGTATTTATCGGTACCTTCCTCCCGATCTTCCTCATGGGACCGAAGATGATGCAGAGCGGCATCTGATCAGAGACCCCGAAAAGTGATATGCAACTCACCCGAATCGATCGCTGGCTAAAGGAGAAATTTGTATACGAAATACATATTCTCACCTTGCGGCCGGTTGAGTATCTCCCGCGTGGAATACGCACCATCGATCTGCCCGAGAAGCCGGGGCGCAGGTATAAACATCTGTATACCACGAGCAATGCGAAGATGGCCCAAGTCCTCCTCACAGACCTGAAGGAAAACAATCAGATGTTCAGCACCAAGGTGGTCGATAAAGACGATTGGTGGGTGCAGTTCATAGCGCCTGAAGGAAAATCAGCCACCTGGTATGTGGTCTCCGTCTTTATTTTGATGGGACTGGCCACGCCCTTTGTGGTCTGGATCCGAGGACTCCTGAGCGATCCTGAATTTATCAAGAATGCCAAGGAATCGCTGGAGATCCTGAAGGGCTAGAGCTTGAATTCCACACCAGGTTCTGGAATCAGGACTTCTGCACCCGGCAGGCGGGTTTCCAGCTCCTGCTTGAACCACGCCATCGCGCCTGCATCCCCGTGAACGAGGAAGATTTTCTTTGGTTTCACACTAACCGCAAAGTCAGCGATGGCATCGCGGGTGGAGTGTCCGCTGAAATCGAATGAACGGACCTCGCACTTCAATGGGACCGCTGGGTAAGCCGGATCGAGCACGACCTTGTCTCCATGCTTCGCCGCTTTGATTTTGCCGCCGGGAGTTTCCGAATCCGCATATCCTACGAAGAAAAGACCGTGTTTCGGATTTTCCAGAAGCCCTTGGCGGGCGAAATTATTGGATACGGTCTTTTCCGACATCATACCGCTGGAAAGTGCATAGATGCAGCCGTTGTTGAAAGGGATGGGGCCCTTGCGTTTCTTTTTGCCACCACCGCCGGCCAGCTCCATATCGGTGAGGAATTTGAAACCACGACGGAAGCGACGGGATACATCGCTGAATTTATCGTAGATGGTTGTCATCTTCGTGCTAAGGCCGCCGATGTAGACAGGGGTCTTGGGGTTCACGAGGCCTTCCTCCTTGAAGCGCTGGATCATTGAGAGAACTTCCTGGGTCTTGCCCATGGCGAATACCGGAAGGAGTGCGGAACCACCGCGCTCAAGAGCGCCGGTGATAGCGCCTGCCAGTTCGTCTTCTTCCTCGCGACGGTTGTAATCCGGGCGCCGCGGCTGCTCGCCACGGGTTGTTTCCACGATAAGAACGTCTACTTCTTCGGTCGGGAATACAGCGCCTTTCTGCAGGGTGCTGTCCTCGAAGTTCACATCACCGGTGTAGAAAACTTTTTTCCCCTCAGCATGGAACATGACGCCGACGGATCCCATGATGTGGCCCGCATCGAAAAACTCCGCACGGATTTTTCCAGCATCGTCGAGATCGAATACGCGGCCGACATTGCGGAGCTCGAAGCAGCCTTTCATGCGGTCGATATTCGGATGGCGGAAGAACGGATAATCGGTAATGCCAAGTTCCGTGCGTTTGGATTCCATGACATTCACGGAATTATGAAGCATGGCGCAGGCTAGCTCCGCGGTTTCCGGAGTTGTGAAAACCTTTGCACCGCGTTGTTTTCTGGAAATGACCGGGAGTGTTCCCACGTGATCGAGGTGAGAGTGGGTAATGATAATCGCGTCTGCGGAATCCTGCTCAACCATCTCGTAGCGAGGTTGTGCGGTCAGGCCCTCTTCCTTCGGGTGCATGCCTGCGTCCAGAATCACTCTAGCCCCACCGGACTCGAGCAAATACGAATTCGCTCCAATCCCCACGTCCCTGCACATACTTTTGAATACCATATTGTCCGCGTAGCTTCTGCAATGCAGGGGAAACTGTCAACAGATGGGAGAAATCAGACGATACCCTCTGCTGTTTCCTGTTTCAGGCGCAGCTGGCCGCATGCGGCATCGATATCGTGGCCTTTCTCGATACGGAGAGTGGCGGTGACCCCAAAGTTTTTGAGCGTCTCCTGAAATGCACGACAATGGGAGATTGCGGGGCGTTTCCATTCCAGCCCTTCTACCGTATTGTAGGGGATGAGATTTACCTTCGCGTTGATTCGTTTCGCGTGACTTGCGAGAATTTTTGCCTGCTCCAGATCGTCATTCACTCCCTGGATCAGAATGTATTCGAGCGTGAGCTTCTGCTTTTTAGTGGAATTCCAGTGGTTCAGCGCATCCATCAGCTCGGCCACCGGATACTTCTTATTAACAGGCATGATCTGGCTGCGGACTTCATCGGTGGCTCCGTGGAAGGAAATCGCGAGTCGGATCTGCTGTGGATGATCTGCCAGTTTACGGATCTGTGGGGCCAGGCCCGAGGTGGAAATTGTAAGGTGACGGGCGCCGAGGTGGAGTGTTTCCGCACCGGTGATGAGGCGAATGGCCGCCATGAGATTGTTGAAATTTGCCATGGGCTCGCCCATTCCCATGAAAACGAGGCTATCGACGCGCTCGCCGGAGATTTGCTCGGCCGCCAATACTTGGCCGGCGATTTCGGCCGCATCGAGATTCCGCGTGAAGCCGGCGAGTCCGGATGCGCAGAATTTACAACCGTATGCGCAGCCTACCTGTGATGAAACGCAGAGTGTGCGGCGGTCGGATTTTTCCCCGTAGAGCGCCGGGTTGGCAGGGATAAGAACGGATTCGATGTAGCGGCCATCGTGAAGTTTGAAGAGGAATTTCCGCGTCGTGTCCTCGCTGCCCTGTGTTTTGGAATGGGTGAGGGCGGTCAAGCGGAAGCTGGCCGCGAGCTTTTCCCTTAGCGCGGCGGGCAGATTGGTCATTTCATCGAAAGAGGTGACCTTCTTTTTCCAAATCCACTCTAGAATCTGCTTTGTGCGGAACGAAGGCTCATTTTGTGTGGCGAGCCATTCGGAAATTTCTTCCGGAGAGAGACCGGGCAGTGCGGGAAGTATCATGAGATTGGTATTATTTCTCCTCCGAGAAGATGAAATCGACGCCCTTGCGCGAGTAGGCTGTGGCGATTTCTTCTTCTAGCTCCAGGAAGGTCTGGCCGTCCAGTAGGACTTGAAGGGCATCCTTACCCTTTTTACCAGCGTTGAGTGCTATTAGAAAATTTTTGATACGTGCGCCATCTTCTTCACGATCCATGTGGAAGAAATAGTTGGTGAGGAGTAGTGCGGAGCCGTAATTCAGGTGGCCGTTATCGAGAAAATTTTCGTAGGGCATTAACATGAACTCCTCAAGACTGCCGAGTTTGATTTCCTCACCAAGCGCTTTGCCGCCTTTGCCATCCTCTCCGTATGCGGTGACATATTCCAGAATAGGTCGGAAGTTGGTGCGCACATTGTAGGATCCCGAGCGGTAGGGGGTGACGGCGATGTATTCGGCGAGTCCTTCAGAGAACCAGCCGCGGGCGCCGAATTGGAAGTATCTGTTCGGGGTGAGTTGGTGGGCTAGCTCATGCGGCAGTGTCTTGCTGGATTTATCGCGGTCCAACATATAGCCGCTGCCCACTTTCTGGACACCAAGGCTGGTAAGGGGAACAAGAACGAGGTTTTTTCCTCCGAAGAATACGCCGGCTGAGCCCGGGATTCCCCCTGCCTTAAGGTATTGCTCTTCTGTCTCAACGAGAAGAATCTGGTATTTCCCTTCGGTTTTCTTTCCTCCGTTGATGGAAAGCGGAAGCTCGCGCGCAAATTGGTGGGTGGCCTCGAACATGACTGCGAAGCCTTTGACTACAGACTTGGAAAGGCGGACATTGCAGTTGTAGCGGTAGTTTGCGGATTCGTAGATAAACTCCTCGGCTTCGGGGTCTTCCTTGATGATCTCGATCTCGGCGTCGTCTTTGAATGATACGCGGTCCGGCCAGGGGCCGCTGAAGTTATCGATTGCCTCTGAAGTTTCAGGTTGTTCGGTGTCGGAGAGAAACTTCTCAATGAAAGCTTGGTCTATTTTTGAGAGTTTCTCGATAGGGTAGGGGATCTCACGGCCATCGGGCATGAGAAGTAGGGCCATGCTTTCTTTTACATCGACCAATTCGGCCTTGGTCTTTCTTCCGGTGTCATCGGTCCATACCCGGGTGGCCTGCTGGGCATGAGCAACTCCCTGAATTACGAGCATGGATAGGAAGAAGCTAATTTTCATGATGAAGTATGGGATGGAATATGGCCCCGGGGGCAAGCGGAAAGGAAAGGTCAGGAATGTGGCCAAGTGGCAGGTGTGATAACCTTTGTAATCATGTTCTCGCCCTCAAAGAGGAATTTCCCGAGGAGAGTTTCACCCTGTAGGACTTGTGGTAGCCAAAATTTGTCGTCCTGCCACATGCGGTCATATGGGATCTCATCGAGATTCACCCACAGAGGGACTGCTTCTTCGGTTTCGGAGGGTTCACCGCTATATTTCCCGGCGAGAAAGACGTGACAGAGTATGCTGGGATAATCGGACATCTGGAACCAAAGCTCTGCTACCTTCACTGGAGCTTCCACGGAAATAAGCAATTCCTCCTCTGTTTCGCGGATAGCGCACTGCAGCGGCGTCTCGCCTGCGTCGATTTTCCCTCCCGGGCCATTAATTTTCCCCGCACCATGTCCGCGCTTCTTTTCGATGAGGAGAATTTTCCCTTGGGAGACGACGAACATCAATGTGGCATGGATCTCTCCATTCCAATTTTCCCAACAGAATTCACTCATTGGGTGACGTTGCTATTTCCCCCAGTGTTTTGTCGAGCGTAAGGGATTTCCGGTTGCCGGAAACGCTCGTTTATTTACCGGATTTCCGTAGATTTTCACCTAAAATCACTTCTTGCTTATTTGGGGTTTATGGCTTACTGAATCCTCGGTTTCGGCCAAGCGAAATACCCTGTTTTGCGGCTGCGATCAACTCAATCAACTCAATCGTTATGTTACGAATCCCTTTTGAACGCGTGAACTGGACGACCTCCAGTTTCCTAATGGGCACCGCGCTGATCGCCCTGATCGGTGCGCCGATCTATATCTTTAAATTTGGCTTGGATTGGTTCCAATTCAGCCTCTTCTTCTTTTACCTGTGCGCGACGATGATGAGCATCACCGTCGGTTACCATAGACTTTTCTCCCACCTTTCATTCAAAGCGAAGAAGCCTGTGAAGCTCTTCACCCTTATCTTCGGCGCATGTGCGTTTGAGAATTCGGCACTGAACTGGTGCTCCGATCACCGTCGCCACCACAAACATGTGGACCACGATGATGATCCGTATGATATCTCCAAAGGTTTTTTCTGGGCCCACATCGGCTGGTTGCTGTTCAAGCTCGATCCTGAGCCGCCTATGGACAACGTAGCGGATCTCCGTAAGGACAAGCTCGTTACTTGGCAGCATAAATACACTCATTGGATTGGTTTGGTCGTGGGACTTATCATTCCTCCAGTCCTTGGCTACGCCTACGGTTATTTCACCGGCGGCAATCCGATGATCGCCGCACTTGGTAGTTTCCTCATCGCCGGTGTTACTCGTGTTGTAATTGCCCAGCATCTGACATTCTTCATCAACTCGCTCTGCCACACTGTTGGCCGCCAGCCGTACTCAACCAAGCATTCCGCACGAGACAGCGCTGTTATGGCCTTCCTTACATTCGGCGAAGGATACCACAACTACCACCATGAGTTCCAACATGACTACCGCAACGGCGTAAAGCCTTGGCAGTGGGATCCATCGAAATGGACAATCTGGACTCTCTCGAAACTCGGTCTCGTGGAAGGACTCCGCAAGGTGCCTGATAGCAAAATCCTTCTCGCGGAAATGGGTGAAGCACGCCGCAGTGCGGAAGATCGCATCAGCGAAATTCAAGCTACTCCGGGATATTGCCAGCGCACCGCAGAGATGCTTACGCAAGTTTCCGACAAGCTTGCAGCGAACTACCAAGAGCTTGAAAAAGCCGTGGCAGACCGTGTGCAGCTGTCCAAGGAGGCTCTCGAAAACTGGCAGCGTGAAACACGTTCGCTCATGCGTCAGCTTTCTCAGATCCGTAAGCCTTCGATCGCTTAATAGGTTCACCAATTATTCCCTGAAGGAGGCAGAAATGCCTCCTTTTTTTTGGATCTCAGATCTGAGTTCTCGATCCCCCCGGAAAATGAAAAACACGATTCTCAAGATAGTAATCCGCAGCCGCTTTGCTATCACGAGCCAAGCATCGGTCGAAAAGCAAACGAGAAAGGTTTTAAGGGAATACCTTCAACTCGCGCAGGGGATGGATGACGAACGTGGTAGCACCCCAACCCGTGTGAAACGAATGATCGGCGTGGATGAGGATATGCGCGGTTGGTCGTTTTTCGAAATCCTGCGCCATAATGCGATCGTCAACCAATCCATTTCGGCCACGGTCAGACGACTTGCCTTGAAAGAACCAGCTCCGACCAGAAAGTTCGACACGAAAAAGGACGTGATGCCCGAGCAGGACTGTGGTGTGGAGCAGATCGGTTTGTTCAAATCGTCAGTTCTGGACCACTTGGCGATGGTCGAAGAGCTAGGTGATCTCAAAGGGAGAGAAACTTCGACGCACCCGGTATTTGGTCCACTCAATGCGCATGGCTGGAACTGCATGTTTCCGTTTCACCTGAGACTACACTTCAAGCAGGCAAGAAGCGTGAAGAACGCGGTGTTATCCGGAATGTAGTTCAGCGTTTATGCAGGTCGCCCATAAGTGCGGCGATATATCACAACTCGCCAGCAAGAAGGAGTAGCGAGCGATTGTGGTTATTTCTAAGGCTCAGGACGTTCAAAAGTTTTCTCAGCGGGGACCTCTCCACCTGAGTTCTTTTCGCGGAGGCACAAACTATCCGTAGGTAACGGACGGTTGCCTGATCTTCGTTGCGGGAAGGATGTTAAGCTGCTTACTTTGCTGCGTGGCGTATCTGAAAATCAAAGATCTGAAAAAGCATTTCGTGAAGAAAACAGGCGGGATGCTGTCCTCCACAAAAGAAACCGTCCGCGCGGTGGACGGTGTAGATCTAGAGATACAGAAAGGCGAAATTCTCGGTCTTGTCGGTGAATCCGGCTGTGGGAAATCTACTCTCTCGCGCACTCTCATGCAGCTGGTCCAGCCGACATCAGGCTCGATTATATTAAATGGTGAGAATCTTTCCTCGCTCGCACATTCGGAGGTTAGGAAGCGCCGTCTGGATTTCCAGATGGTTTTCCAAGATCCATATGCCTCGCTGAATCCGCGGATGACTGTATTTTCGACCATTGCGGAAGCAGTGCGTCAGCGGCATCCGAAGATGAAGGGTGCTGAACTGGAGAAAAAAGTGGTGGATCTTATGTCGACGGTTGGTCTCGATGCTTCCCAGATGAAGCGTTATCCCCACGAATTTTCCGGAGGGCAACGCCAACGTATCGCCATCGCAAGGGCATTGGCTCCGGAGCCGAAGCTGGTGATTGCAGATGAACCGGTGTCTGCGCTGGATGTTTCGATTCAATCGCAGATTCTCAATCTAATGAAAGATCTCCAGCGTGATCTTGGCCTCACGATGATCTTCATTTCCCACGATCTCGGGGTAGTCCACTACATCGCGGATCGCATTGCGGTTATGTATAGAGGGAAGATCGTTGAAACGGGCACGGCGGAAGAAGTTTTCCACGCTCCAAAGGACGAATATACCCGGCATCTGCTGTCCTCTATACCGAAGCTCGTCACGAGCGCCTAGGTTTTGAAATCGCGAGTCTGAAATGCCATCCAGCCGGTGGTGAATAGCGTAAAATTAAGGCCGATCAAAAAGGCATAACTTTCGATGATTTTTGGCCACGAGAGGTTTTGCTCCATGAGGAAGACCCATGCACTCATCCTCCAGGTTACAAAGTAGCTTTCGTAGGGTTTGAAGAACGGGAATCCCTGCAGGATCATATCCACAAAAAGGATGGTCAGCGTTATGATTGTGGCTGCGGCCGGTTTGATTTTGAAACAGGAAAACATGAAGGCTATCGAAGATAGCGTGATCATACTGATACCAATCCCTGCTGCGGAAAGCGCGAGTCTTCCTGCTCCTTCCCACCAGTCCGGATATGCCGCGAAGACTTTCATCTTAGGCTCCATTACGAAGAGTCCTCCCTCCCATCCGACTGCTGCGACAGCCATCGCGTAACCGCTGATACCAACGAAAAATACAAAACTGAATGTGTAGAGGCAGACGGCTGTGTATTTCACCAGAAGCAATCTCAAGCGGCTAATCGGGCGCGCGAACACCATGCGTAAATTCCCATCCTCGTTTTCCTTGGCTACAATGTCCCCGGCGACGAGGGCGAAGTAGATTGACCCCAGGAGAAACATGCTGAGTAGCATGATGGTGAAGGTGATCGTCAAGGAGCTGTAGTAGGTGCTGAATTCCAGCCCGTTTCTTTCCACGATTCCCCGCATGTGGCGCTGGCTGGATTCTAGTTTGTAGACGGCAAGAATCACTGCCTCCATCGCCAGGAATGCTCCGTATCCCATCCATGTGCGTGGGCGGGCGAAGAGCTTTCCTAGCTCTCCTCGGAGTTGTTGGAGAAATACCATTTTATGCGGGAATCTCATTCCTGATACGCGCGATTCCCACGGAAGTCATTTTTTTCTCAGGGAATTTTTAGGAAGCGCCGTCGAAGTATTCGGTAGTTGAGATCAGTGTGGGTTGTGCGGATGATTCCAGAATGCTGCCGGAAATCTCAACACAAATCCCTGGGGCGAAGTCTCAGGAATTGGCAAAACGCCTACAACAAGTGGAATGCAGAAACACTACCTATATTTCCGGGGATTGGCCGATCATCTGGGAGCGGGCTGAGGGCGCGAACGTATGGGATGTGGACGGGAACCGCTATTTGGATATGACGAGTGGCTTCGGCGTGGCGGGTATCGGCTACGGCTTCACCGGTGATGCTCTTCGTGAGCAAAGTTCGGTATTAATGCATGCGATGGGTGATGTGCATCCGGCCCGCGTCAAGGTAGAGCTTTGTGAGGCTCTGTCGGAGATGACTTTTGAGCGATGGGGCAAGGGGAAAGGAAAATGCCTTTTCGGAAACTCCGGATTCGAGGCTGTGGAAGCCGCTCTGAAATCCGCGGTGATGGCCACCGGGCGCGGAGGAATTCTTTCCTTTGAAGGAGGTTACCACGGCCTGGGTTATGGCGCATTGCTGGGAGCGGGGATCGATTGGTTTCGAAAACCGTTCGAAGGACAGTTGGCGAAGGTCTCCGAGCGACTGAAATTCCCGATAAATGGCGAAGAATTGGAAATTTTCAGTGAGGAACTGGGAAAGATCGACGGGAGCCGGATTGGAGCCGTCCTTGTCGAACCGATTCAAGGAAGGGGTGGGATTATTGTTCCACCGACTGGATTTCTTAAAATACTCCGCGATTGGTGCGATGAGAGCGGTGCGATTTTGATTTTCGATGAAATTTACACCGGTTTCTGGCGGACTGGAAAGTTGTTCGCCTGTGATTGGGAGAACGTGGTCCCAGATCTAATTTGTCTTGGTAAGGCCTTGAGTGGTGGCTTTCCGATTTCCGTCTGTGTGGGAAGTGCTGAGATAATGGATAAATGGCCCGAAACCGACGGCGAAGCACTACATACAAGCACGTTTCTGGGGAATCCAATGGGATGTGCCATGGCGCTGGAGGCTCTTCGCCGTTACTCGGATGTAGGTTGCGAGCGGATGGTTGCCGAAGCCACCGCGAATTTACTGGCTGCTGCCGGGAGCTTACTGGATTTGGAATTTGTTACGGAAATTCGTGGGCGCGGCTTGATGCTGGGTATCCAGACGGACAGCGGCGATCGTGTGATTGGTGCGGTGAAAAAGATGCTCAAAAACGGAATCATCGCCCTGCCGGATGGGCCGGTCGGAGACGTGCTTGCGTTTACTCCACCATTTTCTGTCACGGTAGAAGAGATCGACCATGCGCTCCGCGTAACTCTTCAGGCATTTACAGAATAGGTCTCGTGGTCCTTCCCTCCTTGCTCTGATTGCAAGGATGGGCTAGCCATAAACACAACACCTGCACCCGCCCCTTTGCTAGATCTAAACCCGACACCCCTGACCCTGTGGCTAGGCATTATTGCCCTCATCGGGGTGGCTGGGCTTTGCTTTCTTTCCTGGAAACGCAGCCCGCATCCAAGGCGGACTGCCCTGTTGGAGATTTTCCGGTTTTTCATAGCTCTTTTAGTCGTCATTTTACTATGGCAGCCGGAGTGGCGGACGATCACCTATCCTGATACCCAGCCAAAAATCGCGATTCTCTGGGACGATTCCGGCTCCATGTCGACAATTGATGCAGAATTGCCGCCGGAGCTTGAGGATGATGGAGAGAAGGTTGTTTCCCGTGAGGCATGGGTAAAAAAGTCCCTGGCTTCGGATTTGTGGGAAACACTGCGGTCAGATGGAGCAAACGAGCTAATTGAAAATTCTTTCGCGACTCCTCCTGAGGAGGGACTCTCCGGCACTGATCTGGATGCTCCCCTGCAGGACCTGCTGGCTAAGGAAAATAATCTCCGGACTGTAGTTTTACTAAGCGATGGGGATTTCAACATGGGACAACCACCTGTGGGAGCTGCGCAGAAATATCGATTACGAGGAGTTCCGATATTCACCATCGGTGTTGGGAGTGAAACCCGTCTACCCGATCTCGATCTGCTGAATGTCACTGCACCAACCTACGGTATCGTCGGAGAGAATGTGCAAATTCCATTCACCATCCGTTCCTCGCTGGATAGGCAGATCCGCACGATCGTCCGGATTCGTGATGAATCGGGCCGTGAACGCACCAAGAATATCGTCCTCGCGCCGAATGCAGAAACCTATGATTCGATTCTCTGGCGTCTGAAGGAGGAGGGCTCATCCACTCTGACCATTTCCATCCCGGTGGAGGATGGGGAACTCGTCTCCGCCAATAATTCATACGATTTTACCATTTCCGGCCGTCCCGAAAAAATCCGCGTTCTGGTGGTGGAAACACTTCCACGCTGGGAATATCGATTCCTTAGAAATGCTCTTTCGCGGGATCCCGGCGTAGATCTCTCCTGTTTACTGATCCATCCCGAGCTGGGGCCGGCGGAGGGGAAGGATTTTATCCAGAAGTTCCCGGAAACACTCGAGGAACTCTCAAAGTTCGATGTCGTTTTTCTAGGCGATGTGGGAGTTGGAGAAAATCAACTGACCAAGGAACAATGCGCACAAATACGCGGTCTGGTGGAAAACCAGGCATCAGGAGTAGTCTTCATGCCGGGTAGGCAGGGGAATCAATTTACCTTACTTGATACCGCTCTCTCGGATCTCATCCCCGTGACACTGGATGATAAAAACAAGAACGGCCTGACCGAGAACCTTGCCACTCCTTTAAATCTAACTACGGAGGGGCGCTCCTCGTTGTTGACCATGCTTGGCGATTCCGAGGAGGAAAACCCCGAGATCTGGCGGCGCCTGCCCGGTTTTTACTGGCATGCTCCAGTTGTTCGCGCGAAGGGCGGGACAGAAGTTCTAGCCGTACATGCAAACCGCCGTGGACCGTATGGATCCATTCCGCTGATGGTTACCAAGGCGGCCGGGAGCGGGAAGGTGCTGTTTATGGGGATTGATTCAGCCTGGCGGTGGCGGCGTGGAGTAGAGGATCTTTATCATTACCGCTTCTGGGGCCAGGTAGCGCGTTGGATGAGCTACCAGAGGAATATGGCTGCAGGGCAGCGGGTTCGGCTGTTTTTCGCTCCCGAGCGTCCTGCGCCGGGCGATTCGGTCACAATTAACGCGAATGCCTTCGATGCAAATGGAGCTCCGTTGAAAGAGGGGACGGTAGCTGTCGATATCACCTCACCTGGCGGAAAAACCCAGCGCATAGAGCTTCAGAAAAATGAATCAGAATGGGGTGCGTTTACCGGGAGGTTTCGAGTGGATCTACCGGGTGCCTGGAATCTCCGGGCGACTGTTTCCGGAGCGGCCGATCTACCGACTGAAACCACGATTTTAGCCCAGGGTGTGGATATCGAGAAAACCGGTCAACCAGCCCGCCCGGATGTTTTGGAGGAAATTGCCAGAGTTTCACGGGGAAGAAATATTCTACCGAGTCAGCTGCCGGATCTTATCAAGGAGATCGAAGCTCTGCCGGAGCCAAGGCCTTTGGAGAGCCGTATTCCGCTTTGGTCCCATTGGGCTACGGTGACTTTTCTGATTCTGCTTCTCGCTGCATTCTGGATTGGCAGAAAATTCAACGGAGCATTTTAAGTTCATCTCGTTCTCTGCGAGAAGGCACAAAAAAAGCCGCCGGGAATTTCTCCCCGACGGCCATTTTTTCTAAATACGTGAGATTATGCTGCGAAGTTCGCTGCGACTACGTCCCAGTTTACAACGTTCCAGAATGCGTCGATGTATGCCGGGCGTTTGTTCTGGTAGTTCAGGTAGTAAGCGTGCTCCCAGACATCGAGGCCGAGGATAGGAGTGCAGCCGCATGCGCCTGCGAATCCGCCCATGATCGGGGAATCCTGATTGGCTGTGGAACAAACGGAAAGTTTACCTTCCGAGTCCTTGCAAAGCCACGCCCAGCCGGAACCGAATTGTGTGGCACCTGCGTTGGCGAATTTTTCCTTGAATGCATCGAAGGAGCCAAATGCTGCATCGATAGCGGCTGCGAGATCACCGGATGGTGCGCTTGCTCCGCCCGGGGCGATCACTTTCCAGAAAAGGGAGTGGTTAACAAAGCCGCCTCCGTTGTTACGGACTGCGCCTTGGATATCGGAAGGGAGGGAACCGATGTCGGAAATGAGCTCTTCAGCTGATTTCGCTTCGAGATCCGCTTTGCCTTCGATCGCTGCGTTGAACTTATCTGTGTAAGCTTGGTGATGTTTGTCGTGGTGGATTTCCATCGTTTTCGCATCGATGTGTGGCTCGAGTGCGTCGAAGGAATAGCCGAGATCTGGTAGAGTAAATGCCATGGTCTTAAATCTTTGGTTATGGTTTCTTAATATTGTCCCGAAGGGCTGCATTATGCACCATCCGCGCGACCCTTAACATCAACGCCAGCTTAGCTTCACCCGCAAGCAGAAATCCACCATGCCTCCAGAACTACAGCCCTACCTCCCCTTTATTCTCACCGCAGCCATAGCATTTTTCTTTGGATGGCTATTCACCTGGCTGCATGCGGGGAGTGTGAAATCCGCAATGGCAGAGCGATTGAAGTCCGAGGAGCGCAGGGGCCTGGAGTTAGAAGCACGGCTGGCAAATGCAAACGCGGAGACCGAGCGAAGCGAAGCTGGAGCCCAAACATACCGGAACCAATTTTCCGAGATCAGCAGTCGCCTGGAGACAGAACGTGAAGCCGCCCGTGAAAAGCAGGCTCTATTGGAACGCGCGGAGGCGAAGCTTGCTAATACCTTCAAAGCTCTTTCCGCGGACGCATTGAAAGGTGCCTCCGAACAGTTTCTACATCTGGCAAAATCCAGTCTAGCCTCCCAGACAGAAGAAGCGAAGGGCGAGATTGAGAAACGTAAGACTGCGATTGAGACTCTAGTGAAGCCTGTCGCGGATTCCCTGGGGAAATTCGAGCTGCGAATCGGTGAGATTGAGAAAATCCGAGAGGGTGCGTATTCGGAGTTGAGGGAGCAGGTTCGTGCTCTCGGGCAAGGTCAACTCGGCCTGCAAAAAGAAACCGCAGCACTCGTGAAGGCCCTCCGCCAGCCAACCGGTCGCGGGCAATGGGGGGAGATGCAACTCCGCAGAGTGGTGGAGCTCGCCGGAATGCAGGAGCATTGTGATTTTACCCTCCAGACATCCAGAACAACGGATGAAGGAAAGCGTCTGCGACCGGACCTGATAGTAAAGCTGCCGGGGGACAAGACAATAGTGGTAGACTCCAAAACTCCAATGGATGCTTATTTGAACGCTCTGGAGGCGGCGGACGATTCCGAACGTGAAGCTTTTCTTCATCAGCATGCGAAACAGGTCCGCGATCATATATCACAGCTCTCTTCCAAGAAATACACCGAACAATTCGAGGACAGTCCGGAATTTACGGTCTTGTTCCTACCTAGCGAATCGTTCTTTTCCGCTGCTCTGCATTCCGATCCCGGCCTGATTGAAAGAGGTGTGGATAATGGTGTGATCCTGGCCACTCCTACGACGCTCATCGCGCTTTTCAAAGCGGTAGCGTACGGATGGAGACAGGAGGTTTTAGCTTTGAACGCGAAGGAAATCTCAGCGCTCGGCCGCACGATGCACGAACGCCTGGTAAATCTGGCAGATCATTTTGCGAAGCTGGGTAATTCACTCAATAGCTCTGTGGATCATTACAATCGTGCGATTGGCACGCTGGAGACCCGGGTATTGAGCACGGCGAGGAAGTTTGAGGAGCTTAAGGCAACTCCGGAGGGAGTCTCGCTACCTATCCTTGAAGGTGTTGATAAAACGTCCAGGCCACTGACAATCAATCCGTTGGTCGATATTGAAGCGAAGGATGATTTTGCTTTCGTCCCGCAAAAAGATACGGCCTCGAAAAACGCGGCAAGTGATCTACGGGAAGCATTCGGTGATTTTTAGCGGAGCGGGGAGAGATGATTTGCCAGTTAGCTAAGAAAAGAAGAGCTCGGAGCATATGATCCAGAGTCTACCATTTTCATTTCCGGGTATTACCGAGGATATTTCACGACTCGGCGGGCTGTTGGGGGAGCTTCTGAGGCTAGCCGATATAACTTTTCATGGGCGGCTCGCGATTCTGAATTTGGCGTGTGGTCGCGCGGATGAGACCGGAATATTAGCTGCAGCACTTGAACCTGCGCAGGTCGGATTTTACCTAGGGATGGATCTACGGGCGGATGCGATCGCGGAAGCAGAGAGGCGCTGGGATCTCCCAAATGGAGAAATCGAATTCCGGGAGGGGAATGCAGCCATGATCGGCAGGATGGAGGGGTTGCCGGCTTTCGATCTGGTTTTTATCCGACATCAGAATTACTGGCACGAGCCTCTGGTGTGGGAGGGGATTTTGGATGAGGCCTTTGCAACAATGAAGGAGAATGGATATCTGATCTGCACTTCCTACTTTGATCTCGAACACGAGCTTTTCCTCGCCAGCATGAGAACAAGGGGAGTGAGGATTTTGGCTAACGTCAGAAATGCCAAATCCCGTGATCTACCAGATGCGGAAGGGAAAAGCGTGGACCGCTGGATTGCGGTCTTCGGAAAATGAAAGTGGAAATCTAAATATACACTACAACGTTTTCCTGCGGAAAGCGGGCCTTGGGCGCCAATGCGTATTTGTCGTCTGCCGAGCGATATCCGAGTGCACAGGCGACGCCGGTGGCGTAGCCGGATTCTTTCAAACCAAGGATCTCATCGTAGTCGGCGGCGGAAATGCCTTCAAGGGGACAGGTATCGATTTCCATGAATGCTGCCGAGGTCATGAGCTGGCCAAGTACGATATAAAGCTGGCGAGTATTCCATGCTTGTTTTGTGGCTGAGTCCATTCCGCCGCTGAAGGAGGATATCACTCCGGAGAGACCGGCAAGATTCTCGATTGGTGTACCTTGGACCTCAGAGAGTCTGGTGACCCATGAATCAATATCTTCCTGTGCCAGATCGGTGCGTGCCGCCAAGACTACTAGGTGTGAGGCATCTGTAACCTGGCTTTGGCCCCATGATGCAGCTTTGAGCTTTTCCCGAACCTCGTCAGATTTTATGACAAAGAATTTCCACGGTTGGAGGCCGAAGGATGACGGGGCGAGGATGAGTGAGGTTTCAATTTTCGACCAAGTATCGTCATCGATCTTCTTGGATGGATCAAAAACTTTGGTGGCGTAGCGGAAGTTGAGGGCTTGGAGGAGTTCGTCAGGCGTGGAAGGCATGCCTTCGACTATTGTGCATCGATCGAGAATGGCAAGGAGAGGGATGGGAATTCCTTGAGGGTCAGGCTGAAAACTACACCGATCTCGTCTTCGAGTCGGTTATCCTGCATGCTCAAGCCAGCTCCTGCTACCCAGTTCCCGAAATCTCGGTGTACTGTGTATTGCTGCTCTTCCAGGCGGTTGTCGTCCATTTCGTAAATATGGCTGGTGCCGACCCCCCATTCATCATTCAGGCGGAAGTAGGTGCTAAGCTCCATCCGGTCTGAGTCAAGGAGGACTGGATTGTCATTCAAGTGCCGGTAGGCGAGGGAGATTTCCACATTTTCGTGGGGCATAAACCTTGCCGCGGTCGAGAACTCTGAGAAGCCTGAGCCATCGCCTAAGAGCGGGAACTGAGTTTCGATATCGATTCCAAGCCATGGAAGAGGTTGCCAGCGAAGATCGTTATACAGATTGGACCACTCACGATCATATTCGTCCGGATCATTGAAATATTTGTCCATATAGGTATCGAGGAACAACCATTCGTGGGATTGGTTGTCGCGGCGGGTGATGAGGTGGTTACGTGTTCCGAAGCGAAGGATGTTCCAGCTGTTGAACTCATCGAGCGCCGTATAACGCGAAGGGTCCAGTGAACGTGGCCGGGTGGTGAATGTAAGGCGGTCAGCACGAGGGTATTCCTCGGAGAGCTCGTCCGCTGTCACATAGGACCAGTTTACGTAAGGTTGCAAAACGTGGAGGAGCCCATCGAAGCCGAGGTTGGAGTTGCGGAAGCCTCCGTAATTTCTAGAAAGCTTCACAGCGGCCTCCGCCCCCGTATGGAAGATTACGCGCGAATCCGATTCCTCCGGGCCTTCCACGGAAGAGTAATTGGTATAGGCGGCACCGGCACGAGGAGTAAATGTAAACCAATCGCCGTATGTCAGAGGTGCGGAGAAGGTGTGATTCGTATGAAAGCGGGTGTAGCCGCTATCGAGAAGTTGCGCGCGGAGCGAGGGAATGCGTGAATCGCCAGCTGGCAATGATCGAATTTTCTGAATCAGGGAAAGTTCATATCGGTTCAATTGCGCGGAAAGATCAGCAATTGCAGGATCCCCGGCCGGTAGGGTGAGGAGAGGCTCGATAACACCCCGGCGGACTACGGACGCTGCCTGTGTGTTGATAATCGAGAATGATGTCTGCCCTTCATGGAGAATTGGAGAGTCAAAAATAGACCTGCGTGCTTGGTCATAGGCGATTTCCGGTGATCTTTGATCCGTGCGGTAAAAGTCGTTTGCGCGGAACCTACCGAAGGCTGAGAACAGGGAATCTTCATCACGGCGATAGATACCAATTGTGTTATCGGGTGCAGGATTCGTCGTATATGTGGTCGGCTCGAAATCTTCCAGGTAGTATTGGTCTGATAGAAGAGTGATGTTCGTATCGAGCCTCCACTCTGCTTCCTTTTCGAAGTCAAACGTACGACGATCCTTTAACTGTATCTTGTAACGATTTGGATCGACGTTAGTCCGGGTAATCCCATTCCGGGTCTCCTCGGGATCCAAATCGTAGAGATGATAGAGGCTGAGCCCTGTGATCTCGGTAGAATCCTCAAGTCTGGTATCGATGAGGTTCAGGCCGGCTGCTAAGCCGCGTGTGGTAAGAATGTCGAAACGCCACTGGGAAAGGAGCCATTGATTTTCCTTTTCTCCGGTGATGGGGTTTGCATCGCCGCCGAGCATGATCCCGTAGGTATTCAGGAGATAGGGACCCCAGTTGGAGCGGGCACCCGGTATGAAATGATAACCGAGTTGTGAATTCAGCGGTTGGCTGAGATACGGGAGGTAAAATACGGGAGTTTCCCCAGCGTATACTTTGAGGTTCTCGAATGTGACCTTCTCCCCGGGGTAAATCATAGTTTTGTCCGAGCGAAGCCAGTAGTTTGGTTTCTCGATATCATTGGTCGTCACACCTGCATTTTCGCCTACAAAGATTGTCTTCTCACCATCGGAGACCCCCGTGAATTTTCCTGCTTCAAGAAGGAACGGGTCCATGGACGCCCGCATACCGGACGCGTCCAATTTCCGTTCTTCATAGTAGTAAACAGCCTTCTCACCCCTTTGAAGTAGGTTTCCCTGATAAATGGATACATCATCGGTGAAAGTAACCGATTTTTCATTCAGATCCAAAAAGGCAGAATCGGCGAAGATTTCCAAACCGTTGTCTCCTTCCACTTTAACGGGACCGCCCAGGCGTATTCCGTCTTTCATGTTCCCTTCTATACTACCGCCCTTGTTGTCTATTTTGAGACTATCGGGAATGAGATTCTCCTGTGGGATCTCACCGATAGGTATTTCTGGCGCGGGAACAGGAGTGATTAGGTCTACGGGCTGGGGAACCACTGATTCAGGAAGAAGCTGCAATTGGTCGTCAGGATCCTGAGCCAATAAGCAAATAGGTAGGAGCGGTAGTAGCCAGAAAGTAGCCGAGAAGCGGGAGCACAACATTACGGCAAATTGAACAGGAGCGAAGCAGGGTAAGTAAAGGAGCAAGATATGACTGATTTATCCGACAAGGCGTGCCAGAGCGCTACGGCTGATGAGGTCTGCAGTATATTTGAGGGGCCCCCGGTCTTGGTCGTACCGATCTGTTCCTCGTCAATGGGACGGAATCCTCAGGTAGAGTGCCAACCGGTCTTTGTGGATAGGAGGTGCTAGGTAAAGGGACTATCTGGATTGAACTGCTTTCCTAAATATGAAGGTCCAAATCGGCGCCTCTTTGAGTTCAAATTGCAAAAACCTCTGGTCATTTAGGATGTCCTAAATGATTTTTATGGGGGATTTCGTGGAACTTGAAATGGCCCTTCCAGTATTTACGGGGGTTCCACGGCTCCCCGAAATTTTCTCAACAAAACCTGCAGAAACGTATTGACGTTTTGGGGATATTTGAGCTAGATTTCGCCCGTCGACGCGACTCAGCGCCGACCGAGAGACTGCCAGTCGGTCGCGGTAACCCGCTCCTCGAAAGTTTACTTTCGACAGCAATTACCCGATCGGCTTTTTAGTCCCCTCGAAACAAGCTCTTTGATAGTGTGGCCTAGCAAGAATCGCGCCAAGTTCTGGAAGTAAGTTCGACTTACAAAGGAAAGTGGCAGTCGTAAGCAGATGAGATTTTTGTTGGGATGAAGAAAAAGATTAAATTGTGCGCTGCGCGAAATTAACGCGCAGTACGTAAGGGGGAGGCCTTCGGGTTTCTTTCTTATAAGAACAATTTGGAAAATTACGCAATTAGAAGGGTTTCGGCCTGGATAATTACGCCAACCGAATTTTTTACGGAGAGTTTGATTCTGGCTCAGAATGAACGCTGGCGGCGTGTTTAAGACATGCAAGTCGCACGGAATGATTTCGGTATTTATATTGGAAGATTTTAGTGGCGGACGGGTGAGGAACACGTGAATTACATGCCCTGTAGAGGGGGATAGCCCACCGAAAGGTGGATTAATACCCCATGGTATCGCAAGATTAAAGGTGGCCTTCGGGCTGTCGCTACAGGATTGGTTCGCGCCCTATCAGCTTGTTGGTGAGGTAACGGCTCACCAAGGCTACGACGGGTAACTGGTCTGAGAGGACGATCAGTCACACTGGAACTGAGACACGGTCCAGACACCTACGGGTGGCAGCAGTCGAGAATAATTCACAATGGGGGCAACCCTGATGGTGCAACGCCGCGTGGAGGATGACGGTCTTAGGATTGTAAACTCCTGTCATCTAGGAGAAAGACCTGGTCGTTAATAGCGAACAGGGTTGATAGTACTAGAAGAGGAAGGGACGGCTAACTTCGTGCCAGCAGCCGCGGTAATACGAAGGTCCCGAGCGTTATTCGGAATCACTGGGCGTAAAGGGAGCGTAGGCGGCGCGGTAAGTCGGATGTGAAATCCCAGGGCTCAACCCTGGAACTGCATCGGATACTGCCGTGCTAGAGTAATGGAGGGGTAGCTGGAATTCTCGGTGTAGCAGTGAAATGCGTAGATATCGAGAGGAACACTCGTGGCGAAAGCGAGCTACTGGACATTTACTGACGCTGAGGCTCGAAGGCTAGGGGAGCGAAAGGGATTAGATACCCCTGTAGTCCTAGCAGTAAACGGTGCACGCTTGGTGTGAGGGGATTCGACCCCCCTTGTGCCGGAGCTAACGCGTTAAGCGTGCCGCCTGGGAAGTACGGTCGCAAGACTAAAACTCAAAGAAATTGACGGGGACCCGCACAAGCGGTGGAGTATGTGGCTTAATTCGATGCAACGCGAAGAACCTTACCTAGGCTTGACATGGATCTCTAAGCACGTGAAAGCGTGTGACCCTTCGGGGGATTTCCACAGGTGCTGCATGGCCGTCGTCAGCTCGTGTCGTGAGATGTTGGGTTAAGTCCCGCAACGAGCGCAACCCTTGTGATTAGTTGCCAGCACGTAATGGTGGGAACTCTAATCAGACTGCCCAGATCAACTGGGAGGAAGGTGGGGACGACGTCAGGTCAGTATGGCCCTTACGCCTAGGGCTGCACACGTACTACAATGCCCAGTACAATTAGAACCGATACCGCGAGGTGGAGGAAATCTGTAAAACTGGGCCCAGTTCGGATTGGAGGCTGCAACTCGCCTCCATGAAGTTGGAATCGCTAGTAATGGGGCATCATCTACGGCCCCGTGAATACGTTCCCGGGTCTTGTACACACCGCCCGTCACATCATGGAAGCCGGTAGCACCCGAAGTATCGTTTAATCGGTCCTAAGGTGAAGCTGGTAACTGGGATGAAGTCGTAACAAGGTAGCCGTAGGGGAACCTGCGGCTGGATCACCTCCTTTCTACGGAGTAAATGGCAAATGGACGTTAGAAATAACAATAACGACTCACATCGTTACCGTCACTGTCATAGGTCGAGCCCCAATTTATTGGGGTTGCAAGTCCGCAAGGACTAGCACCTAAAACAACTATAAACAAAATCTGTGAATAACGTTCAGAGTAGAGCAGCGCACAATTTGATCTTTTTCTTCGAAAACATTTCTCCCTGAATTAAGGGGGTTTAGCTCAGTTGGTAGAGCGTCTGCTTTGCAAGCAGAATGTCAACGGTTCGAATCCGTTAACCTCCACCAGTGGATCACTCGGTAGTTGTTCAGCAATGAATACTATTGATCCAAGGGTAACTATATTGGGCCTGTAGCTCAGTTGGTTAGAGCACACGCTTGATAAGCGTGGGGTCGCTGGTTCGAGTCCAGCCAGGCCCACCATTACCCGATTGGCAAATCGAGGACACTGTTTTCACACTATCTAATGAAAAGTAAGACACGTTAGTGTCCGCTCTTTGACATCCATATGGAGAGAAACAATTTTCTGTAAAGTATAAGTAATGTAAGCTCATGTGAGCCATTCTTACGCGATACTTGGAAATATATTCGAATACCTAATAATACATAATTTTATGGCAAATCGTTATTTTGGAGCAATCCGAAGTAACAAAATTAAGAGAACAGATCATCGTAGCAAAGCAGCAATGCGGAGTTAGGATGTGAAGAACTCATTAAGAAACAGCCTGATTTCATAATTGGAAATCAAGTTTTAAAGGGCACACAGTGAATGCCTTGGTGCTAACAGGCGATGAAGGGCGCGGTCAGCTGCGAAAAGCTTCGGGGAGTAGTGAACATACTTTGATCCGGAGATTCCCGAATGGGGTAACCTAATAGTGGTAATACATTATTGTCTGTTTCTGAAGCCTGACCACCGCAAGGTGAGAAGGGAAGTTAGGAAACAGTACGCGATACCCGGTGAAGTGAAACATCTCAGTAACCGGAGGAAAAGAAAGAGAATCGATTCCGTCAGTAGTGGCGAGCGAAAGCGGATCAGCCCAAACCGGAGACTTGTCTCCGGGGTTGTAGGACCCCGACGTGGGACTTCAATAGATAGATTAAGGACCTGGAAAGTTCCGACATAGAGGGTGAAATCCCCGTGATCGAAATCTAGCGAAGCCCTAGGGAGTTCCTGAGTAATACGGCACACGTGAAACGCCGTATGAATCTGTGCGGACCACCGCATAAGGCTAAATACTAGTTAGCGACCGATAGTGAACCAGTACCGTGAGGGAAAGGTGAAAAGAACCGCTGTGAGCGGAGTGAAATAGAACCTGAAACCGTGTGCCTACAAGGTGTCAGAGCCCTTCGGGGTGATGGCGTGCCTTTTGCTTAATGAGTCTGCGAGTTAGTATATGTGGCAAGTTTAAGTTCTTCTGGAACGTAGGCGAAGCGAAAGCGAGTCCGAATAGGGCGATCATAGCTGCATGTGCTAGACCCGAAGCGGAGGTGATCTACCCTTGGCCAGGTTGAAGCGTAGGTGATACTACGTGAAGGACCGAACCGGTGAATGTTGAAAAATTCTCGGATGAGCTGAGGGTAGGAGTGAAAGGCTAATCAAACCCCGTGATAGCTGGTTCTCCTCGAAATGCATTGAGGTGCAGCGTTGCGTGTTGACCCATGGGGGTAGAGCACTGACAGGGCTAGGGGGCATACCCGCCTACCAACCCCTATCAAACTCCGAATACCATGGGGTAGAGCGCAGCAGTGAGACGGTGGGGGATAAGCTTCATCGTCAAAAGGGAAACAACCCTGATCAGCAGCTAAGGTGCCTAAACTATGCTAAGTGGAAAGGAGGTGGAATTTCATAGACAGTGAGGATGTTGGCTTAGAAGCAGCCACCATTTAAAAAGTGCGTAATAGCTTACTCATCGAGAGATTCTGCGCCGAAAATGATTGGCGATAAGCATAGTACCGAAGCTCTGGATGTCATCCCCTGGGGGATGGCGTGGTAGAGGAGCATTCTCAACACATTGAAGCGCGATGGTGACTGACCGTGGAGAGTTGAGAAGAGAGGATGCAGACATAAGTAACGATAAGCCGGGTGAAATCCCCGGCCGCCGTAAACCCAAGGTTTCCCGGGCTACGATTTTCGTCCCGGGGTTAGTCGGGACCTAAGGCAAGGCCGATAGGCGTAGCCGATGGACAGCAGGTTAATATTCCTGCACTTCCAACCCTTTAACTGGGAGGACGCATGTGTGGAGACAACTAAGTGATTGAATTCTGAGGGGATGCTTCGGCTGAACCGTATTGTCAAAACATGTGCCGAGAAAAGTCCCAGTGTATGCTAAGGAACCCGTACCGTAAACCGACACAGGTGGGTGGGTAGAATATACCAAGGCGTAAGAGTGAACCCTGGTTAAGGAACTCGGCAAATTGGCCCCGTAACTTCGGGAGAAGGGGTACCTATGATTTATCATAGGTCGCAGTGAAATGGCCCAACCGACTGTTTAGCAAAAACACAGCATTCTGCCAAGACGCAAGTCCAAGTATAGGATGTGACACGTGACCAATGCGGAAAGATTAAGGCAAGATGTTAGCCCTCGTGGCGAAGCTTTGAACCCAAGTCCCCGTGAATGTCGGCCGTAACTATAACGGTCCTAAGGTAGCGAAATTCCTTGTCGGGTAAGTTCCGACCTGCACGAATCGTGAAACGAGTTGGGCGCTGTCTCAACCAGGTGCTCAGTGAAATTGTAATGGCGGTGAAGATGCCGCCTACCCGCAGAAGGACGGAAAGACCCTATAGACCTTAACTGTAAGCTGTCATTGGTTTTTCGATTTTCATGCTCAGCATAAGTGGGAGACTTTGAAGTGGTGTTTTAGGACATCATGGAGTCGCCAGTGAGATACCACCCTTGGGTGTTGGAAGATCTAACTTTGTGCCTTGAATCAGGCCAGAGAACAGTGTCAGCCGGTCAGTTTTACTGGGGCGGTATCCTCCTAAAGAGTAACGGAGGAGCGCGAAGGTGGGTTCAGCACGGTTTGTAACCGTGTGTCGAGTGCATAGGCATAAACCCGCCTAACTGTGAGACCTACAAGTCGAGCAGATACGAAAGTAGGCCTAAGTGATCCGGCGGTTGAATGTGGAATTGCCGTCGCTCAACGGATAAAAGGTACCTTAGGGATAACAGGCTGATTTCATCCAAGAGTTCATATCGACGATGAAGTTTGGCACCTCGATGTCGGCTCGTCGCATCCTGGGGCTGGAGAAGGTCCCAAGGGTCCGGCTGTTCGCCGGTTAAAGCGGCACGCGAGCTGGGTTCAGAACGTCGCGAGACAGTTCGGTCCTCTATCCTCTGTGGGCGTAGGAAAATTGAGGGGTTCGGTTCCTAGTACGAGAGGACCGGAATCGACGCACCTCTGGTGTACCAGTTGTTCTGTCAAGAGCATGGCTGGGTAGCTACGTGCGGAATGGATAAGCGCTGAAAGCATCTAAGCGCCAAGCCAATCCCAAGATGAATTTTCCCTTAAGGATCGTCGAAGACTACGACGTCGATAGGCTGGAAGTGTAAGTGTAGTAATATATTCAGCTTACCAGTACTAATCATCCGTTTGACTTGATTATCCTTTATTGAATTCGGATATCAAAAGTATCGTGTAAGGCTCATCTCTGAGGCTTGCATCGTGCTCTACGCCAAGAAAATTACTATCTCCATATGGATGTCAGGGAGCGAACCTGACATTGAAATAGAACAGAAGCGACAAGCTGCCAGTGACACACACTAGGTAACATCTCGGTTCAGCTCATCAGAGAAACAGTTCTGGAAGCGGGTAAGACTACCCGATACCACAATTGCCCTCTGGTGACCAGAGCGCGGTGGAACCACCCGGTCCCATTCCGAACCCGGAAGTGAAACGCTGCAGCGCCGATGGTAGTGGGACGATAGGTCCTGTGAGAGTAGGTCGTCGCCAGGTATATGCCCGGCTCCTTTTAACCAAGGAGTCGGGCTCTTTTTTTGCCCAGAAATCCGAGGATGCTGAAGACTAGCGCCAACCGGCGGACACTAAGACACCAATCAGCAGGGTCCAATGTGCGAAGCCAGCAGACAGCAGGCCCAATGCGAAATCCAGCAGACCCAATGAGAAATCCAGCAGACAGCAGGGCTAAAACGTGAAACCAGCTATGCAACTCGAGAAAAGATAAGTGATGGTTCCTCAAAGGTAGCAGGGGGTGACAAACACTGCGGCCAGAAATTTCCTGGGGGCTCACATACTTAGGCTGGAAGTCTCCTGAAAATACCTGTGCTCAGGAATCACATGGAGTCAAGGTGACTACCCTGTTGTTTTGAGGTTTTTGCCTTACCCTAGACAAAAGCTATATGCACAAATTCTAAGTTAGATGACCGGATGACCGGATGACCGGATGACCGGATGACCGGATGACCGGATGACCGGATGACCGGATGACCGGATGACCGGATGACCGGATGACCGGATGACCGGATGACCGGATGACCGAAACTGAAACTGAAACTGAAACTGAAACTGAAACTGAAACTGAAACTGAAACAGAAACTGAAATTTGAAGTAGGCTGGATGGCTCTTCCTCAAACTCCCTGCGCAATGAAATTCCTTGGAGTGATGTAAGCCATTTTTAGTAATCCGTCTGAACTAACGTCTTCATGAAATTGTGTTCACACGGTGAAACAAGATTCTGTGTGATGGATTTCAGGTGTAATTGCCTCTGGGCCGACTCCGATCCGCCTATTTATTCTCCTGAGCTTTTATATCGGCCCATGCTTGTTCCATTTCCGCGAGACCTGCTTCCTCTAGCGAACTTCCACGAGTATGAAGTTGATTCTCCATTGCGGAGAAACGACGTTCAAATTTCTCGTTGGCCTTAGCCATCAATATTTCTGGGTCAATTTTTCTAAATCGTGCAAGGTTTACCGCTGAGAATAATAGATCGCCAAGTTCTTCCTCAACCGCTTGGTGATCTTGTGAGTCGATTGCAGATTCCAGTTCGTATAATTCCTCTCGGATCTTTGAGATAACGCCGGTTTCAAGTGGCCAATCAAAACCGATCTTAGCGGCTTTCTTTTGAAGCTTTGCAGCTCGGATTATGGCGGGAAGTCCTTTGCCAGTCCCGTGAAGGTAAGTTACTTCTTTTTCTCCTTTTTCCTGGCGCTTGATGGCATCCCATTGTTTCAGCACCTGATCTGTGTCTGATGCGTCCGAGGTTGCGAAAACGTGAGGATGCCGACGGATAAGTTTCTCCGAGACTACGCGGGCGACTTGGTTCAAATCGAATCGATTGTCCTCTTGAGCAATTTCACTATGGAACACGACTTGAAGAAGTAGGTCCCCTAGTTCTTCACACATGTCGGTGTCATCGGATCTTTGAATTGCATCCA
The DNA here is from genome assembly GCF_046736275.1 of Luteolibacter sp. AS25. Taxonomy (GTDB): domain Bacteria; phylum Verrucomicrobiota; class Verrucomicrobiia; order Verrucomicrobiales; family Akkermansiaceae; genus Luteolibacter. The sequence goes on from NZ_CP151837.1 coordinate 458,926, forward strand.
CCACCTCATAGGCTTCTTCTATTACGTTTGAAATGATCGACTGGTGTGTTTGCTCAGCGTCCCATGGACATCCGCCTGGTGAACGTAATCTGTGCATAATGGCCTTTAGGCGCTCGACTTGTACGCTGTCATCAGTGGCGTTGATCATTTGCTCGTCAGTCATGCTACTTTTTTTTGTTCTTGGATGCTTGTTGTAGAGTTTCACGCTCCTCATCAGTGAGGCTTTGGAAACCGCTTTGTGAAATTTTGTCCAAGATCGCATCAACTTCGGTTTCGCTTCCCAGATCTACCCGGGTGCGCGGACGTATTTTTGGTTCAATATCTTTGCGTGGCGCCTTCGGTGAATTATTTGGAGCAAAACCTGTGTTGAGTAGATGTTGCCAACCATTGAATCTGACGAGCAGGAAGCCGGCAATAGCGCCGCCCAGATGGCCTGCTTCGCCACCTTCGTTGCCACCGATTTTCAACAAAATGGATCCCGCCGAGATTCCTAGCAGGATAAGTGCGAGATTTTTCATGCTCAATGTAACTGGGGGAAAGAGAAGAGAGACGCGCATTGCAGGGGCTACAACGGCAACGCCAGCCAGGATACCGTAGATCCCCGCAGAAGCACCAATAAGTGCGCTTTCCATCTCTGTTCCTGGTAGGATTCTAAGGTATATGAGAATGGTGAAAAACAGTGCTCCGCCGACTCCAGATAGTAGATAGAAGATCAAGAATTTCTTAGGACCCCACCATCTCTCCATAAATGGTCCAAAAAAGAAAAGCCCAACCGAGTTGAACAAAATATGCCCCAATGAACCGTGAATGAATTGGAAACTGATAAATTCCCAGATCCTTCCTTCGAAGATGGCGGATCTTACAGCAAATGCTCCCGTGTATCGAATCGCTTTGTCCAAGACTATTAAATCAAGGAAATAGAGTCCAACGTTGAGGATAAGCAGCCATTTAACAACGGGAGTTATTTGAGCGAACATGTTGCCCGCTCCCTGGTATTCCATTTCTCGGTTTTGAAATGACATGGCGGGGGGAGTATTGTCGCAATGGGAGATTCGGCAAGTGATTCCGTGGAATCAACGGAGTGCGAGTGGTTTATCCAGAACTTCTTTCAAAACAATAGCCTGTCGAAGCTCGGATCGGCTGTTTAACCGTCTGGTGATGCTTCTTTTAGAAACAGGTTTTGCCTGCCGGTCATAGCTATGGGCAGGTGGCAGGGGAGCGTTTCTCTTCTCTTTTTTAGAGCGCTTTAATTCACTCACCTGCTCCAGCAGCCGCTGCTGGCGTGCTAGTTCACTGGAAAAATCCTCAACGGAAGGTGGAATCAAAGTTTTATCCGGAAGTGCGGAGGGGAGTGGAGGGGGGATGGCTTCTCTTCTAGGATACTGGGGCTCCAAGAGATCGATACCTCCTTCAAATTCATATTCCTCCACAGCTTGTTCTGCAAGTGCCCGGCGTCGCGCCTCCTCAAATTGACGCTGCTCTCTGGCCTCCTTCTGGGATTTTACCCACTGGGCGACAACGCCAGCAAGGATCAGAAGTATGTAGATGTTATCGGAGATGAAATCGATCATTTTTCAGAGTCTGGTATCTACTTGCCGTCCGCGAGCTCAACCTTCAAGTCACCGAGGGCCCACTGGATTCCTGCGAGGTAATGTTGTAGAACAGTTGGACGCCAGAACATGTCATGATTGTGGCCGAGTGAGCAGTAGAAAACGCGGCCCTGGTCCCAGTTTCTTGCCCATGAGACTCCGAAATCCTTGTCGGTGCGGTTGATTCCTTTTGCATTCTGAGAGGATTTTTCAGCGTCGAGGCGAAGGAGCATTTCGACTTTAGAGGAATCATAGGGGTCTTTGTGTTGATAAATTTCTTCTTTGAATTCAAGGGGTTGGCCGCCGAACATTGCTACGAGGGGATGGTCCTCCATACCTTGTTCGATGTTGATGACAACATCCGAGCCTGCGCTCCACGGGTGCCCATCAAACTGGCCGTTAATCATTTCTCCGTATTCCTTCCATTCGTAGAAGGTGTCTGTCGCGGAGTGGATGCCAACGAATCCGCCGCCTGATTTGACGAAATCCATAAGGCTTTCCTTAAGTTCCAACTCATAGGCGGTAGCTGCGTCCTTTTCCTTTTTGGACATCTTCTTCCACTCCTGCTTGAAGGGGGAGAAGGGGTTCATGGTAGTGCTTAGAAAGCAAATGGCGTCGAACTGAGAGATGTTCTCCTTTTCGAAGTTTGAGAGGTCATCGCTGATGACGGCTTCGAATGCACCGGTCTTTTTGCCAAGTTCTTCGAATGCAAGCTTCCCGGTGACGATAGACTTGTGGCGATAGCCGTTGGTGCGGGAAAATACGAGAAGCTTCCTTGGCTTTTCCGGCTTGGCGTATGCTTCGGATGGGAGAGCTTCGATTATTTTCTCCTTTGCGCCCGCGGGCGCTTGCTCGGTCGCTGGCTTATATGCGACACAGAAGAGTGCTACGGCAAGAATACTGCCGGCTGGGAAAAGTGCTTTCATTGGGTTTTGGCGGGTTATGATTGGATGTTGTTCTAACCTACTTGGTGGAGAATAGGAAAATTTCGAACATTTGAAAATGTTTCATGGAATCGAGACAGTGCTGATAGTGTAGTTTGAGTCGAGTTTGGAGACGGCACGGCGTATGGATGCCTGAACGTTGGCATCACCGTAGTATGGCCCGGACCCAGGACCGCCCGTTGTGTGTGTCTCGATTAGAACGAGTTTATTGCCGGAAATAAGGAATGATGGATTTCCGCTGTCGCCCGAGATGAGATTTTTCCCCCAGCCGTAAAGGTCTTCCTCGTCCTGCTCGAAGGTGATTTGACCGGGACCTACCAGCCGGATCTTGTGGATGAACAGGTTTTTGTCCTTGTCGCTGACAACTACGCGGCGACCGGGGAGGGTCGATATTTTCGTCGAGGAGGCAGGTAGCGGGTATGGCGTGTAGTTCGGTGGAACGGGCTCATCGATTAGGCCTACCGTGATATCGCCAAGAGCGGGCTGGAATGCTATGAGCTTCCGCTCGATACGCTTTCCCGAGCGATCATGGAAAATGACGGGAGCCGCAGGGCCGCGGGAGTAGTGTTTGGCCATGACCACATGCCTTGGAGTGATGAGCGTAGCGGTACGCGAATCGTTCCAGGAGACTCCGGACATATCCATGCCGTGTGTCCATCCCTTGGCCATTTTGGAATTTCCGTCAGGTCGATACTCCGAAAAGATGTTTGGAGGGGCCTTGCGTGGTGGGAGCTCGGGAGAGTTGCTGAACGTTGAGGGGCCGGAGCAGGAGACACCAAAAAGAGAGTGTGCCAGCAGAATAAAAGCAGTTTTCCGAAGATTAAGCATTCCGTTGCGGAGCCTAGACTGGAATTCAGGGCAAGACAAGGTGGGTCTGGGACGCACGCATCACAGCTATGAACTTGGCCAGTAGTCAATTTTGCGAATAGGTTTCACTGATGAATTCCTACACGATCCCCCTAACACCAGCACAGGTCAGGAACCTGAAAACGGTACTCCGAGGGCAGGATTTTGATTTCTTCCCGAAGCAATACACAATTTTTGCAGCGAAGAAGGGCAAGGTAAGCGTAAATGTGTATGAGAAGGGGCCAAAGGCTTTGATCCAAGGGACAGGCGCGGAAGATTTTGTACGTTTCACACTGGAACCGGAGATTACCGGGGTGCTGGAATCCAGCTCTCCAGCAAAGGATGGTGATTCTGCTGATACTGGGGCTTTTGAGCCTCATTTCGGCATCGACGAAAGCGGAAAGGGCGATTTTTTCGGCCCATTGGTGATAGCCGGGGTGTATACCGATGAAGTCATAGCCCGACATCTCATAAAGAGCGGTGTGATGGATTCCAAGCGTATCAATACTCCGGCGAAAATTCGACAGTTGGCTGCGGTTATAAAAGCTACTCCCGGCATTGTATTCGATGTGATCGCGATCCGGCCCGAGCGGTATAACGAGATCTACGATTCTTTCAGGAACCTGAATAAGATGCTGGCGTGGGGGCATGCCACGGTGATTGAGAAGCTGGTAGAACTGAAGCCGGAATGCCCGCGGGCACTATCCGATCAATTCGCGAGGGCGGATGTTTTGCAGACTGCTTTGAAAAATAAAAATCTTACTTTGAAATTGGAGCAAAGAACGAAGGGGGAGTCCGACACAGCTGTTGCGGCGGCCTCAATTTTGGCGCGCGAGAGATTTATCGATTGGATGGACGCCGCAGGGAAAAAAGTAGGGTATGAAATTCCTCTGGGAGCCTCTGCCAGAGTAGTGGAAACAGGAAAGAAGCTGGTAACCGCCCATGGTCCAGAGGTCTTGTCTAAATTTGCAAAACTTCACTTCAAAACCACTCAACAAGTGGTTGGCAGATTACTTTGAGAGATTTCCTGCGAACATTACCGGAATTCCCAATTTGGATGCTTCCTTTTTGAGCTCGGTGGATTCCGAAAATGCCAAGATGAAATCTATGGGAAGGGCCGCTTTCTCGTCGATATCCGGAAGGTCCCGCGGCTCTTTGTCGATTACGTATTCGTAGTCGATATCGCCATGGTCGTAGCCGTCCGGGAGTGGATTGTCTTTTTCGCCGGATGATGCCCAGATGACCGCACGGTGTGCTTTTCTTCCATGGACTCCCTCTTTCTGAAGCCAGTCTTGTGGAGGGCGGGAGCTACGCAGATACATCCGCCAGCGCTCTTGTAGCCAGAACACATCTTCCATGGAGCTACTCATGGATTTTTCCAATGCAGCCATGCAGTTTGTGGTGTTATAGGGCCGCTCTACCGGGTGGTAGGTGGCAATCCATTTGCCGGGTGAAACCGTTTTCAGTGAGAGTGCGAGAACTTCGCTCTTACAACGCCTGACCATCAGGCTGGGCAGTGGGCTGGCCCGTGTGATTCTGCCGAAAAATTCGACGAGTTCACCCTGTCTTCCCACCCGTTGATCGGTAAGAATTCCAATGATAGCGCCGTCCCTGAGGTAGCCGCTGACATTATGGAGACTATCGCGTTTTGAAAATAATCTGGTGCCATCTGCTTCACGCTGTTTTCTAACCCTTTTATCGAGGACAGGGTTGTTCAGCGGGCGATAAAACGCTCCTGACTTTGCACCGGCGGGGAAAAAGCGGTGCATACGTGTGAGTAGTTCCCAATTCCCCATGTGGGCGAGTAGTAGAACGACCCCCGTTCCCTTTGCGTAAGCTTTCTCAAGTAGCTCGGGGTTTTCGACGCTGAGCATTTCGCCGAGCTCAGCGTCGGAAAGATCCTTGGAGAAGGAGCTGCTCAAAAGATTAGCTGAAGTGCGGATAAACGACCTTTTGCCCAGTGCTCTTGCCTCCTTGATTGAAAGGCTTCCGCATGTTGCTATCCGGAGGTTTCGTTCGATCGAGCGCTGGCGGTTTCTCATGAACGGCCAGATCATTTTACCTACAAATTCTCCACATTTGAAGACTGTAGGAGGAGAGACCAGACGAAGAAATCGGGCTACGACGGAGTGCATAGCTGCTTCCGCCTGCCACTTTATATTTTTTGTAAGGTCCGACATTTAATCAAGTTCCTCCCGCCTACCGAGTGTGATCGCCAGACCAACGGAACCTACGAAAATAAAATAACATGCGAGGAGTTCCAGATAGCTTTTACAGATGATGGGTATTTCAGGGCGGAAGGCATCGCCTAAGGAAGCACGCCAGAACTGGGGGGCGCCAACGACACGGTTGAAAACGTAGATGATGAGCAAGGCGGCTCCAATGAATCCGGCTCCGGCATGATGGCCTGCGGTCTCGATAAAACGGAGCATTACCTTCTTGTGCTTCAAAACGGTCAAAACTGCAGCACCCAGTAAAATTCCTATTATCCATGCATCCGGGAACGGCCACTTCATAACGCCGGAGAAAAAGTCTTCCAACTCGCCTACAAGGGCTGCGGCGAGTCCGAGCGCCATCACCCGACATACTGACCGACGTGAACCGGAATGCGCCAGAGCTCCGATCATAACAGCAGTTGCGGCGGCGAGAAGCCCAGCTTGCAAAAGCTCTACTGTTCCGCGCTCAAGGGGGCGGCCTGGTCTATTCGGTAGCCAGGCAGGGAGTAGGATTGCTACAGAGCCAGCACACAGAAGGAATATCTTGAGTAGAGTCACCTTCCACGTCGCGCCGCTCGGTTTTCTTCTTTGCCGTTCTTCCACGTCGCTTAAGTAGTGCATTTCTAGACCCTTTTGCAAGGATGATGAAGGTTTACTTCTCTTGATATTATTTGTTTAATTATTTTATTTATAAATTTACCTATATAGCTGGATACGAATTATTCCTAATAATTATACTTTTACATGGTTGCGGGTTTTGAAAACGAATGTATTTGTGCGGTGTCATGCATCCACTCCCCCCATTTATGGGTGGACTGCTGGCTCTCCCCCTTTGCGCTATTGCGTCCTTGGGTAGTGTCGCGTCTGCTCAAAGCTTAGGTGCCCTTACTGATTACAGCGTAATCGTTAGCGGCAATCTCTCGACTAATTCAGATATTGAAGGTCGGACACTTGTAGGCGGTAATCTTACTTCCTCCTCTTCAGCGAACTTTGGAATCAAACTGCAGAACCAGGTATCGAGTTCGGATCTCGTTCTACGTGTGCAGGGCAACATAGTTTCAGGCAATGCTATCAACTTGAATGCAGGTAGCCTTGAGATCGGCGGTTCGACCAATGGTCGCACGGTAAACTACAATGGTGGTGGATCACTTGTCTCCAATTCCTCTGCAGATTACAGCGATATCATCAGTGGCCTTACATCCGCCAGTCAGAGCCTGGCGATGTATACCCCGAACAGCACCGCCTTTCTTGACCCGAGCAATCCAGGGCAGCCTGGTCCGTTTAAATTGAACGCCACTCCGGATTCCACCGGTCTTGCGGTTTTCTCCGTGAACGGTGCCGATATTTTCGGAGATTCGAAGGTCCAGCAAATCGAATTGTTCGCAAATAGCGCAGCTGATATTCTCATCAATGTCGCAGGAACTGTTATCAACTGGGATTTCGGCAACATTGTTGGCGATCTAACCCAAGAGGCATGGCGCGAGCGCGTGGTCTGGAACTTCTATGAAGCTACGGAGATCAACTTCAATTCGAAAAATATGATGGGTCAGGTCCTCGCACCGAACGCGACGATTACGACATCCGGAAATATCGATGGATCGGTGTTTGCAAAGAACCTTATCACCACCAGCGAGGTTCACCTTCCCGGATACGATGGCAATATCGTGGTTCCCGAGCCGTCATCGGCCATGCTGATGCTTCTCGGTTCCGCAGCTGCGCTTCTCCGCAGGAAGCGCTAATTTTTAATCAAACTGTAAAGAGCGCGACTTCTGTATGGAGGTCGCGCTTTTTCGCGTTTGCTGGCAGTGGGAATGCTGTCAGATTTATTGCAATGAAGACACTTTTCGAAAAAATTTATGATGGGGAGATTCCTGCTGAAATTCACTATAGGGATGAGCTCTGCTGCGCTTTCACCGATATTTCTCCTCAGGCGCCCGTGCATATTCTCGTTGTTCCGCGGAAGCCGATCCCACGGGTAGCGGATGCCGGCAAGGATGATCTGGAAATTCTAGGTCATCTGCTTTTGACTGCTGCCTCAGTGGCGAAGAAGTTGGAGATCGACGAAACCGGATATCGCATCGCTATTAATAACGGGCCCGATGGAGGAGAAACCGTCCCGCATCTGCATGTGCATATCCTGGGTGGTCGCCAAATGAAATGGCCTCCTGGCTAGCACCAGTCACCTTAAACCCAGCCAAATCCCAGTATGATCACCGCCCGATTTTTCCATCTTTTCACCGGAGTTTTTGCGACTGCTGTATCCTGCCAAACCCAGCCGCAGACGCCAAAGTTTGAGAGGGCGGTATTGGTTCATGGTATTTTTGAGGACGGCACTGCGTTTGATTCGCTGAAAAGGCGCTTAGAAACCCACGGAATCCAATGTTTCGTGCCACAGCTAAAGCCGGCAGATGGGCGTGGCGGGCTGGATAAACTGGCTGAAAATCTGAAGGCGGACATCAATAGGGAATTCGGCGAAAACGAAAAATTCGCTCTGGTTTCCTTTAGTATGGGGGGGCTCGTATCACGCCATTATCTCCAAAATCTGGGAGGGGCTGAGCGTTGTGAAATGTTCATCACCATTTCCTCTCCGCATAAGGGGACGAAAATGGCATACTCATACTTCGGCAAAGGAGCCGCCCAGATGCGGCCGGGAAGTTTATTTCTAAGGCAACTCAAGGAAACCGAAGGCAACCTAGGCGATATCCCGGCCATATCCTACCGCACACCAATGGATCTGATGATTCTACCTCCTGCCTCTTCCGTCTGGGATCGGGCTGAAAATCACTCTTTCAATATCGTTCTGCATCCGCTGATGCTGCATTCGAATTCCGTATTGGATGATATCGAGAGGCGGTTTGTCCTAGGGGAAGGGGAAATCGGGGAGTAATTTATAAGTTTGGGATTTGTGAAAAACTTTTTGGAGTCTTTACTTGAGCATGACTTCGCTCCGCCTCTCATGTCTCCTTGCCGCCGCCCTCACAGCATGTGCACCGGGGAATCCGCCTAATGTCCCGGCGTCTTCAGGCTCTAACTTGACCGTGGCCCAAAAAAATACCATCGGCAGGAAAATCTGGCAGAATGAATCCGGTGGAAGCGTTGACGGACTCACGGCATGGAATGGCGGCGAAGAATTTCCCTCTTTGGGAATAGGGCACTTCATCTGGTATCCGGCGGAATTCAACGGTCCGTTTGAGGAATCCTGGCCTTCTTTCGTATCATTCGCTTCACGTAACGGAGGGAATCCACCCGCAATCGCCCGCGAGAGATTTAGCCCCTGGCGCACCCGCGCTGAGTTTCAGGGAAAGTTTAACTCGCCTGAGATGAGCGGCCTTCGGAATTGGTTGGCTTCCAATGTTACCCTTCAGACAGATTTTATTATCGCCCGCTCACGTGCTGCTCTCCCGAAAATGCTGGCAGCTGCTCCTGCTTCGGAAAGAGCTAAGATTCAGACAAATTACCAGAAGGTTTCAACGACTACCCAGGGGACGTATGCGTTGATTGACTACGTTAATTTCAAGGGCGAAGGCATTTCTCCCACGGAGAAATACAACGGTCAGGGCTGGGGATTACTTCAGGTTCTCGGGGGGATGGGCAATGTTCCTGCGGGAGACGCTGCTGCCAGGGAATTTGCGGCGTCGGCAAAACGGGTTCTCAGCCGCCGTGTTTCAAATGCTCCGGCTTCTCGAAACGAGGGGAAATGGCTCCCTGGCTGGCATAACCGTTGCGATACATACGGGCGGGCAATGTAATAAAAAACTCCCCGGAGCTTTCGCCCCGGAGAGTCTGACCAGACACACTGTCTTTCACGGAAAATTATTAGCGGCCAAAGCTGAAGCTGACGCGGGCACCGGAACTGCGGCGGTCATCGTAGCTGTTACGGTGAACTGGAGGGCACGCTACCTGATGTCCGCGGTAGCTGGATTGGACGTGGCGGCTAGGAGCGGACACTGTGCGGTATTCAAAACGTGGATGACCGTGGCGATCATATCCCACGAAAATTTTCTGGGTATAAACCGGACGACCGTGGCGGTAGCCGCTTACGTAGGTGGTGGATTGGTGCTGAACACTTTTTCCTCCATTGGGGCGAGCGTCTGCATTGATGGTTGTCCCGACGAATGCAAATGCTCCAGCTGCGATAATGGTGATTAGTTTTTTCATAGAATTGGTAATTTTTTGTTACGCAAGCTTCGACCTATGGTTGGTGAAAACTATTCAGAGATTTTTGAAAAAAATTTCAAAGGGGTCGGGAAAACAGGTCCCGAAAACACCGTTAATGCTCAGCTTAAGCAGTAATTTCCAGTATGGAAAAAATGCTCCCGACAGGAATCGAACCTGTATCTAAGGTTTAGGAAACCCTTGTTCTATCCGTTGAACTACGGGAGCTTTGAGAGGGCGAATGGATAGATGTTTCCCCAGAGTTCTGCAAGTTTTAAGAACCAGTCAGGAATTCCACCGCTCGCCTTTCCGACCAGTATTCGGTGCCGGTGCCGAAGCCCACGTGGCCGCCGGTGGAGGGTGTTTCCAAGTGGAAGTAATCGCTGTTCTGCGCTTCTTGCACCGGGTAGCAGCCGGGGCCGAGAATTGGATCATTTTTAGCGCTTACCAGTAGTGTGGGGATATTGATATTCTCCAAATATTGCCGACAGCTGCTTTTTTCCCAGTAGTCGTCGGCATCCTTGAATCCGTGAAGTGGAGCGGTGTAACGATCATCGAACTGCTGGAATGTTCGGATTTTTTCGAGGTCATCGATGTTGATGTCCGCAGGAAATACGGAATGTTTAGTCCTTACCTTCTCACGAAGTGTTTTCAGGAACCGTTCCATGTAAATACGGTTGCTGAGTTTGGCCAGGGTGGCGGATGAATCGGCTAACATGCAGGGCACCGAGAAGGCGACTCCCCCGTGGATTTCCGGGCGAATATTTTTGCCGCGTTCTCCGATGTATTTCAGTGTGAGATTTCCACCGAGGCTAAAGCCGATGAGATCGATGGTCTGATAACCGTGGTTTTCAATGGCATGCCGGACAATGTGCTCAAGATCTTCTGTTTTTCCGCTGTGGTAAAACGATGGGAGCCTGTTTGCTTCATCACCACATCCGCGGAAGCTCCATGCCAGTGTATCGATATTTTGTTTCGATAGGGCTGCGGCAATTCCCTGAACATAGGTGGCGCGATAGCTTCCTTCCAACCCGTGGGAAATAATCGTTAGACGTTTGCTGTCTGATTTGGACCAGGCGAGGTCCAGGAAATCGCCATCTTCGAGCTCCAGTCGTTCTGTTTCTTTGGTGATCAGATTCACTTTTCTGAAGAGCACAGGATGGATTGTCTGGGCGTGGCCGCCAGCAAGCCATACTGGAGCGCGGTAGGTGGATCTGGAAATATACGGCATCGGATGCCGAATGATTAAGCGTTGTAGATCACGCCCGCAAGAAGGCATCGAAAACGTGTGGAAATCAGATTGAAAGTTCATCAACGGAGTGCATCTTTCGCACGTGACTCCACCATCCGCTGCGCCAACTTCAAAATCCGAGAAAGCCAAAAAAGGCTGGTCTCCATCGAAATCCTCAGATCTCTACGGTGTAGAAGACTGGGGGCACAAATTCTTCGGGGTGAACAAGGAGGGGCACGTCACTGTGAAGCTCGAAGATGGAGAGGAGAGCGCAAAAGTTTCCCTTCACAACATTATCAGTGGCCTGCGTGATCGCGGCACTCACCTTCCGGTATTATTACGTTTCAGGGACCTGCTGCACTCACGGATCACCGAAATCAATGAAGCATTCAAAGAGGCGATCCGGGTTACCAAATACGAGGGGAATTACCGCGGTGTTTACCCGATCAAGGTGAACCAACAGCGGCAGGTCATTGAGGAAATCGCTGAGTTTGGTAAGAAATATCACTATGGTCTGGAGGCTGGATCAAAGCCGGAGCTGATTGCCGCGCTGGCGCATATGCATGATCCTGAGGCTTATATTATCTGCAATGGCTATAAGGATGAGGAATTCATCGATCTGGCTCTTCATTCCCAGAAGATGGGCATGAAAATCATGCTGGTTCTGGAAATGCCGAGTGAGCTGAATTTGATTTTGGAGCGCTCAAGGAAGATCGGAGTTCTTCCAAATCTTGGGATCCGTATTCGCCTATCCACGAAGGGATCAGGTCACTGGCAGGAGTCCGCGGGCGATAAGTCCGTTTTCGGGCTGAATGCCGCACAGGTGATAGAAGTGGTGGATTCGCTCAAATTGTCCGGCCATCTGCCTTGTCTGAAAATGCTTCATTATCACCAAGGAAGCCAGATTCCGAATATTGCTGCAATCCGTGAGGGCTGCACCGAGGCGGTGCGAGTTTACTGTGATTTGGTGAAGGAAGGTGCGCCAATGGGAGTTCTCGATATGGGTGGCGGTATGGCGGTGGACTATGACGGCTCCCACACGAACTTTGCTTCATCCTGCAACTACTCCATCCAGGAATACTGCACGGACATTGTGGAGGTGGTTGGGCAGCAGTGTGACAAGGCCGGGGTAAAACACCCGAACCTGATTTCCGAATCCGGCCGTGCGGTTGTCTCCTATTATTCCGTTCTGGTATTCAATATCCTGGATGTCACTTCTGCCCAAACAACTGATGTGGAGCCTGTATTGCCCGAGAAATGCCCGCAAAACCTCACGAATCTATTTCACGTAAATAAAACCCTGAGCAAAAAGAACATGCAGGAGTGCATGAACGATGCGGTGTACTACCGCGATCAGGTGCGGGCCCAGTTTTTCTACGGAGGAGCCACGTTACGTGAGCGCGGTCTTGCTGAGGCTTGGTATTCGCATATTCTGACCAGGATTTCTCAAATGATCTCCGATATGGATGATATTCCAGAGGATCTGAAGGAGCTCTCGAATGGTCTTGCCGATTTCTATTACGGAAATTTTTCCCTCTTTCAATCGCTACCGGATTCCTGGGCAATTGATCAGCTTTTCCCGGTGATGCCGATTCACAGGCTGGACGAGCGTCCGAAGCAGCGTGCTGTTCTGGCCGATATTACCTGCGACTGTGATGGTAAGATTGATCGGTTCATTGATAGTGAGGGTGTTTCAAAGGTCCTACCGCTTCATGAACTGAAACAGGACGAGCCATACTACCTGGGTGTTTTCCTGGTGGGTGCGTATCAAGAGACACTGGGAGACCTTCACAACCTCTTGGGCGACACCAACGTGGTTGGCGTCCATCTGGAAAACGGGAAGCCTGTATATACCCACGAAATGGAGGGAGATACAGTCGCGGATGTTCTCTCTTATGTGGAGTTCGATACCAAGGAGTTGGTCTCGAAGTTCCGCTCATTTGCTGAGAAGGCAGTGAGCGATGGGCGGATTTCCCCGAAGGAGCGCAAGGAGATCATGGACCTCTACCGCGACGGGCTGGGTGGCTATACCTATTTCGAAAGCTGAGGTTTATTCTTCGTCTTCGTTACCTCTTCCCGTTTGCATAACGGGAAGGGATCCCATGAATTTTTCCGCGAAGTATGAGAGGTCTTTTTGGACAGAATTTATCTCTGCCTTGATCAGGCCGATGGCTTGCTGATTGCCGTCTTTCTCGAGATTTTTGAGGTCTTCTTCAAGGATGCTGACATAAAATTCAGCACCGCTTTCCAGCTCGGCTAAAAGCTGCTCATCGTTTTCGTTCTGTAGTGATGAGTATGTACTATGAACCACCGTGAGTTTTTCGAACTGCCGGATTTTCTTAGGGAGCTGTGCTGGAACCCGGCCATTCCATTTGGGTGCATTTTTCTCGTAGGCATTTGTCGATATTTCAATGGCTCTATCGCTAAGCTCGCTAATCCCATTTTCGAACGAGGAAGCGAATGCGGTATAATTCTCTTCGGTATCTTTCTCGTATTCGCGGATCGCCGGTCCAAGTCGCCCTTTTGTGATTTCAGTCGCTTTCCCAAAGAGGCTATCAACGCCTGAATCCAAGTTGGCAGGGATAACAGTAGATGAGGGAGTTGCCGGCACTATTTCGATAATGCGTTTCTCTGGCTCAAGTCCGGTGCTTTCAGCCGGTGGAGTTACTTCCTTTTTTGGCAATATTTTGAAGTGATAGTAGGCATAAGCAGCGCCGCCAAGTAGTAGGAGAAGCATTATGGTAGTCCCAATGCCGCTGGACGATTTGCTCTTCAGCTTCACGGTGGAAGGACGGGTTCTTGAGGCTGCTGATCCGGAGGTGACAAGAGCTTTCGCGGAAGAACTGCCAATGCTTTGGAGGTCTGCGGCTAGCTCTGTTGCAGAGTTATAACGGGAGTTCGGATCGGGATGCATCGCCCGCTGAATGACGCGATCAAGACGGATATTGCATCCGCTGACATTGGACGCAGGCGGGGAATAGGTGGTTGGAAGGTTGCCGGTGAGGAGCTCGTAAAGCATGACTCCTACGGAAAATATATCCGCGCGGTGATCGAAGGAGTGTGGGGGTTCGAGGATTTCAGGGGCCGTGTAGCCGGGTGTTCCGAAGATTTGTTCGCCTTCTTGAATCTGGGTTTCGAGGCTGCGGGCGAGGCCGAAGTCACTAATTTTCGGCGTCAGGCTGGCGTCGAGTAGAATGTTGGCGGGCTTGATGTCGCGGTGGAGAATTCCATTTTCGTGGGCATTTGCGAGGCCGTGGCAGACAGCGCTGATGATTGCTATCGCTGCGGATTGCTCGACAGGTTCTCCGTTTGCGGCTTCGAAAAGAGAATTTCCGTCTACATATTCCATCACGATGAAGAGCATCCCGCCAATCTCGCCGAAGTCATAAACGCCTATGAGGTTCGGGTGATTGAGCTTTGCCATGGCTTTTGCTTCCGCCTCGAATCCTGTGCGGAATGCTTCGTCTGTAGAAAATTCCCGCGGGAGGAGTTTGATCGCAACCGGGCGGTCCAGAGAGCGCTGTGTAGCATGGTAAACCGCCCCCATCCCTCCGCAGGCAATAAGCCTCAAAATATCGTAGGAAGGAAAAAGTGCCTCCACTTCCTCCAGAATAGGTGCACTAAAAGTGACATGGTTTTCGGAATCGCTCATACGTAGATGCTCTATGCTGGTAATGTAATGCCTTAGGCTCGAGGGAAATCAAGCCAACTATTGTTTATTAAAATTTTAAAGTGGGGCGTGGTAGATGGTCCACTCGGGTAGTGTTATAGTAATATTATAAATCATATGAAGGAATATGACATTCGCCAATGATCCAGTCGATTGATAGAAGAGTGCGCAGAAGAAGCCGAAAGTGGCGACGCTTGCGAGTCCGTAGTAATCGTAGAAATGCAATACTGAGAAAATGACGGCAGAAAGTAGTGCTCCCGCGAGGACGCCGGATTTGTTGGCCAGTGAGCGGTAAAGTATGCCGCGATATAGGATTTCCTCTGAAACAGGAGCAACAAGACAGGCGGAGATGAGAATGAAGCAGAGGCCGAAAAGGCCGGAATCCGAATATGACAGACCGCCGGTGGGATCTTCCGCGGTAAAGCGGACAAGAGCCCAGCGGAGCGGCTGATCGATAAGCAGAAGTAGGGAAAAAAGTCCTAGAATTGCCGGTGGATTGATACGGGCGCCGAGGCCCAGCGAACGAGGGATATGGGATGGCTTTCTGAATAAAAGACCGAGTGCGATGAGAGTGGGCAGGATACGTGCAACTGTATCGAGTAGGATTGCAAGCGAGGGCGGGAGGCCGGGTATTTGGGTTATCCCGATCTCCACGACCATCGTGAAGCCTATCCATGCGAGTGTGGCCAATAGAAAAACCATCAACCCCAGCGAGGGAGACCAAGCGCGGGTATAGCGCTCTCGCTTTGGTTTTGGCCGTTTCCTTAAGCTGCGGATGGTGGTCGGGATGAACATTAGTCCGACAATAGCTAGTAGCCAGATTATGGAGCCCACGAAGACCGCCCGATTCCTCAGTGTGATACTTGTGGAAGTTCCCTCGAACGTGAAATTTGCTGATTTTATCTTGGTGTTCCACCAGGTCGGGGACTCGGGGTCGCTGGAGGGTAAAGTGAGCTGGCGGAGGTAATATTCCGGCGGTGCGCCTTCGCGAGTGGCTAGAAGTGTGACGTAGGCGTGGTAGCCAGTGGGGCTGAGGGATTGAGCCGCGATCAGGGTTTCGAGTGATTGTATTCCTTGGTCGAGGGCTTGGTCCAATGTTTGCGCATGTGCCAGCCAGCGGAGTAAACCCGGATCCCTTTTCATTGCCTCTGCAAGCTGAAGATCCCGGTCGATCTTTATGAGGGCTATTTGTTCCGTGCCGGGCGCGTAGCCGGCGGTCTCTCCGAAGTAATTATCCCATATCCAGATACCGAGGATAAAACAGAGCAGAGCGATGAACGGCTCGGGAATTTCCCTGCGCAAAATCGCTCGGTAAGGGTTGGTTACTAGAGTTTCAGCGGAGTTTGAGATACTCAGAGAGTTCAGAGTTCTGGGGGAAAAGCAAGCGCCCCATGATGTTCGCGCTCTATAAAATTTCTACAGCTTTGTTGTTATTGACGAGCGTTCTGGAGTAGAAATGAGTCCATGAAAATCGAGTTCATGGAAAGGGCGGTAAATTTGGCGAGAAAAGGGATGCTTGCAGGTGACGGAGGGCCCTTTGGAGCTGTACTTGTGCGGGATGGACTTGTTCTGGGAGAGGGATGGAACAGGGTACTGGCTACCAATGATCCAACAGCGCACGGTGAGGTGGTGGCGATCCGTGATGCTTGCGCAAGAGAGAAGACTTTTTCCCTGGAAGGTTGTGAAATCTACACCACCGGGCAGCCCTGTCCGATGTGCCTGGGGGCAATTTACTGGGCGGGTATCAGGGGTATTTATTACGGTTTCAGCATTGAGGATGCTGCCGATATAGGTTTTGGCGATGAGGAATTTTTCCATGAATTTTCCATACCCCGCGCGGAACGGAAAATTCCTGAAAATGAGCTGGGACGGGATCTGGCGCTCAAGCTGGCAGCGGAATACTCAGCCATGCCAGATAGGCAACTGTACTAAAATTTTTCACTCCGGAAAATCACTGACTTGACGGATGGTGGGGTAGGGGAGGACTATTGAGCCCATGGCATGGCGTCTGGATCAAACGGTAGAGCACGGTCTCATCGATAATACCGTGGAGGGAATCACTACTGGGAAAATCTGGTTGGTGGGCAGGGATGAGCCCCTGATTCTTTCCCTCAACGGAGATTGCTGGCGGGATCTTGCCGGTACGATTCTGGAGTTTGAAAACCCGAAACCTAGTGCTGATCCGGAGGTGCTTGAGCTCGATACGGATCAGACAGGGATCATCGGAGATATTACTGCCTCGAGAAAAGCCCGGATTCCGGATCTAGCTGATGATGAGATTGAAGACTACGAAGAGCAAGGGAAGGAGATCCCGTTCCGCTGGCAACATGTACTCTACATCGAGTGGTTCGGAGAAATAAACGGCCGTATCCTGATTGAAACAGTGGGCTTTAAATTGACCATTTCCGATGCGAGCTGGGAGATGGATGAAGATGCCGAAGAGGCTCAAAAGCTTGCGAACCTAAGCGCGATGCGGGATTTCCTGGCGCAAATAATCCGACGCTCCGAGCCGGATGGAAAAAAACTGAGGAATGCGCGTGGGGTCCGGATCGAAATGAACGAATTCGAGTGGGAGGAGCGCCTGAAGGAATCCGATAGACTGTCGGATGCTTATCAGGAAGTCCTTGAAAAGTATATGGAGGACGCTGACTCCGAGCGTAAGGAAGCTTTTGTGATGGGCTGGGATGGACTGCTTGGCGCGATGGCGGAGCGGGAGGAAGGTGGTGAAGAAGAGGACGATTTCGAAGAGGAGGACGAGGACTCCAGCGAAGAGTGGCGCGATGATGAGTCAGGCGAGGAGGATGACTCGGAAAAGGAGGAGTATTATAAAAATCCACTTCAGGTGAAAGCCCATGAGATCGCTCTGCGCTCATGTGATCTGGTGGGTCCCGAGAATCAAAAGGAAGGGCCGGAGCAGCGTTTGGTCTCGAATCTCATTCAGGTGAGTACGAAGCTTGCCGCGGCCTTGCATTGCCAGGGGACTGGCTTTGAGCCGGAAACCGGCTTTGTGCTGGCCATACTTAAACGGTGCCTGAATTACATCAACGAGGCAATCGGGGCTAGCGGTGATCTGCTTGACCGCGAGGAGGATCAGGACCAGCGGGCTGCGTTGGAACATCTCCGGGCTGATGTATTTGAAGTCCGGGACCACATTCTTGGTTTGCGGCAAGAGCTTAAGAGAACCTAATCTTTTGACTTGTAGGTTCAGCCGAATCCGTGCATCAAAAGTTCTATGAAATACGTATTCCTTACCCTCGCAGGATTTTCGGCAATCGCTTTATCATCATGCAACACGACGATCGGATTGGGTCGCGATATGCGTGTGCTTGGCGAAGGGATGGAGCGCAAGGCGACAGAAACCTACGGTGGTGAAGCTGCAGGTGGCACCGGGGGTTACGATACTTCCAGTGGCTATGATACACAGGCCGGTGGAGCACCGATCTACTAATTTCCGGCACGTTCAGAAGTCGAAAAGCTGCCCTTGTGGGTCATCTTTCGCCGGATTCTTGGGAGGTTTTCCTGAAAATCCGCGGATTCCGAAGTTTACCCATGAGGAAAGAATTTCTTCCAGATCTTGATTAGGGGAGAGCGTCTGCAGGCTTTGGTTCAGCCCGGCATCGAAGAAATACCAGCGTGAGGCCAAATCTGTCTCGGGAATGGAAGGACATGCCCGCGCCAATGCCGCGAGGAATTTTTCCGATATCCCTACTTTTAGCATGGAGACAATCGGTGAAAGCCGGGCTTCCGGTTGGAGAAGGGATTTTCCAACCAATGGAAGATATTTGAATTGATCGGCTTTGATTTTGGCCGCGGTAGAAATCAGGGAACTCACGTAAATGCCGAGAGCGTCTTCCACTGAAACCATTTTGCCGGCCCGTTGGCGTTCCGCTTGTTCCAGTAATTTGGTCCGCTCTTCACAAAGTGGCTCGATGGCGTGGAACATCACCATGTCCAGAAGACCCTCGCGGCTTCCGAAGTGGTAGTTCACGGCGGCGACATTTGCCTTTACCGCACCAGTGATGTCGCGGACGGATATGGAATCGAACCCTTTTTCAAGGATCAGCCTTTCAGCCGCATCGAGCAACTTTCGCTTGGGTCCAGTTTCAGGCACTTTCAAAACACGCACGCCTAGGAGCCAAGCGTTCCGGCGATGATTGTCAATCCCTGACGAATACTTGCCTGCATTTTGCAAGTGGTCAGATGTTCCTGGTTCTGGTATATCTCATTGCTTGTTTTTGTAACTGGCTCGCTTATTTTCCCGGATGATCTTGAAAACCCTTCTAGCCAGTTGCTTTTTATCCACCGCTGCGATGGCAGAAAATTTGCAGAAAATCGAATTCAAGGACGCATCTGGTAAGGTTTCAACTTTGGGAGATTACTCGGGAAAAGTAGTGCTACTGGTGAACGTTGCCTCCAAGTGCGGCTTCACCAAGCAGTATAAGGGATTGGAAGAATTGTATCAGGAGAAGAAAGATGAAGGGTTTGTGATTCTTGCTTTTCCCTGCAATGACTTTGGAAAACAGGAACCCGGATCTATGGGTGAAATCCTGGAATTCTGCGAACTCAACTACGGTGTGACCTTCCCTATTATGGAGAAAATTCATGTGAAGGGGAAACAGCAGCATGAGCTCTATTCTGCTATTACCGGAGAGAACGCCGATTTCCCCGGGCAGGTGAAATGGAATTTCGAGAAAATCCTTATTGGTAAAGACGGAAAAGTTCTCAACAGGTTCGATTCCCGTACCAAACCGGATGGGAAAAAATTGGTTGAAGCGATCGGTCTGGCGCTCGAAAAGTAATCTTCCCTGATCTTCTGAATCGGTCACAGAGCGGACTATTCTTGAAAAGTAGATAAAGAGAGCCAAGCTCTAGCCAATGCGCTGCTTTTATTCCCAAGCTCTGGAACTTGAACTTCCTGCCGGGCATCCGTTCCCGATGGACAAGTTCCGCATCTCCAAGGACATGCTCCTTGCTGAAAATATCCTCAAGCCCGAAGAGGTGGTGGAGGTGAAGGCTGTGGATTTCCATCACATTCTCCGCGTTCACGACCGTGCGTATATCGAAAAGATCCAATCCGCCTCACTTGACCGGAAGGAGCTCCTACTCCTTGGCTTGCCGGCCAGCAGGGATCTGTTCTCCCGCTCGGCCACGGAAATCGAGGCGACTCGCATGGCCTGCAATGCCGCCCTGACGGAAGGAGTCGGCGTGTGTCTTGCCGGCGGGACCCACCACGCGTTTCGCGAACATGGGGAAGGTTATTGCGTTTTCAATGACATCGCCATCGCGATCCGAGATCTACAGGACAAGCAGCCGAAAATCCGCGTGATGGTCGTAGATACCGATGCTCATCAGGGAAATGGCACTGCTTCCATCCTTGGGGATGATCCTAATGTATTCACCTACTCCATCCACGTCGGGAAAAATTACCCGACCAAAAAGGTTTCCAGCACATTGGATGTGGAGACAGTTCGCTATGTGGAGGGGGAGATGTATCTCCAGCAGCTTTTCAGGACATTGGCGGATGCACTCGATAAATTTTCCCCGGATCTGGTGATTTGGATCTCGGGTGCGGATAATCACCGGAACGACCGTTTTGGACAAATGCATCTTTCCCTGAAGGAAATCCAGCGCAGGGATGAGACTCTCCTCCGCGCGATGATCAAAAATCATATCCCGGTGGCGATTCTCTATGGCGGTGGCTACAATCGGCAGCCCGAATTTACCGCGAAACTCCACCGGAATACAATCGCCACCGCAAAGCGCCTGGCGCGGGAATATCGCGGACTTTAACGCGCATAAGAGAGGAAACTCTTCACAAAATCATATTTTTCAAATAATGCCGCACGGCATTCTACCTGCTTAATCCCGACTCATCAATTTATGAATACTTCTGAAAAGCCAGGTCTCGCGATCATGACCTCTGGCGGAGATTCCGCTGGAATGAATCCCGCTGTGAAATGTGCCGTGGAATACGCATCCCAGCGTGGCTACAAACCATTTCTCGTCTACGATGGCCTGCGTGGGCTTATCGCCAATAAAATCGTTCCGGCCAGTGCGGAACTCGTCTCCGGCATCATGCATAAGGGAGGCACCGTTCTTCGCTCTTCCCGTTCTCCCCAGTTTTTCGAACTGGAGACACGGAGGATAGCCTACGAAAATCTGAAATCCCATGGGATCGGCCAGCTCATCGTAATCGGTGGTGATGGCTCCTTCCGGGCCTTGAACCAGTTTTACGCTGATTTCCAAATCCCTTTTGCTGGAATTCCCGCGACCATCGACAATGACATCGCCGGGACGGATTACTGCCTCGGAGTGGATACCGCTCTGAACGTGATCCGCCAATCGATCGACTCCATCAGGGATACTGCCTCTTCGTTCTCGCGTGCGTTTGTCGTAGAGGTCATGGGCCGCCATTGCGGATACCTTGCCCTCACGTCCGCTCTCTCCTGTGGTGCTGAAATCTGCCTCGTTCCGGAAATTGAATACAATCTGGATACAATCGGAGCCCGCATCAAACAGGACATACAGAATGGTCGCGGTTACGTGATTGCTGTGGTGGCGGAAGGTACGAATATGGCGGAATACGTCACACGGTTCATCAACGACTCCATCGGTATGGAAGCACGCCTGACTACCCTAGGACACGTCCAGCGTGGTGGATCACCGACTGTTTACGACCGGATCATGGCGTATAAATTTGCGGTGGCTGCAGTGGACGCACTGGAAGCAGGGCAGAAAAACTCCATCATGACCTTCAAGGACGGTACTTACAGTCATCTGCCGATCGAACAGGTGGCAGATGCGAAGTACCGGGTGGATCCCGCGCTGATCAAGCTCGCCACACCTTTGGCCAATTAGAAATTCGCTTCGCTTAAATCTTGACACCACCGCCAGATCGGGCATTTTCCCCGCCCCGCGCGTTGGTACGTGAGGGCAACCACATAGTCATATGAAAAAGGATCTTCATCCCACATACAATCCGGTCATCTTTGTTGATATGACCACAGGCGCACGGTTCATCACCCGCTCCACCAAGACTTCCGAGAAAAAGGAAACAATCGACGGTGTTGAGTATTCAGTGATTTCTTCCGGCATCACTTCCGATTCGCATCCGTTCTTCACCGGACAGAAGCAATTCGTCGATACCGAAGGCCGCATCGACAAGTTCCAAAAGCGTTTCGGCACAGTCCGCCGCGTTGGCAAGCCAAAGCTCTGAGCTGCCACACCGAACGGGTAATTATCCGTTTCTCTCAAAAACGACGCTCCGGAAACGGGCGTCGTTTTTTGTTTTGTCTGAATTCAGCCTCCTTTGGGGTTTGAATTTTGAGCTTTGAAAACTAAGACTTTCGCGTGCTCGCAAAAAGAATCATTCCCTGTCTGGATGTTACCAATGGCCGTGTCGTAAAAGGCGTAAATTTCGTGGACCTTATCGATGCCGGTGATCCGGTGGAATGCGCAATCGCCTACAATGAACAGGAGGCAGATGAGTTGGTCTTTCTGGATATCACTGCTTCTTCGGATGCACGCGAAACCATGGTGGACGTTGTAAAAAGGACAGCAGAGCAATGTTTCATCCCACTTACCGTCGGTGGCGGGATCCGTTCCGTGGAAAACATGCACGCCATGCTTCAGGCCGGCGCGGACAAGGTGGGGATCAATACTTCCGCGGTGACGAATCCGGGACTCGTCGATGAGGGTGCCAAGGCATTCGGCAACCAGTGCATCGTTGTCGCCATTGATGCGAAGCGGGAAGGGCCGGGAAAATGGGGTGTTTACACTCACGGTGGACGCACACCGGTAGGTCAGGATGCCGTAGAGTGGGCGAAGGAAGTCTGGCGGCGCGGCGCGGGGGAAATTCTCCTGACCTCCATGGATGCGGACGGAACGCAGGCGGGTTACGATTGCGAGCTCACCTCCGCTATTTCTTCTGCCATCGGTATCCCGGTGATTGCATCCGGGGGGGCCGGGAATTTGGATCACATGGTGGAGGTGCTGGAAAAGGGAAAAGCGGATGCAGTTCTTGCGGCTTCAATTTTCCACTTCGGGATGCACACGGTGGGGCAGGCGAAGGATCACTTTGCCAGGCACGGAGTGCCGGTGCGCCCGAGTTTTAAAAGCTCCTTTTAGAGATCCTGATTTGCCAAGCGCTCCTGTGGGCACTTAGCTTGATGGAAACTACGGTATGAAAAAACAACCCTTCCTCATTTTCTTGTCAGCTGCGTGTTTTCTCGCAGGTTCAACCTTCGCTGCGGACGAAACCAAGCCGGAAGTGGAACTGGCGGAAGCGCACGGTCTAAAGAACTGGTCCGATGTGGAGGTGATCGATTTTACCTTCTCGGTTGACGGTAAAAAGCCGGTAAACCGCCAATGGAGCTGGGTAGTGCAGGACAATACCGTGACCCGCACGATCAACGGCGAGTCCTTCACCATAGACCTTGAGGCTATCGAAACCAAGGAAGGTAAAGCGGTCCACAAACAATTCATCAACGATTCCTTCTGGTTTCTGTTCCCGTTCAGTATCGTTTGGTCAAATCCCGAAGTGACCGATGAAGGGGCTGTGGAGATTGAAATCGATGGGGAAAAGGTGGCTGCCAACAAACTGACTGCTGTTTGGCCAAGCGACGAAGGTTATACACCTGGCGATGCCTATGATCTTTTCGTCGATGAAGATCACACTGTGCTTGGATGGATTTTCCGCAGGGGAAATGCGCCGGAAGGTAAATTCTTTGCCTGGAAGGATGAGATGCAGGCGGGGCCGATCCGTTTCACTGGTGGATATTACCCCGAGGGTTCTGAAAAGCCTATGATCTCGATGGTTGATGTCCGGATCAAGTTGGCTGGAAATGATGAATGGATGTTGCCTGTGCCTCGCCCGTGAAACTTTATATCAAGGCTCTTGTGCTTGCGCCTCATCACGGAAACCAACAGCGTCTTGAGCGAACGGACCAAAAGTGAATGGAAGAGGGAAGCGACAGCCAGGAGCAAAGCGGGAAACGCGTGAACAAGCGTTTGGTCTTCTATTTTAGTGGCTTTGATCCGCGAGGACCCTCCCATTATCAAAAACTTTATTCAGCGGAGTCTAAGCTTCAGGAACCACTCAACGGGCTCTCGCTGAAGGTCGGAAAACGGCGGAAAACCAGTGACCACACGCATGGCTGGGACATCAAGTTGGAAGGAGCTGGAACCAAGACGGAATACGAATTTCTCCGCTGGGATGATCTGATCCGGAAATACTGGCCGAAAAATGAGTGGGAGCTGATGAAAGCAGCTATCCCGGTATATTGGAATGTGCTCGTCAGTAATCACGTGCCCCGGCTCTACAAGGTTTCCTGGTCGGCGGCATTTACGATTGCGTATCCGATTATCGCATTTTTCGGACTGTTTTTGGCTGCTGCGATTCTAGGGATTGCGGCGATGGTATTGCCGCTAGCCTTTGGTCAGGCCTGGTGGTGGGGGATTCTTCCCGCCGTGGCCATAGGTTATGGATCGCTTCACTTGTCCCGATATCTGGATAGGAAATTCCGCACTTATTGGCTACTCAGGACTTATTGTATGTTGCATCCGTGGGGTGGCGGCAAGCTTCCTGAAATCGATCAGAGGATCGAAGAATTTGCCGGGTATATTGTAGATAAGATAAAGAATACGGATGCAGATGAGGTGCTTCTCGCAGGGCATAGTGCCGGCTCCGTTCTGACTGTGCCGCTGGTAAGGCGTATGCTGGAGCTCTATCCCGGGCTTGGAAAGAAAGGTCCGGAATTCGGCCTGCTGTCTCTGGGGAATTGCCAAATTATCCTTAGCTTTTTCCCTGGGCCGAAGCAGCTTCGGAAGGATTTGGAGACTGTAGCACTTGCTGATGGAGTGCAGTGGCTTGATTTTTCCGCAAAAAGGGATGGAGCGTGTGTCAGTATGGTGGATCCACTTGAGGCAAACGGTATCAAACGGCCAAATGGCGTGGCGGTCAGGCCGCAATTGCATCCTGTAAGAATAGTGAAAATGTTTTCGCCGGAGAGGTATGCGGTTATCAAAAAGGATATTTTCCGCGTCCATTTTCAATATGTCATGGCCGGAGAGATGCTGACTGATTATGATTTCTTTGCGATCACAGCCGGGCCGCAAAAACTTTCAGAAAGATTTCCACAAAGCCTTATATAATTGATTCCCAATGGCCTATACTCCTCCTTACCCGAAGCCTCTCGAGAAGGGCGCAAAGCGCTCGCTTTGGAATCTGTTCAAGCGGGGGCGCCGGTCGTGGCTGGCTACGCTTTATGAAGGCTCTTACTCGGGGCATATGTCACGGGTTAGATTGCCGGGAGTGCAACTGTTTCTGGTAAAAATTCCGGAACTCATCAAGGAGGTCCTGGTCGATAAATACGCGGTCTTTCCGAAGCATGAACTCTCCACGCGGGTGCTGAAGCCGCTCCTGGGGGAGAGCATTTTCACGACCAATGGAGAGGTCTGGGAGCGACAGCGGCGGATGCTCGACCCGGCTTTTGGTCAAGCGAAGCTGAAAGATGTATACGCACTGATGAAGGGTGGCTCGGACGCGATGATCGAGCGCCTGGATAAGGTGGAGGACGGTGCTGAAGTGGATATCGAAATGGAGATGACCCACGTCACGGCGGACATCATTCTGCGGACGATTCTTTCCGAGACTCTGGAAGGTGATACGGCGAAGAAGATTTTCGACAATTTCCACCTCTTTCAGGAAAAGGCGTCAGTGATGATCCAGATGGATTTCTTTCACATTCCGCTGTGGTTGATGCCACACCACTTTTTCGTATGGAAAAAAACCGGACGGGTGATCCGTGAGCTGCTGGCAGTGCCGATCCGCAAGCGCTTCGAAGCATACCAGCGCGGCGAAAAGGGTGAGTATAAGGATATTCTGCAGTCCCTGCTGGAGACGAGAGATCCGGTAGACGGATCGAAATACACTGTCGATGAGCTGATTGATCAGGTGGCGATGCTTTTCCTTGCCGGTCATGAGACTTCAGCGAGTGCGCTTTCATGGTCGCTTTTCCTTCTGACCAAGTGTCCTGAAATTCAGGAGAAACTTCATGAGGAAACCGTGAGACTGCTGGGTGAGCGTGAGCCGGAATTCAAGGATATCCCGCGCCACAAGCAGATCAGGAATGTGTTTCGCGAAACGATGCGTCTATATCCGCCTGTGGGATTCTTGATTTTTCGAAAGGCCGTAGGTGATCAGGTGATCAAAAAGGGGAAGAAGGAAAACCTTATCCCCGATGGCTCGCCTGTGGCTGTCGCGCCTTGGCTGGTTCACCGGCATCGTGAGCTTTGGGAGAATCCCGATGAGTTCAATCCGGATCGCTTTGAAGGTGGTCTTGATAAGCCCTCATGTGCCTATATACCGTTCGGGCAAGGGCCACGCATTTGTATCGGTGCTGCATTTGCGATGCAGGAGGCGATGTTGATTCTGGCGTCCCTGACCCGCCGCTACCGCTTCGAGCCGGGTCCTGGAGCGGATCCTGAGCCTATTTCGCGCCTCACCATTCGTTCGGTGGACGGGATTTCACTGAGACTTTTCCGTAGGGAAGAGACAAAGGAACCGGGTACGCCGTACGAGGAGATGCCGGAGACTCCGCCGGCCGGGGGTGGTGAGGCTGCTAAATGTCCTTTTCACTGATCTCAATATCGCGCGGGCCACGGATACGGTAGCGTAAGCTGCCCCAGACCATTTCCTTTCCCAGCAGGGCGCTAGTTGAAACAAGAAGGGTGGCTAATCTTTCGAAGGGATCCACCCACCAGGATTTCGCATTGATCGGTAATAGTTTCTCCGCTTCCTGGGGCGGGAAGCGGTCGCGGATGTATCGGGCGCGGCTGCTGCAACGTAGTAGATTGAATGCTACACCGGCGAAGACCGGAAGGAGCGACCAGAAAGAGCCAGAGGCGAGGAGCAGAATACTGGTGAGAAAGCTGGCGATGTAGAGAAGCGCGAAAAGCGCGTTTAGTAAGGCGATTTTCGGGAGATAGGTTGCAAGGTGGAGATATTGCCTCCTGCCGAATTCATAGAGGCTGTTATGTGTGAAATCACACGGAGTGAAGCCTTCTACCGCGCGAACATACCGAAGGCGCTTTCCTCCTTGAAGGGCAATTTGGGTAATGCGGACGTCGTCGTTCAGGCAACGCGCGAGTTGCTCCCGAACGTTGAGATCGAGATAGGCTGTGCGCGACATTGCCATTGAACCTCCCCAGAGAACCGTTCTCCAGCCGGCGGTGATCCACGATTCCATGGCGATACCGAGAGAGCCGATAATCAAATTCGGTAGTTTCGAATTTTCCGGAATGAACCAACGATGGCCCGTTGTGAGATCGCTGGTGCCACTGTTGATGGGCAGGACCAGATTTGTGAGCCAGTCCGGTTTTCCGTAAAGATCGTCATCAGCGAAGACGATTAATTCATCGTCCTCGCGCAGGCTTTCCATGGCGGACAGCTGGTTGTGGACTTTTTGTGCGCAGTCAACGGTGTGCCCCGCAACGAGGAGTGTGATTTCCTTTTCAGACCCACCTGATTGAAGCTTTTTACGAAGAGCCAGGTGGGCTGGGTCCTCGATGCTTTCGGTGACAAAGATGATGCGATAGTGGCCGTAGTCCTGGGTGGTGATAAACTCGAAGAACCGATCAAAGTTACTCGAAATGCCTTTGGTGGGAATGATGATTGCGGCTTTTCCTTTGTGCCCGGCCAGATTTCTCTCCAGTAGCCACTTTCTGTTTTTGAGAAACAGCGTATGGGCTCTACGTGATTTCCAGAGAGAAAGTCCGCTGTGTGCCGCCCAGTAGCAAGATGCGATGTGCAGAGCCAGCAGTGCGGGGTTCATCGGCTATTTGGATGATTTGAGCTTCGCCTTCTCTTCCTTCAATCCACCGATAAAGAGGAAGACGGCAGCGATGCAGATACAAGAATCAGCTATGTTGAAAGTGGGCCACCAGCCGCCGCTTGCGGGTACGATCTTATCGTAAAAGGGAAGTTTCACGGAGATGAAATCTACCACGTAACCGGAGGAAAGACGCTCCCAGAAAGATCCTTCCTTCATTTCCTCGAGCAGGAAACCCTGGACGAGCCGGTCGGTTAGGTTTCCGAAGATTCCACAAAGCAGGAGTGCTACGGCGACTTTTGAAAGGGGCTGTGCGAATGCGCCTTTTTTCCAGAAGATACGGATCATGACCAGCGCGATGACGGGCACGGCGAGGAACACGATTGGAGCCCATGTGGTGCCATTTCCGAGGCCGAATGCAACGCCCTGATTATGGACGCGGATCCAATGGAAGACATCGGGAATAATTTCCCACTGGTGCGCATCTGCGGACCAAGGGGTGGCGAAGTTCGCGACGGTCCAGCCTTTGGTGATCTGATCTAGGATGTAGAGCGGAAGGCTGAGAAACAGGAGTAACCTGGGAAGTGTCATTTGATTTTATTATTTCGCGGCTGAAACCACATCCTCGCAGCGCTGGCAGAGGCCGGAGGTAAGGACTGGCTCGTGCTTGCGACAGCGTGGGCAGAGCGGGAGTTCTGTTTTGGCAGCCGTGGCGGTAAGCTCGGGGCCGACGGAGACGGAAAGCTCCGCGATGATGAAGAACTCTGTGGCAAATTCACGGTCCTGAAGCATTTTCAGCAGTGCGGAATCACTCTCGGGAATCGTGAGAGTGATGGCGGCTTCGTTGTTTCTGGAAAATTCCTTTGCCTGCACCTTGGCTTCGATGGCGGTTTGCATCGCAGCTTTGATCTGGAAAAGGCGGTCCACTTGTTGGGTGGTTTCGCTCGGGGCATGGGCCGGATTGAGTTTTGGGAAATCCTGCTCGTGCACGCTGCCTTTTGTGAATGATGCATGCTCCCATGCCTCCTCCGCGGTGAAGGCAAGGATAGGTGCCAGAAGTTTCGTGATGCCGAGGAATACCTCATGCATGGCTGCCTGGGAGGCGAGGCGGCGGGGTGAGTCCGGTGCATCGCAATACATACGGTCTTTCAGCGCGTCGATGTAGATGGCTGAGAGGTCGTTGGTGCAGAATTGGTTGATTGCGTTGAAGACCTTGCGGAATTCAAAGCTTTCGAAGGCTGCAAGGCATTCGCGGGTCACTTCGTGGAGGCGTTCAAGAATCCATTTATCCAGAAGTGTGTATTCCGGGGAGGCGTCGGATGGAGTAAAGCCGTCCAGGTTCCCTAGAAGGATACGAAGGGTGTTCCGCAGGCGGCGGTAAGGCTCGGCTACTTGCTTGAAGAGGTCTTCTCCGAAGGGGACCTCGTTCTGCCAATCCACGCTGGATGCCCAGAGGCGGACGATGTCTGCCCCGTATTTGTTGTAGAAGTGGGCTGCGTCGGTTGGTTTTCCTCCCTTTTTGTCGTCCGACTTGGAGGTTTTTTTACCGGTGTCTTTATCGACCACGAAGCCGTGGGTCATCACGCGCTTGTATGGGGCGTGGCCACGGAAGGCAGTGGAGAGCATGAGCGAACTCTGGAACCAGCCGCGGTGCTGATCGGTGGCTTCCAGGTAGAGGTCAGCCGGGGCGTGGAGCTCCGGATGGGAGTCGAGCACGGCGGCGTGGGAGCATCCGGAATCGATCCATACGTCGAGGGTGTCCTTGCCTTTCTTGAGTCCGGCAGGGAGGCCGAGTTTGGCTGCGAGATCTTCGTCGGACGTTTCGAACCAGATGTTGGTGCCTTCTTTTTCAACGAGGTCGGCGACCTTGTTTGCGAGGTCGGCGGAAATGACTGCTTTTTCGTTTTCATCGAAGAAGACAGGAAGCGGCACACCCCAGGTGCGCTGGCGGGAGATGCACCAGTCCGGCCGTGCTTCAACGGTGCCGTAGATGCGGTTCCGGCCCCATGATGGCATCCATTTTACTTTGTCGATTTCTTCGAGGGCTTTGCTACGAAGATCATTTCCGTCGAGGGAGATGAAGAACTGCTCCACGGCGCGGAAGATGATCGGTGTTTTGGAGCGCCAGCAATGAGGGTAGGAGTGGTGATACTCCTCTTCACCGAGCAGGTGGCCGCTTTCACGGAGGATCTCGATGATGCGCTTGTTCGATTTGAAAACGTGCTGGCCGACGAGCTCTTCGAGTCCGACTTCTGCGGTGAAGTGGCCGAGATCGTCGACAGGGGAAAGGACTCCAAGTCCGTTTTGCTGGCCGGCTACGTAGTCGTCCGCGCCGTGGCCCGGGGCAATGTGAACTGCACCTGTGCCGGAATCCGTGGTGACGAAATTCGCGAGGATCAGCTGTGACGTGCGGTCTAGGAACGGGTGTTGCGCTTTTGATCCTTCCAATTCACGGCCTTTTACTTCGGAAAGAGTTTCCTTGAGCACGAAACCGGTTTTTTCCGCGAAGGCTTCGAGCAATTCTCGGACGATGACGAAGTTTTCTTCGGTTT
The DNA here is from genome assembly GCF_046736275.1 of Luteolibacter sp. AS25. Classification (GTDB taxonomy): domain Bacteria; phylum Verrucomicrobiota; class Verrucomicrobiia; order Verrucomicrobiales; family Akkermansiaceae; genus Luteolibacter. The sequence goes on from NZ_CP151837.1 coordinate 488,959, forward strand.
CTCCGTCGGAGAATTTTCCTACGACGTATGTGAATTCCGGATGGACGGCGATGCCGAGGTTGGCAGGGAGGGTCCATGGGGTGGTGGTCCAGATGGCCATGGATGCCTTGCCAGCCAATGCACCTTCCACGATCGGGAATTTCACAAAAATAGCAGGGGAGACCTTGTCAGCGTATTCGACTTCGGCTTCAGCAAGGGCGGTTTGCGCACCGTAGGACCACTGGACCGGCTTCTTGGATTGGTAGATGGATCCGTTTTCCACGAGCTTTGCGAAGACGCGCAGGATGCTGGCTTCGTAGGACGGGTTCATGGTGAGATAGGGATTTTCCCAATCCGCGAAGACGCCAAGACGGCGGAATGAGGCGCGCTGGATATCGATGAATCCAGCGGCGAACTCCGTGCAGCGGCGGCGGATCTCAGCTGGTTCGAGGCCGGCTGCCTGTTTAACTACCTTGAACTCGATCGGCAGGCCGTGGCAGTCCCAGCCGGGGACGAATGGGGCGTGGAAACCCGCCATGGTCTTGGATTTCACGACCATATCCTTGAGCAATTTGTTGAGCGCGGTGCCCATGTGCACGTCGCCATTGGCGAACGGAGGGCCATCGTGGAGAATGAAATCCGGGGCGCCTGCGGCTTTGCGTGCGGAGACAATTTTCTCGTAGATTCCTGATTTGTTCCAAATATCGAGACGCTTCGGCTCGTTTTTCACAAGGTCTCCTCGCATTGGGAAACTGGTCTGAGGAAGTGTCAGCGTGTCTTTGTAATTCGGGGAATCGCTCATGGAATGGGCGCGGAAGCTAGCAACCACATGGTGTGGGGTCAATCCCCGTCGAACGGGTGTGAAATCAGAGTTGTCGTGGCGGGAACGGATGGCTAGGGTTTGGCAGAAACTTCCGACATTTACCTCTAACCTTTTAAGTCATTTCCAATGGGCATTTTCAGTAAACCACTCCTCCGCACACAGCAGAAACGCGACGATATGCCAGAAGGCTTGTGGTCGAAATGTCCTGATTGCGGGGCGATGAACCATTCCCTTGAGCTGAAGCAGAATCATCAGGTTTGCCCGCAATGTGGTCATCATTTTCTGTTGGATTCCACGGATCGCATTATGCTTCTGGCTGATCCCGGCACCTATGAGGAAACCGAAGGGAATCTATTTTCCGCAAATCCACTGGCCTTCAAGGGCTATGAGGAAAAGATCAGCGGACTCCGCGAGAAGACCAATATGAACGATGCGGTGGTTACCGGCCGCATTTCGATCGCAGGTAAGCCGGCGATGATTGCAGTGATGGATTTTAAATTTTTTGCAGGCTCCATGGGTTCGGTTGTTGGTGAAAAAATCACCCGCGCCATCGAGCTTGCGATCAAGGAGAAGCGTGGAATGATCATAATCTCCGCTTCATCCGGCGCACGTATGCAGGAGGGGATGCTTTCCCTGATGCAAATGGCCAAAACCTGCGGTGCCCTGGCACGTTTGGGTGAGGCAAATCTTCCTTACATCTCCGTGCTGACGCACCCGACTACCGGTGGTGTCACCGCATCCTTTGCTACCATCGGCGATATCAATATCGCCGAGCCGAAATGTATGATCGGTTTCGCCGGACCACGTGTTGTGAAGGAAACCACCCACCAGAATCTTCCTCCGGGTTTCCAGACCGCGGAGTTCATGCTCTCGCACGGCTTGATTGATGCGATCGTTCCCCGCCACCAGATGCGTGAGCGCCTAGGAAAGATGCTCAATTTCATGATGAAATAAAGGCTTCGTGACGAAGCTGAACTAGACTTTCCTTTGACGCGCCGTGCGTGCGGTCTTACGGCTGTAATTCTGCGTACTAGATATGATCTCGCACAAAGCTCCCAATATATGAAATTATCCATACTTTCCTGCTCACCCAAATGTTACTCCACCCGCCGCTTAGTAGAGGCAGGCAGGAAACGTGGGCATAAAATAGAGGTCCTGAACACCCTGCGTCTGGCCATCGGCTTGGATCAGGGGGATCCGGACATCTATTACCATGGAAAGGAGCTTCCTGACACGGATGCGATTTTACCGCGCATTGGAACATCCATTACACGTTATGGAACTGCGGTTGTAAGGCAGTTCGAGCAGATGGATATCTATACTCCGAACACCGCGGCGGGCATCAGCAACTCCAGGGATAAGCTGCGCTCGCTTCAAATACTTTCCCGGCATGATGTGGGAATTCCTACCACTGCGTATGTGGATGATAAGCGCGATGTTGAGGCGGCATTGGAACGAGTGGGCGGTGCTCCGGTGATCATCAAGCTACTTGAGGGGACTCAAGGGGTAGGCGTGATTCTTGCTGATAAAATCGAGATTGCGAAGGCGATCATCGAGACGCTGCAAAGCTCCAAACAGCAGGTTTTACTTCAAAAATTCGTTGCGGAGAGCAAGGGCAAGGATGTCCGGGCATTCGTGATCGGCGACCGTGTGGTGGCTGCGATCCGCCGGGTGGCACAGGGGCAGGAATTCCGCTCGAACGTGCACCGCGGTGGTAAGGCTGAGGTGATTGATTTGGATCCGGCGTATGCTGAAGCTGCTGTGCGAGCTGCGCAGATCATGGGGCTGCGGATTTGTGGTGTGGATATGCTTGAGGGCAAGGATGGCCCGCAGATCATGGAGGTGAATTCCTCCCCTGGATTCGAGGGGATCGAGGGCGCAACCGGTCTTGATATTGCGGGTGAAGTCATCGACTACATCGCGGATCAGGTGATGTTCCCGGAAATCGATATCCGCCAGCGTCTGACCGTCAGCCGTGGTTACTCGGTCGCGGATATCAGTATCCCGGAAGGTAGCACCTATGCGGGCATGACCATTGAGGAAACCGGATTGCGTGATCAGGATGTGGTGGTTCTAACCCTCCGCAGAAAGGGATCGGTTATCTCCAATCCGAAGAGCTCGAGAGTGCTGGAGGCGGACGATACCCTTCTTTGTTACGGCAAGTCCGAGCACATGAAGGGCCTCATCCCGGCCAAGCCGAAAAAGCGAAAGATCAAAAAGCTTCCCGAAGATACTTCAAACGAAACCGGCAAGGGCTCATGAGCATGATTATCGGCTGGCGCGAGTGGGTTGATTTTCCAGAATGGGATATCAAGCTGAAAGCCAAAGCGGACACCGGTGCGAAGAGCAGCGCGATAGATTGCGCGGAAATTCTGGAGCTGCCCAACAATCGGGTGCGCTTCACCGTGCGTTTGGATAGAAAGGAAAAGCAACTGATTACCTTAGAGGAGGATATCGTCCTGCGGAAGCGAGTGCGCTCCTCGACCGGGCATCCAACCGATAGGATTTTTGTGGAGACAACTCTTCTGCTGGCAGGGTTCGAGAAGAAAATCATTGTTTCTCTGGTATGCCGGAAGCGGATGATTCACCGCCTGCTGCTCGGGCGTGAGGCGCTTGGGGGTGATTTTCTGGTGGATTCTTCCGTGGACCATTGGGCGACTCCGAAGAGGAAGCCAAAGAAAAAGGAAGGTTGATCAGCCGACTCAGTTCGCAGGAACCTGAAATACGTGAACTTCGTAGGAAATTCCGTTGAGGGTGACTTTGGACGAGGTGTCGAATTTGGCCATGAGGCTTGGAGCTATGGTGCTACCCCATTTCCCATCCTTGAGTTCGCTCATGGCTAGCTTCACTTTCACCCAATCCCCATCGACGAGGATCGGGGTGACTTCGCACTTACGGTTATCGAATCTAACGGAATCTGTTTCGCCGGTTTCGATTGCTTTATCGAGATGTGCGACAGCGGTTTCACGGTCTTTTTCTTCGCTTTCCCAGATGGTGAGCTGAACCTGGACGGGATCGGCCAATGCTGCACCAAAGGCGGAAAGAAAGAATCCGGTAAGTGGGAGTAGGATTTTTTTACACATGATTTTGGGTTCTTGGATGGAATTTTCCGGTCAGGAAAACGGCAGATTCGCTGCGGCCAGAGCAGCGTGGATCTTGAAGTCGATCATGCAGCCTTCTGCCTGTTTTTCCTGAAAGTAGGACCGGAGCCGAGCCAAGGGAATTTTATGAAGGGTGATATTTTCACCTTCTGTTCCACCACCTTCGGTTTCTTTGGAAAGCTCTTTTGCCAGAAATAGATGGGTGGTCTCGGGAGTCATGCCGGCGGATGTGGGCGAGGAGATGAGAAGTTCGATTTTTTCAGCGCGGTAACCGGTTTCCTCAAGAAGTTCACGAGCCGCGGTCTGTGCGAGTGTTTCACCCGTGAATTCCGGTTCGTCGCCGACCAGGCCAGCAGGGATTTCAACGACGGTTTTTCCGACAGGTATGCGAAATTGCTCCACAAGGAGGATTTCTTCCGCTTCGGTGATGGCTAGTATCCCCACGCAGTGATCGGAATGTGGGCGGCGGGTGTAGTCCCAGGAACCTTTGCGGTATAGGCCCAGCCATTTGGACTGATAGAGGACAATTTCTTCTTCCATTTCTGTATGAAGAGTAGGCTGTGACGACTGGCTTGCAATTCAAAGAGAGGAGAAAGAATCGTTGGCGATGTGTAGTAAACTGGAATACTTAGCAGCCCGCTTTTGTTGCAGACCATGGACCGACACGTTTTTCAAATACCCGTAACTTTCACCCACCGGGTTATGTTCACCCAAGACGCGTTCGGGAGTGGAAATGGAATGCTGCGGGATCTTCTAAATGAGGGTGGTGGCAGGAGGGTTCTCGTGTTTCTGGAGACTGCGGTGGCGGAGGCTCAGGAGGGTTTGGTCGAGCGGATCGGAGAGTATTTCGCTCCCCTGGAGTTCGAGTTCTGCGGTGTTCGGGTTTTCGGTGGGGCGGAGCCTTGCAAGGCTGACGATAGCTTGGTGAAAGCCGTGTGGAACGAAATCGATAGAGCCGGGATCGATAGACACTCCTATGTGCTGGTGATCGGCGGCGGGGCGTTTCTGGATGCAGTGGGTTTTGCCACATCGACGGCGCATCGTGGTGTGAGGTTACTGCGTTTTCCTACCACTACACTATCCCAGGATGACAGCGGTGTGGGGGTGAAAAGTGCGATCAATTCATTCGGGAAAAAGAACTGGATCGGTTCCTTTTCGGTCCCGTATGCGGTCATCAATGACTTTGACTTTCTGGATAGCCAGCCGGAGGAGGCGGCGATTTCCGGTCTGATCGAGGCGGTGAAGGTTGCGTTGGTGAAGGATCGGGAATTTTTTGAGTGGATCGAAGAAAACTGTGCAGGACTGAGATCGCGTGAAGCATCGGTTTTCCATGAATGTGTGAAACGCTCCGCTCTGCTGCATGCGGAGCACATCGCCTACGGAGGAGACGCGTTTGAAAATGGCTCCAGCAGACCTCTGGATTTCGGCCACTGGGCAGCCCACAAAATGGAGGCACTGACCGACCATGTGTTGACCCATGCAGAGGCGGTATCCGTTGGGTTGGCTCTGGATACGGTGTATTCGGCGAAAATTGGACTATTGGGTAAGGATGAGATGGGGCGGGTGCTTGCTGTTCTGGGGAAACTGGGACTTCCCATTTATCATTCGGCGTTGGATTGGGTGGGAGAGTGTGGCGAGCGCCGCGTTTTCAGCGGACTGAACGAGTTCCGTGAGCATCTGGGAGGGCGATTGACGGTTCTGTTATTGAGAGATTTGGGCGAAGGAGTGGACGTTCATGACTTTGATTTAAAGATGCTGGCGGAATCCATTGCGGAGTTGCGGGATGCCAGGTGACAATTGCAGATTCTGTGTTTATGATGCCATATCATGGATATTCTAATCTGGATTCTGCTGGGGCTTATTGCCGGTATTCTTGGGAAAATTCTTCTGCCTGGTAAGGATCCCGGTGGCTGGATCATCACGATCCTTTTGGGGATAGGTGGCGCATTCGTCGGCGGATGGGTCGGAAGTTTTTTCGGAATGGGTTCGGTAGGAGGTCTTAGCTTGGGTTCCATCGTTACAGCAACGATCGGAGCTATCTTGCTTCTTCTGGTCTATCGCATGGTTAAGAGGTAGCGCAGAAGCGGCGGATACTTGTCGGGGGGGATGCATTTTGCAGTCTCTAAGCCGCTGGAGACCCCCGATTCGGTTAAATTTGTGTGGTACACGGTTTGCGAGTTGAACCGGATGACCCCTTGGATCGATATCAGTATTCCTATCCACCCCGATATGGCTATTTGGCCAGAAAATCCCGGGGTGGATATTCAGTCCTCCCAATGTATGCAACACGGGGATGTTTGTAATGTTTCCCGGCTGAGTATCGGGACCCACAGTGGAACTCACGTGGATGCTCTCAGGCACTTTGTCAAAGGAGGGAAGAGTATAGACGAGGCTCCTGTAGAAAACTTTATCGGGCCAGCGAGGCTGGTGGAGATTTTCAGTGAAGACGAAATCAAGCTCACCGATTTTGATCAATCGGTGATCTCGAAAGGCCAGCGGATCTTGTTCAAAACAAGAAACTCGAGGGAACGAATCCATGATGGGGGATTTCAAAAGGACTTCATCGCACTATCGGTGGAGGTTGCGGAGTGGCTGGCTGAAATGGAAGTAGCTTGCGTGGGTGTTGATTACCTTTCTGTAGGGGGCTTCGAGGGTAATGTGGTGGAGGTTCATCACGCGCTTCTCGGTAACGGAATCTATGCGGTGGAGGGTCTGATTCTGAGCGATTTGGAGGAGGGCTGGTATGATCTCATTTGCCTGCCGCTGAAGATAGTGGAAGGGGATGCGGGTTTGACCAGGGCAGTGGCGAGAAAGAGGAAGGGAGCACCGTGAGCCATTTCATAATCATAGGAAGTGGACCAGGAGGAACCAGTGCAGCTCTGAAAATACTTGAAGGAGGGCACAGGGTGACGATCTTGGAACGAGGAGGATTTCTTCCGAAGGAAGAAGATAACCGGAGCTCGATGGCGGTATACGGGGATAAGAAATATCGCACGAGGGAGCGGTGGCAGGATCACGGCGAGGGTGGTGAATTCCAACCATGGATGCACTACCATGTCGGCGGGAATGCCAAGCTGTATGGTGCCGCACTATACCGTTTCCGGCCTGCGGATTTTGAAGAAATCAAATACCCGGAAGGAATTAGCCCGGCGTGGCCGGTGGACTACGCTGAGATGGCACCGTTTTACGATGATGCTGAAGAGCTGTATACGGTGCATGGAAATCGTGAGGAAGATCCCACGGAACCGACCGAAAGACCGTTTCCATTTCCTGCTGTTGAGGATGAGGAGTTCGTTGCGAAACTGAAAAGAGATCTTCCTATTGAGACACATTCGCTGCCACTAGGTGTGAGCTTGGAAAAGCAAAACGAATGGGAACTTAGGTTGGATAAATTCGATGCTTATCCAGATCCGAGCTTGGGGAAATCCGATCCTGAGTCGCGGGTTCTGCATATCCTGAGAGGCTTTGGAGATAAGTTCGAGCTCAGGACGGAGGCCTTGGTCGATTCGTTTGAATTTACAGTGTCCGGAGATGTGAGGGCTTTAAAACTGTCGAGTGGTGAAAGACTTACCGCTGATTGTTACGTGCTAGCAGCAGGTGCGATCAACAGTGCGAAGATCCTACTGGCCTCTGGTTTGGGTGATGAGAACCAGTTGATCGGAGCAAATTATATGGCTCATCTTTCCTCTGCGGGGATAGCGGTTTTCGATCGCCCGCTGGACCTTTCTTTTGCCAAGACATTTGCATCCAATGAATGGTATCGGCCGGATGAAAAAGTGCCTGTTTTGAACGGCTCCATTCAAACACAAGGTAAGTGGGATGCTGTCCAGTACGGCTTGGAATCGTGGACCGAGAAATTGGGAGAGCCGGAACTTCTCGCTTCCAGAGCCATGGAGTTTTTCTATATGACGGAGGATCTTCCGCTCACTGAGAATAGGATAAGTTTGGAGAATGGACAGACGGGAGTATCACGGAAACTCACCAACCTCGGACTTCACCAGGACCTGATTTCGAGCTTCACGGGAGCGCTTTCCGCTACTCCATACTTCAGGGGATTCTCGTCCCAGATGCTACCAATCGATTGGTGTACGCATCAATGCGGTACACTGGTATATGGCGAAGATGAGAGTAGCTCCGTACTGGATGTTAATTGCAGGTTACGCACCGCAAATAATCTGTATGTGACAGATAGTAGCTTCTTCCCTTCCAGTTCGGCATTAAATCCCACGCTCACGATTGTTGCGAACGCGCTGCGTGTAGGAGGGATCTTGGCCGGGATATGAGGAGGATAAGGATCTTAGTCGACCGCGTTCTCGTAATCGACTTTGCCATTTAGTTTCAGCAGATCGATAGCGCGGTCGCTTCGTGGCTCCAGATGAGTGCTGGATGCCGCAAATGCCACTATTTGTTTTTCTACCACGACTGCAGCGACCCAACCTGAAGTTTTTCCCTGGGCGTCGGTTTTGGTGGCAGCCTGATTTGCCGCTGTGGTTTTCCCCTTGGTGGAGGCGGGTTGGTCCTGCGCTTCCTTGGTCGTGAAAGTGGCGAGATCGAAAGATGATTCACCAAAAGGGTCCAGCGACTGCAGAGAAAGTGTTTCGTTGCTTAAGACCTCGTGCTCCGGATCCGAAGATAAAATACTTACATGGATATTCCCGGCCGGACTGGCAGCGGCATTGTCCTTGTTGGACACGGTTACAGATCCCGAGACGGTGTAGATAGTGGTGCTTTTGACATTATTTTTGGAGCTCTTTCCCTTGCCACCTTTTCCGGCTTTGCCTGAGGCCCCCTTTTTTCCTGTAGATGCCTGCTTCACCTCTTCCCGGTCGAGGTTCACATTGACCTGAATTTCCAGTTTGGTGATTAGCGGAATATTTGAGGCCTTGATCGTTTTTACCGACTCTGCGGTAAGGTCCGCGTAATCAACTCTAACATACTTTCCACCTGTCTTTAAGCGTACTGACTGTGGTCCGCGGTCGATTAGCTCTACTTCTGTTTTTGAGCCGGCTTTACTCTCCAATTCGACGGTCTCGGCGCCCGCGATGGTGATGAATAAAAGGAATGGAAGTATTGTGTTCAGGCACATTCGGCTACGTTAAAGTCTCCGTTTTACGAAATCCAGTCCAAATGTGCTTACTGAAAGTTACAGCTTATCGAGGGTTTCCCGACCTCTTTGCTTTGATTCCGGATCGTCGGCTTCGCGGTTGGGCATGGTGAGTCCTTTCTGGATCTCAGTGCGGGCTTCTGCCTTACGATCCATCATCGCGAGGGTGCGGCCGTATTCGACTTGATGAATGAGGCGACGGCTGTTGATGGATCTGGCTTTTTTGAAATGCTCCAAAGCCTGATCATACGAACCGTTCGGGACGCCGCCATAGATGGCCTTTGCGATCAGCCGGGAGGCCCCACCGATGCCGGCCATTTCCTGGTGCCAGCGGCCGAGTAGATGGTGGGCGTAATCTGACTTCGAGTTCAGGCGGAGTGCTGTGTCTGCCTCGGATTTCATTTCACGTGATGCCTGGAGCTTGGCTTTGTTTCCCATGAACTCGGTATTTTTCCCGAGGGAAAGTGCGACAGCGAGGTGGGAGTCCGAGGAGTTCGGGTCAGCCGCGACTGCTTTGCGGGAGTATTCGAGGGATTTTTCTCCAGCGGATTTTTTCGCGCCTCCGCTGAGTGAGGGCATCATGTCGCCGTATTGTTTGGCGATTTTGACAAGGATCCCGGAGTTGGCGGGATCTTTCGCGAGAGCTTTTTCGTAAGCCTCGAGGGCTTGCTTAGGTTTGCCGATGCCGTCGAGGGCGTCGCCTTGCTTTTTCCACTCGGCGGAGGATTGGGCGAGGCCGATGGCGGTCGACAGGAAAAGGAGGAGGATGGGTTTCATTGGATAGAAATGTTTCCGGCGGTGATTTCGAGTTTTTTGAAAGCCTGGCAAGCTACGTGACGGATCCCGCAGCGGTGGGAATCTGCATAGTTCCTATGCGTTTTTGAAAAGGTAGTGGGAGACGATCCATTCGTGGCCTTTGCGGTAGCCCCATAACTCGGCGCAAGCCAGGTAGAAGACGCGCCAGTAGGTCCACCATTTAACGGCTTGGTCCGCGCCATAGGTTTCCGAGATGAGTGGGAAAAGCTCGTCGTAATTCTCGTCCATGTTTCTCAGCCATGCTTCGGATGTTTTCTGGTAGTGCTGTCCGTTTACCTGCCAGTGCTGCTCGATGCGGAGGTGGTCCTGGAAATAGAGGAGGAGATCATCGGAAGGCATTTGTCCGCCGGTGAAGAAGTATTTCGCCATCCAATCGTCTTCGTTTTCCGCGATGTAGTGATAGGCGTTTTCACGGTGGGTGAAGATATGGACGAAAAGTTTTCCGTCCGGCTTGAGCCAATTGGATACGCGCTCCATGAGAATCTGGTAATTTTTCATGTGCTCGAACATTTCCACGGAGACGCAGCGATCGAAGCGGGAATTTCCGACCCCTTCGAAGTGGATCATGTTTGCGGTGATGACTTCGATGTTGTGGAGGCTGCGCTTTGCGGCTTCGCCCATGATGTGTTCGCGCTGGGTGCGTGAGTTCGAGACTGCGGTGATTTTCGCGTTCGGGTAATGGCTGGCCATCCAGAGGGTAAGGGATCCCCAGCCGCAGCCGAGTTCCAGGATTTCCTGGCCGTCGGCAAGCTCTGCCCGCTGGCAGGTGAGGGCGAGCATGCGTGCTTCTGACTCGCCGATGTCCGTGACTCCCTCATCCCAGTAGCCGGAGGAGTATTTCATGTGCGGGCCGAGGCAGCGCTGGAAAAATCGGGTGGGGAGTTCGTAGTGTTGCTCGTTTGCCTCGTCGGTGGCGATGGCAACGGGCATGGTTTTCAGCTCTGCGACGTGTGCCATAAGTTGTGCCTGGCGGTCTTCCGGATCGAGGGCTTCGAACGGAGCAATTGTATTCGCGAGGCGGTGGCGGATACCCAGGCGGATTAGCGGGTCAGGGATTTTGCCGGTGGTGAGGAGGTCGGTGGATTTCATGGGAAGGAGAGGTGCTGGAATTTTTCCGGCTGGATTAGCGCGTGTATGAGGAAAACGGAGAAAAGGAATCAGACGGATAAGTTATATATCGCGATAGCATCTGTTTGATTTCGGATTCCGCAACCTTCATCCGGAATAGGGCTATATGAGCGGGCGGCGAGTAATTACCGCTGGCTGCTGGAGTCTGGTTTTGGTGGTAGCGGGATAAACGGGGAGGTGGTGCGCTGGTATTCGCGATAGGCTTCTCCTTTGCGTTTCACTGCGGATGCTTCTGTGGGAGGAATGCCGGTTACTTTCAGCAGAAGAAAGGTGATGACGGCGGGCGCGTAGATGGTGGACCAGCCCCAAGGCGAACCGAGGGCAAAGAGGAAGAAACCACACCAGATGACACTTTCGAAGAAGTAATTCGGGTGGCGGGAGTACTTCCAGAGACCGTTATTGCAGACGGATTTGGGATCCGGATCGGCGGATTTGAAGGCTGACATTTGTCTGTCCGCAATGGTTTCTCCGACGAGGCCGGTGAGGGTGACCAGGGCGCCGATGATGGATAGTGGATCGAATGTCGGATCTGGATCGGCGGAGATGAGGTGAAAGGGGAGGGCGAGGAGGAAGACCGAGACTGCCTGGCCAAGGAAGAAGAGTAGGAACATGGGTTTCTCTTTTCCCTGCCAAACTTCACGGAGTTTGACATACCGGGAGTCTTCATCCGGGTGATGTTTTGCGATGCGCCGGGTGAGGTGGTAGCCGAGGCGGGCGGACCATGCGCCGATGAGAATCGCTGCGGTGAGCTGTTTTGGGTTAGGGCTTTCCAGGAGAAGGAAAAACAGTGAAGTGAGGCCGATGCAGATGGCCCAGAAGGCATCGACGGGAGAGAAGTTTTTGATCTTCACACAGAAGGCCCATGCGGCGGTGAAGATCACAAGGTTTACGATTAGGGCGGGGAGGAGCATAAGTTATGAAATTTTATATCCTAAGGGTTCATCAGATATATCAGGCTGCAACTTGGATTCCTATGGAACAGTGAGTAAGTTCAGGTGTTTGACCTTGCTGTCCGATGTGGGGGGATTCAGCTTCCCCATCATGCTGAGAATTGTTTTTGCGATGGGTATGATGTTGCTTGGTGCGGCTGCGGATGACTTGGCGAAGATCAAAGCGGAGTATGCCAAACAGGACAAGGCACTGAACGAGGTATATCAAAGGATTAAAAAGGGCCTACAGCCCGAACTTTTCGAGAAGGTTCAGATAGATCAGCGGAAATGGGTGGAATACAGAACTTATATGTCTGACTGGGAGGCGCGGGGCAAAGACGCGGAGACCTCGCCGGACCGCTGGGAGACGGCTGCAGGATTGACGGAGGCGCGAGTGGAGTGGCTGGAGGCGTGGCTGAAAAAGGACAATAGAAAGGGCTGGGAAGGATACTATTCCGATAGCTATGGAGGACATCTAAAGATTGCTCAAAAAAACGGGAAAAATTGGTTCTTTGTAGAGGTGGTTAGAGGACCGACATATCACTCGGGAGGACTGGATGGAGAATTTCGTATAAACGGAAACACAGGATGGTTTGAGCTGGAGCTCGAATATGATGGCGGCGTGACCTGGATGACGTTTCTGAAGGCAGATGATGGCTCGGCGCAAATCAAGGTTATCGGTGAAAATACGACGTTATTTCACGGTGCCCGTGCCTATTTTAGCGGCGATTATTTGTGGATCGGTGAGCTTTCCGAAGAAGATCGAATTGAGGTGATCGAGGGGACAGAATACTCCGATTAATCAATCTCTCAGCCATCCGATTGAGGTGTGGCCGGGGCCTCTGGTAGCAATTTGCGAAGGAGAGGTAGGGCGATAAAATAGACGAGTGGTATCAGAACGAGGGAGCAGATGGCCCATGCTTCGATACCATGGAGGGCGGCGACACCGAAATCGCGGGCAAACCGGGTGGGGCTGTCTTTGAATTGCCCGAGCATCTCCGGGATGGATAGGGTGAGGAGGGGGACTCCGTTTATTTTCTGACCAAGGCGGATAAAAACTAGAATTAGGGGTAGATGGACTGGGTAGGTAAGGGTTTTGAAAAGGTGTAGAACGGGCTGGTTGAGCCGGAATAGATGGCCGGCGATGAAGCAGACGAGCGAGGTGCTGCCCATGATCGGGAATGTGCCCAAGGTGATGCCGAGCGAGACGGACCAGGAAAGTCGCTCGGGGGAAGTGCCTTGTTTCAGCTGCTTCAGGATTGGGTTGATGATCCACCGGCGGAAGCGGGAGGGTGATTGGGGATCATCGGATGGCATGTGGTGGGTCGCTTTGTTCCAGTGGCTGTCTGTTGCAGATCGAGGTCGTGGGGCGTGCTGAGATCTAGAGTTCCAGGTTGTTTGGGCGGGTGTAGAGGGCCTGGACTACGGAGATGTTGCGGGTATTGAAGCCGGCTTCACAGTATTTCAGGTAGTAATTCCAAGTGCGGATGAAGGGCTCGTCAAAGCCGAGCTTTTTGATTTCATCAAGGCGTGAGTTGAATGTCTCGTGCCAGGCGGAGAGGGTGCGGGCGTAGTCTGTGCCGAGGTCCTCGAGGTTATTGAGAAAGAGGTTTCCTGTTTTGTTCAGGACTTCATTCACGCGGCCGACGGATAGGAGAAGCGAGCCGGGGAAGATGACTTTCTGTATCCAATCCACGCCTTTTGTGAGGGATTTGTAGCGGTTGTCAGGGACGGTGATGTATTGGATGGCGAGGAGGCCGTGTGGGGTGAGGACTTCGTGGCATTTCGCGAAAAAGGATTCGTGGAAGGCGTGGCCGACGGCTTCGAGCATTTCGATGGAGGCGATTTTATCGAAGCTCCCCTCGATGAGGCGATAGTCCTGGATGCGGATTTCCACGAGGTGTGAGAGTCCTGCTTTTTCGATGCGCTGGCGGGCGTAGGCGGCCTGCGCTTCCGAGATGGTGACGGCGGTGATTTTGCAGCCGTAATTTTTTGCGGCGTGGTGGGAGAAACCGCCCCAGCCGCAACCGATTTCCAGGACGTGGTCTTCGGGTGAGAGTTGGAGCTTCCGGCAGAGAGCGTCGTATTTTTCGGTCTGGGCGTCGGCGAGGGTTTTGGTTTCCGCGGTGAATTTAGCGGACGAATAGGTCATGGTCTCATCGAGCCACAGGGAGTAGAATTCGTTACCGAGATCGTAGTGCTCCGCGATGTTTCGGCGGGAGGTTTCGATGGTGTTGGAGCGCTTGAGGTGGCGGAACCAGTTGACCGCCTTGAGTAGGTTGACGCCGGGGAGGGTGGACGAATCGGTATCCTCTCCCTGCAGAGCTGTCATGTTCAGGGCGAACCATGAGATGACGGCTGCGATATCGGGAGTGTCCCAGATGCCGTCCGTATAGGCTTCGCCCATGCCGATGTTTCCGTAGAAAGTGGCGCGTTTGAAGAATTCGTCGGGGTCGTTAAGGGTGATGCGTGCGGTGATGGGAGCTCCTTCTTCGCCGAAGTGCGCGGTGCGTCCGTCCGGGTAGTGGAGGGCGAGGCCGTCCAGGGTGAATTTTTTAAAGAGAGAGAGGACGATGCGCTCGGGGAGGGTGGAGTGCTGCGTCTTGGTGATGGTGACGGTTCCGGAAATGTTGTTACCGCGGAGAAGCGGAGATCCCAAAGGATCGTGGAGCCGGGGCTGTGTGGAGGTGCTCATGGGGAAAATTGTTGGTGCCTTGTGATCAATGATCAGTTGGCAGGTTTTGGATGGGGGTGGACTTGGGGAAGTGGGGGATTTTTTTCAGGAAGAGAAGGAGGGCGTGGAGATGGATGCGAAAGATGATGGCAAGGGAGAGAAGGGGGTATTTCAGTGCGAACCAGGCGAGGCGGGGAGTGGTGAGGGATTTCCGGGTGGAGCGGATGTGGGATAGAAGAGTTGGTTTGCCTGTGGTGAGGTTATCGATATGGACGGTCCAGGTATCGGTTGGCTGGTGAAGGCGGAAATGGAAGGTATCGTTGGGATCCGAGAAGGGTGAAACGTAGAACTCCTTGGGTGTGGTATGGTCGAATTTTTCCTGGGCATCGGGTGTGCCGAGGGGATAAAGTTTCATCTCCCGGAAGGTATTGGTGACCTCTGCGACGGCGGTGATGGGGAGGCCGGCGGGGCTGCTGATGTAGTAGAAGGAGACGGGATTAAAGGAGTAGCCGAGTACCCGGGGGAAGGTGAGTAGGGTGACTTTTGCATCCGGTGGGATGGGGCTACCGTTTTGGGCGAGGAAGTCGGTGAGGTTCTGGCGGGTGTTTTTCTCGGGATCGGTGCGGATGTGGTCGCGGTCGTCGATGGAAAAGATGTTGAGGCGGTTGCGGGAAAGGAGGGGGAGCTTGGGAAAATGATCGAGATCTATGGCGAACATGAAGACCCGATAGCTGAAGGCATGTTTCCCCGGGGAAACGCGGGTGTGGGTAATGGTAGCTTCGTAGACGGAAGGGGTCATTCCCAAGGGTCCCGATTTAATATTTCCCAACAGAGGGTGTGGGCGGAGCGGATGCCGTCTTCGTGAAAGCCGTTTGCCTGCCATGCGCCGCAGTAGTAGTGCCCGGTGCGATGGCCGGCGGTGTGGAGTTCCCCGATACGGGATTGGGCGGCGATGGCCGGGGAATCGAAGATAGGGTGCTCGTATTGGAGGGTGTGGAGGACCTTTTCCTCCGGAATTTCCTCGGGTGGATTGATGGAGACGAAGTAATTGGTCTTCTCGGATACGCCTTGGAGGGAATTCATCCAGTAGTGGGTGGAGTGGTTTCCCTGCTGGCTGATGCGGTAGTTCCAGGAGGCCCACGCGCGTTCTGTGCGGGGCATGAATTTCGGGTCTGTGTGGACTACTGCGGTGTTTGGCTGGTAGTGAAAATTCTCGAGAATGCTGTGCTCGAGGGAGGTGGGGGATGCCAGGAGGCTGAGCGATTGGTCCGCGTGGGAGGCGAGGATGATTTTGTCGAAAGAATGCGAGCTGCCGTCGTTGAGGATGAGGCGTTTTTCGAGGACGGCGCGGACGGGGTTGTTTTTGATAATCCGGTCAGCGAAGGGGGCGGTGACTTTTTTTACATACTCTCTGGAGCCTCCGGAGACTGTGCGCCATGGGTGCTGTGTATCCAGGCCGAGGAAGCCGTGATTATGCCAGAAGCGCATGAGAGTGCGGGCGGGAAAGTTCTGGATGCGCTCTGGCGGGGACGACCAGACGGCGGCTGCCATGGGGGAGAGATACCACTGAAGCATATCGGCTCCGTAGCCGCGCTTTTCAACGTACTCGACGAGGGAGAGGTCCCCGAACGCCGGGTTTGCGAGTTCATCGATGGTCTCTTTGTTAAATCGATTGATCTGGAGGAGCATTTTCCAGAATCGTGGAGAGAGAAGGTTTTTCCGCTGGGAGAAGAGGAGGTTGAGCGAGCCGCCGTTGAATTCGATACCATCGCCGAGGTGCTGAACGCTGAAGGACATGGCGGTGGGTTTCGTCTCCACTGCTAGTTCCTTGAAAAGGCGGGTGAGGTGAGGGTAGGTGACTTCATTGTAAACCATGAAGCCGGTGTCGAGGGGGAGGTTATTACCGTCCTCGGGGACGGTGACGGTGTGGGAATGTCCTCCGATTCGGTTGTCTTTCTCGAAGAGGGTGAGCTCATAATCCCGCTGTAGGAAGTGAGCACAGGCGAGGCCGGAGATGCCGGTGCCTATGATGGCGATGGATGGTTTTTCAGACATCTGGTGCGGGCGCTAGAGTGGCTCTAGGGCTTTGAGTTCATGAGTTTTGCCTCATCCATGATTGATTTCGGGACGGGGCGGAGATCCCAGACCAGATTGAATTTGGAGAGCAGCTTGAGAATATAATAGGTGGGATCGATCTGGTGGGGGAGAAATCCCTGCCGGGTGGCGTGGGGATAGCGGTGGTGATTGTTATGCCAGCCTTCGCCGAGGGTGATGAGGGCCAGAAAGAAGTTATTCCGGGAGTCATCTTCGGTATCGAAGGTTTTTTTCCCCCAGACGTGGGCGAGGGAGTTGATGAAAAGTGTGCCGTGGAGGAGGACGGTGGTGGAGATGAAGAATGTCCAGATGAAGAACTGCCACATGGTGGTGCCGAGGGCCGGGGCAAAAGTTTCCAAAGACCAGCCGATGGCCAGCATGATTACTCCGTAGGCGAGGGGGACTAGTTGGTCGAAGCGATTGAGGAAGACGAGCTCGGGAAATTTTACGAGATCGGGGATGGCCTTGTAGTTCGTCGGGAAGTTTTTCCTGGAGGTGAGCCAGCCGATGTGTGACCACCAGAAACCGGAGACACGAGGCGAGTGGATGTCTTCTTCTTCATCCGAATGCTTGTGATGGTGCCGGTGATTTGCAGCCCACCAAAGGGAGCCGCGCTGCATGGAGGAGTTCCCTACAAGCGCCAGGATGAACTGGAAAGTGCGGGAGGTCTTATAGGTCCTGTGGGAGAAATAGCGGTGATAGAAGCCGGTGATGGCAAACATCCGAATGAAGTAAAGCGCGATGGCAGCGATGACGGCAACCGGGCTGATTCCCACCCAGAAAACGGCGAGGCAACCGAAGTGGAGGAAAATGAAGGGAAGGGTCCGTTGCCAATCGACTTTGTCAGGCAGGGTCGATGGATCCGGCGAGCCAGGGGCGCGGTAATCGGAGTCCCACCAATGGCCGATGAGGGTAGTGAAGGCTTTGATTCTAGGCATCATGGGATTATTGATGGACGGCGATTATTTTTCGAAACGGCGGCGGATGGTCTCTATCATGCCGCCGAGAACAGGGAGTTGCCCATAGATATTGGTACCGGAATCCCAGAAATCCTGATGCATTACAACTTGGCCGGCGGGATTGAGGCGGACGTGGCTGATTCCTATGGATTCGACAGGTTTCCCGCCATTCAACGCGGGCGCCGTGAAGATCATGGTCCAGCGGATGTAGTGTTCCTGTCCGGATGAGACCGTGTCATCAATGGTTACCTCATAGGTTTCCATGGTTTCTGATGTCTCCAGGAAATAGGCTTTGATTTCCTCCGGGCCGCGGTGGGTAACCAGTGTATCGTTCAGGTAAGCATCCGGTGCGTAAACTTTGGATGTATTCTCCTCGATATATTTTTTATCGCCGATTTTCTGGAGGAAATTACAGAAGTTTCTAATCGCCCGCGGATTGTCGTCTTCGGTCCCATTTTTTACCGAAAGTGCCTCTCTATATTCGCTAACTCGAGCAGCGGTGTCTGGCTTTGGGGCGCAGGCGGGGATGAGGATCGCCAAGACCAGAAGCACCAGGAGGATGATGGGGATAGTTTGGAGAACAATTTTAAGCGACATGATTGATCATATCACTAATTAACTGTTCCGCTAGGTGGAGTGGACGGGTTTTTGTATAGAGTTATACGAGCCGAGTAGGCGACCCATAGAATGAAGAGGATCTGGAACGGTAATCTTGCCCAAAGAATCCAACTTGCGATGCCGGTTTCAGGCCAGCCATTGATAGCGATGTGGAGGTTTGCAGGAAATATTGCTATCAATAGGAGAATGAGGCCGATGGCGGCGGCCTTCCGTGTTAGAGAAATGAGAAGTCCGATTCCACCGGCAGTTTCGGCTGCGCCGGAAATGACATTCAGCAGTGAGGGGGCGGGAAGCCATGGAGGAATCATGGAGATGTATATCTCCGGAGAGCGGAAATGATTGGCCCCGGCGATGATGAACGCGACAGCCAATAGGTAGAGGGAGATCTTACGAATGTTCATTTCATCTGCTTGTCGAGGAAGTCGATTGCCTTGGGAATGGCCTCGGCGGAGAAAAGGTGAGTCATGATGTGTGAACGTCCGTCGATCCAATATGCTTCGTGTTCGACGTTGTTTTTCTCAAGTGCGGCGGCGAATGCCTTGGCGTGTTCTTCCGGGACGGTTTCATCCCCGGTGCTGTGGTAAATGAAGGTCGGAGGTGAGGTTTTGGTTACCTTTGTGACAGGAGATGCGTCTGCGTAGACGTCCTCGTTACCTTTCAGCGGTCCACCAAGAAGCAGGCCTGTGAGTTTTCCATCCGGCCATAGCGAGAGGTCCGATGGAGCGCCCCCGGCTATGATTGCCTTCACATTATTCTCTGGATCAAGTCCTGCCAGTGCCGCGAGGTGGCCACCGGCGGAGTAGCCGAAGGTGGCGATGCGGTCGGGATCGATATTGAGAGTTTTGGAATTTTTACGCATGTAGCTGATCGCAGTATCCATGTCCTCCTTCTGAGCAGGGAACTTCCAATCCGGCGTGAGTCGATAGGTGGTGTTCATTACGAAATAACCTCGATCTGCTAGTTTTTTAGCGATTCCAGTCATGTCGGAGCGGCGCTCTTTTCCGTTCCAGCCGCCGCCGTGAATGAGTAGGACGGCAGGGGTCGGCTTGTTGGTTTTTGGCTTATAGATATCCGCCAGAAGTGGCTCTGGATACCCCTCCGGAGTGAAGGTGATATCTTTTGTTTTGGTGTAGGATGTGCTAGCCGAAGTGGATGGCAAAGAGCAGGAACTGATGATGGAAGTTGCGAAAATGAGCAGTGCAGCGGTGCGTAACATGGGGACAAGATCATCCAGAGTATCTGAAAATCAAATACACGGTGGTGTATGGGGCTATATCCAATGGCGATGAGTATTTCGTTTATGTCGAAATTGACTCATTTGGGGGGTCGGCCTTTTTTACGTATTCTATAGACCTGCGCCATGTCTGGGAGAGCTCATTGGAAAAGTTGTGGAGTCGTGCTGGCGCTGCTGTTGGTGCTGACGATCTGGATTCGTCTGAGCACTGCCGATTTGGCTGTTGCACGGAGTTTTTTTGATACGGCGGAAGGATGGAAATTCGCGCATCATCCAGCGCTGCGGACGGTTTATAATCTAGGGGTTTTGCCTGCGATTCTGGTGGGGATCGGGGCGTTGGGTGTCTTGCTGGCGGGGATCGGTCAGGAAAGGCTGGTGAAGTATCGGAAGGTATCCGCATATTTGGTCCTTTGCCTGGCATTGGGAGCCGGGGTGGTGACAAACTTGGTGCTGAAGAATAACTGGGGGCGGCCACGGCCCAGCCAGTTGGCAGAGTTCGGAGGTAGTTTCAGTTTCGAGCCGGTGGTCTGGATGGATTTTGCGAGTTCCGGGAAAAGTTTTCCCTGCGGACATGCGACCATGGGGTTCTTTTTCTTTGCGGTTGCTTTGGTTTTGCCTGCTGCCTGGAAGTGGCGAAGGTATGCGGTGGGCGGCTTCGGTTTTCTCCTGGGAGGTGCTTTGGGTTTTGCCCGCATCGCGCAGGGTGGTCATTTCCTCTCGGATGTGATATGGGCGGCAGCGGTGATGTGGTTTGTTTCGCTAGGGCTTTTCCATGCGATGGGTCTGCAGAAGAGTAGGTTGTATGTGCCGCGGGAAGGTTTCAAAAAGGTGCCGGCGATTGTGAACTGGGCTTGCCTGCCAATTTTGTTTCTGGGGATGTTCGCGGCTGCGCTTGGGACTCCATATGAGCGAAAAAACGAGGTTTACGGAATAGGGCATCACCTTGATGGAGGGGTGCCTCTGTATTTGAAGGTCGAGGCCGAGGGGGATGTGGTGTTTTTGAAGGGAGATGAGTTGATGGTGGATTCGGAGGCGGAGGGCTTCGGACTGCCGAAGAGTTCTCTGAAATACCGTCTGTCCGAGGAGGATGGCGTGCTGATTGTGAGGTCGATGCGGAAAGGATTTTTCACTGAGTTGAGATCGAAACTGATCGTGACTCTACCGAGGTCTGGAGAAGTGACATTTTTGAACGAAGGCGAGCTGCCGGATCTGCGGACAGTGGGAGTGGATGAAGCGGAGCCGCTGCTGGCGGTGGACTGACGAATTTGATCTCCCGGCTACAGGCAGAAAAAGCCCTCTAGCCGGGGTGGCTAGAGAGCTTAGTGTAGGGGGATGGTGGGAGAATTTTACGATAGCTTGCTTATGCTGCTTCTTGAGCCTGAATCATGACACCGGCGAGGGTGTTGTAGGTGATGGTCCAAGCTTCTTTGGTCTCGGGGGTGAAGGCTTCGCCAAGTCCTTTGTCCAAGGTGTCAAGTAGCGCGGCGCCGACGGTTTCATAGTGCTCAGGCTTTACGCCGTAGGTATTGTGGCGCTTGCCGAGGGCGGCCACTGCAGGAACGAGTTCTCCAAGATTATCCAGGCCTTTGACGGCGACTCCGATCATTTGCATTAGTTTTTTACCCTGCTCCTTCATATCAGAATTTGCGAAGAGGGGTTTGACGGAGGGGTCTAGCTCGAAAAGTTTCGAGTAGAACAGGCCTGCGGCGGTGTCGGCGATTGGGACGACTTGATCCCAAGTGGCTTGAACGAGATCTTTTTGATATTCTGTTAGTGGACTGCTCATGATGTTTTTATTTTTTGGTTATTTTGGAGTGGCTAGCATGTAGAGGACTGACTTGGTGACTTCCTCATCGGTGAGAGAGGGTGTTCCGCCGCGTGCGGGCATTTTGCCATCTTCACCGCGGAAGCCGTTGATGGCGTGTGAAATGAGGACAGTTTCTCCTTTTTGGGAGCGTTCCCTCCATTCGGAGGCTCGGGTAAGCGCTGGTGCTGATTCTTCACCTTCGTCATGGCAAATGGCGCATTCAGAGAGGTAGACCTTGCGGCCGGCGACGAGTTCAGGGTCGTCCGGGATCCAGTCCCACGGATGCGTCTCCGCAGGTTCCGGAGAAGAAGGGGCCTCCCCGACATCATGCCCATCTTTCTTACATGAGGGCATCAGGGAGATGAAAATGATGGCAGGGAGAAAGTGTTTCATAGGAAATCAGGATTTAGGGATTCGGATAACGACACCGCCCATGACGTCGCCTTTTTTAAATTCCGGGTAATCGGGCTGGCGGTTTGAGTGGTCGTTGTGGCATTCCCAGCACGCTGGCGCTACGGCGAGGTCGGGGTAGATACCGACGAAGTATTCCTTACCACCGAGGGTTTCGGATCCGGTCCATTTCTTACCGTAAAATTCGCTGGTGGGATCAGAGACGGCTTTGAGACCTTCCTCGACAGCTGGTGTCTTTTTCTTGGCGTTCTCCACATTCAGAGGCCAGGTGGACTGCAGGGAGTAGGAGAATTCGAAGGGTTTGTCCGAAGCGTCTACTTCTTCTGCTCCTTCGCGGAACATTTGGGCGGGGAGTAGAAGCGCCTTGTCCTCCTTCCATTCTTCGGAGGCTTTGATGACTTGATCTTCGTTTACTAGTCGGTTGACGATTTTGGAGGCGTAGATTTTCCGATCGGATTTGAGGACGACGTAAATGGCCTCGGCCATCATTTCGGCATCGTAGCCGCCTTTGGATTCCGCGCTGGTATTCTCTTCACTGCAGGACGCGAAAATCCCGGAGGTGACGGAAAGTGCCGGGATTGCGAGCCAGGTATGTTTTAATTTCATATATCTATTGTTTGTCTTTTGGTTTTGGGTTTTCTGAGAGGGAATCGAGGTATTCGCGGAGTTTGATAATGTTCTCATCACCCCGTGAAATGGCGCTTTCCACGGCCATATCGATCCCGCCGTGGTGTTTTGAAGGTGGAGCGCTGAAGTTGGCGGTGATGAGGTCGCGGTCTGCGAGGGAGTCCATAGAGAACTGCATGCCGTGGCATTGCATGCAGGTGTCCTTGAGCATTTTTTCGTTTGGGGTGAGATTTTGGTTTTGATTGTGATTGGCGGCAAAGCCGTCGCCTTGGCTGGTGGCGGGAAGGTGGCAGGTTGCACAGGAGACTCCGCTGCCGATGGGAGAAATGCCGGCGAGTTCGTTTTCCCAGAGTTTCGCGTGAGGTGAGCCTGCGTAGTTCTTGGTATGGTCGTCGTCGTGGCATTGGATGCATGCCTGTTGGGAAGCGAATTGACGGTCAACGCTGTGAGAGTCATGGCAGGAACTGCAGGAGAGGGATGCGTGTGCCGCATCTTTTTTCATGGGGGAACGGGCGGTTCCTGGAGTCATAGGGGAAAGTCCGGCGGCGAGACGCATTCCGTGTTTGCCTTTGAGGAATGTCTCGACCTCGTAGCTGTGGCAGGAGGAGCAGGAGGTGTGATCCGGTTGATCAACCCATGCTTTTTGTGTTTCCGCACCGCCATGGCATTCGGAGCAATTGATCCCGGCGGCGGCGTGCGAGCTGTGTTGCCACGAGTCTAGGATTTCCTGTTTTTTGGATTTCTCGGGAGGTGCGTCGGCTTGCTGCGGAGAGAGGGGGGCTCGAGCTTTGTTTCCATCGGCTAGCCAGTTGAGGAGTGGGGTAGTTGGTGAGATGGTTTGGGAGGGGAGGTTGGTGGGTTCTGCGTAGTGTTTGAGCAGATAGGTGGGGGCGAGTGCTTGGTTGTCGTGGTAGTTGTGGCAGCCGGTGGTGGCGCAGGTGTTGAAGGGGAGGTCTTTGTGTGAGTCGAGGTTCTCCAAAGTCATTTCGTGACAGTGCGCGCAGTAGTCGGCGGGGATGGTGGTTCCCATTTCGCCGGTGACTTTGGCATCGTGTTCGCGGTGGCAGGTGATGCACTGGAGTGCATCGATGTGCTGGAGGAAGATGTAGTTTTCTGGGTTCTTGAACTTTTTGGTGGGGTGGGAGTCTTGTGCGTCTTCAAGGTCTTCGCCGTGGCATTTGTTGCAGGATTCGTTGGAGACGCCTGAGGAGGTGAAGATGTTTTCGGCGAGTTCCTGGTCGTGACATTCGGAGCAGGCGAGTTCGATTTGGTAATGGCCGTGGGTGGTTTTCCCCGGGAGGATGGCCGATTTGTCATCGGCTTCTTTGAAAATAAAGCCGTAGTAGAGCCCGACTCCTGTTGAGAGGAGTAGCCACGCGCCGAAGGCGATGATCGTTTTGGAGGGGCGTATCACTATGATTCTAGTAGAGGTAAACGGAGAGGATGTGGAAAACGAGGAGGGCAGGGAGTGGCCAGAAGAAGACGAGGTGCGCGTAGGTAAGGATGGGGCGGATCCGGCGTGCTTTGAGGGCGATGGATGTGCTTCCTTTGCTTTCAATGGCCGAGACTATGCCGGCGATGGCGCCAAGGAGGTTCAGCGCAACAAAGGTGAGCATGAGCCAGAAGTTGAGGTTATCCCCGAAGCGGAAACCGGTGTGTGCGAAGAGAATGATAAGAGCGGTGACTCCAAAGGCGGAATGAAAGACCCGCCATTTTGCGAAGTGGCCGAAGCGGAACCATTTGAAGCGTTTCCGGAGGGAAAGGAGGAGGCCGATGAGGCAGGTGCCAAGAAGTGAGTAGCCGGAGATCTGTTTAATGAAATTATCGCGCCAGAGGATATCGACTGCGTACCACCAGGATTCCACGGACTTCGCCATGGCAGGTGGGGCTATAAAGATAGCGAGTAGTGTGGCGAGGAAAGCGATGGCGGAGACGCTGATGAGGGAGCGATAGGCGACTGGTTTCGGCGGGGCAGCGGTCGGATCGCAGAGCTGGTGGAGGAGGGGAAGGCAGGAGCCGCAGACGGTGGAGGCTCCGGTCTTCTGGGCGAGGGCGGATACTGATTTCCCGCATTCTGTCATGCAGGACATGAGTTCGCCTTTGCGGATGGACATGCAGTTGCAGACGATGCGAGAGTCCGGCCATTGCTCGATGGAAAGAGCAGCCTCTGCGGAGAGTTCACCTGTTTCTCTGAACGAGCTGATCTGTTTTTTTGAGAGCTTTGTTCCGCTGAGGTAGAGGTCCTGGACGACTCCTGAATCCAGCCACTGTCCGATGCCGAGTCCTCCTTGGATCGTGCCATGATTATCGGTGCAGATCATGCGGTAGGAGCTTCCACTGGAAAATTCGAGGACTTTTCCCTGCTGGAGCGGAGAGCCGATGGAGACCATGTCTGCTCCGGCCATTTTGAGACGACAGGAGAGGTCCGGGGGCGGTAGGCGGTCGACTTTTTTGCCAGCGAGCATTTTTGCCAGGTGGAGGGCCATGGCGTAGCCGGGCGCGGCAAGTCCGAAGATGCGACCGTGGAGCAGGGCAGCTTCACCGACGGCGAAAATGTCTTGGTCCGAAGAGGTTAGGAAATCATCGACAATGATGCCGCCGCGGACGCCGAGGTTGAGGCCAGATGTTTTGGCGAAATCGGTGTTTGGAGTGATTCCTGTAGCGAGGATGACGAGATCGGCTGTGGCGGCTGAACCGTCTTTGAAGGAGAGTTGAAGCTGACTGCCTTTTTGTGAAATAGCGGTGGTAGCTTTGTTGTGCTCGACGGTGATTCCTTTGGCTTGGACGGACTTGTGAAGGATGGAGGAGGCTGCAGCGTTTAGCTGCTGAGGCATGAGCAAATCCGAGCGTTCCATGACCGTGGCGTTTAGGCCTAGGTCTGTGACAGCTTGGGCCGCTTCCAATCCGAGTAGGCCGCCGCCGATGATGACGGCAGAGGATTTCCCGGCAGAGGAGGCGATGATTTGTTCAATATCCTGTAGGTCGCGGTAGACAAAAAGATTAGGCAGGGCTGCGCCATCAAATGGGGGAGGAATGAAGGCGCTGGAACCCGTAGCTATCACAAGTATTCCATAATGATAGATGTCACCCGAGGAGGTGGAGACAGTTTTCATTCCACGCTCGATGGAGGTAGCGGAAATTCCGGTATGCAGCTCAATTCCATTTTCCTCATACCAGTTGGCTGGACGGATGGTGAGCCTTGAGGGATCGCGGTGGTCTACCAGGGTAGTGAGGTTGATCCGGTCATAGGCGGGTGTTTTTTCTGCCCCGATGACGGTGATTTGGCAGGTGGTGTTGAGCTTTTCAGCGATGAGATACTCACAAAGCTTTTGGCCGACCATGCCGTTGCCAAGGATGAGGATCCTGGTTCCGGGGGTGGGAGGCTTGCGCCGCTCGGTGTGAGCGCTGGCCTTGATTGTGATCGGACTGATGCTCATCGGCTGCTTCCTTCTTCAGGAGCAGGGAGTTAGCATCGGATGTACCCCTAGCTATTTTCTGTAGAAACTGATAGTGAAAGTAAGTCCGGATCTTAATGAGTTATATTCATTAGCTGTGTTTCAGGGATTTTTTTAGAAGGATAGCCATGCATACTGCATTAATATCTCCCATAGATGATCTGATTATACTTTGCTGAAGCTTTCCATGAGTGAGTTGAGTTCCTGATGGGGGTCTTCCGATTCGTGGATGGTGGCGGAAATTTCTTCGAGAAGGATTGCCCGGTAGCGTTTGCGGAGTCGGTGGACAGCGACGCGTAGGGCGGTGGATGTCATTCCGATTTCGGCGGCGGCCTGTTCATGGAATTTCCCCCTTGGGGGTCGTGAAGAATTGTTGAACGTTGGCGAGTGCCTTGGCCTCACGATCGAAGCCTGGGGAATTTCCGAAAGATCCTCGGGGGCGGGCGGGGTGAAGCCGTTGCTCGGTTCTCCGATAAAAGTTTCTACAGGGTCACTTTATTTGAGAAGCTTCGCAGGAAACGTTACACGTTTTCTGGAAAAAAGGCATCGAGTGCCTCGACGGTGCCGTGTCCGTGATCGGCGATGGTGATCATGCTTTGCTGGCGGGCGGCGATGACGGCGCGGATCGCTTCTACGGCGTTGGCCGGGCAGGCGGCGAAGCCGGAGTGTTGATCGGAGAGCATCTCGATATCGTTGTGACTGTCTCCCATGGCGAATGTTTGTGAGGTATCGAGCTCATAAAGGCGGGCCATTTCACTGAGGGTGGTGCCTTTTTGGTAATTTTTGTGGCCGAAGCGGAGGTAAATGGAGTTTCGCTGCCAGCCCAGATCCGGGATATCGGTGATGAGTGGTGTGATGTGCGAGACGATCCACTCCATTTCTTCTTCTGTTCTTGAGATAAGGCCGGCGGGCTCGCCATCGATTTCGATATATTGTGCTCCGGTGTGCTCTTCGATCTCGCTTCGGATGAGTTTGAGCGTTTTGCGGGCTTTTTTGAAAAGCTTGGCAATGTCCTTTTCGCAGCGGGCGTTCCAATCGTTGTGTGGAAGGAAGCGTCCGAAATTATTCGGGAAGAAAATTTCCCGCTCGCGGGCGATGACCCAGTCGGGAAGGAAGGGGAAATTGCTTTCAATCAGACCTTCAATGACCTGGGGCATGGAGCGGCCGGTATTGATTCCCCAGACCGCGTTTCTGGTTTCACGCAAGCGGCGGATGGTTTCGAAGAAAGTGAGGGGGACCGGTTCTTTTTCGGCGGGATTGTGCAGGGTGCCGTCGAAATCGAAGGACAGAAGTAGTTCGGGCTTGTTCGGGCAGGCGTCCAGAGTTCTCACGCGGACAGGCTACTAGTGAATCTGGAATGAGCAAGTTTCCCCTTGGTTTTCAGGGATCGGTTACTTGGTGAGCTCTTCCCTCCACTTCGGTTGGTTTGTGGGCGGTAGGTTGGGAGGGGTATTAGCGGTTTTGTCACGGAGCTTAGTGAAAATGAGCATGTTGAAGAAATGCATTCCTCCGAGCACAAGTAAGACGACCCCAATTTTTGCACTCAGTGCTTCGATGATGTCTGTGGTATTTTCCACTCTTTGGTCGATTTTTAGAAATAGAACAACGAAGCCGATATTCACGAGATAGAAGCCCACGAGAAGCAGGTGGTTGATGCTGTCGGCGAGTTCTTCGTTACCCTTGAAGCAGCTCAGGAGAAACACTCTTCCGTTCTTGTGTAGGGCTCGTGCTACCCAGATCGTTACTGGGATGGCGATGGTAAGATATATGAGGTAAGTGGTGGTCGTGTGATTCAAAATTTTTCCTTTCGGAAATACAACACTTTCAGTAAAAAATGAAAACAAGATAAATCGATGTGGTGAGGTTTCTAAATCGCGGATTCGGGAGGGGGAGCCCCGATGTTGAGAGAGTGAACGGATAACGTCGCAGGGTTGGGAATTTATATTTTCCTGAGAAAATACACGGGCTGCTTGACCGGGTATTGCGGTGGGGCGTAGTTTTGCGCGATTTCGACTGCCTAATTTATGAATATCCACGAATACCAAGCGAAGGAGCTTTTCGATCGTTTCCAAGTGCCAAGCCCGATCGGGAAAGTGGCTGGAACCCCTGAGGAGGCGGCTGCGGCTGCAAAAGAATTTGCCGGCGCAAAGCTGGTGATCAAAGCACAGGTTCACGCAGGTGGCCGTGGAAAAGGCCATTTCAAGAATGGTTTCCAAGGTGGTGTGCATCTGATCGATAGCCCGGAGCAAGCCGCGGAGTTTGCCGGGAAAATGCTCAACGAGACTCTGGTAACGATCCAAACAGGCGACGCTGGACGCCTTGTCCGTAAGGTGATGATCGCAGAAGCGGTCGATATCACCCACGAATACTACCTCGCGATCCTTATGGACCGCGATACATGTGCACCAGTGATCGTTGCTTCCACAGAAGGTGGAATGAGCATCGAAGATGTGGCTCACGATAGTCCGGAGAAAATTTTCCGTCAGGTCGTTCATCCGCTTCTGGGTCTTCAGGGTTACGAAATCCGCAAGATTTCCGCAGAGCTCGGCCTCAGTGGTGATATTGCCAAGCAGTTCGGCAAGCTTCTGAAAAATCTCTACAAGCTCTTCATTGACTGCGATTGCTCAATGCTAGAGATCAATCCCCTGGTTACTACTCCGGACGGCCGCGTGCTGGCTCTGGATGCGAAGTTCGGATTCGATGACAACGCTCTTTACCGACATCCGGATATTGTCGCAATGCGTGACAAAGAGGAGGAAGACCCACGTGAAGTGGCAGCTTCCGAATACGATCTCAACTACATCGGCCTGGACGGAAATATCGCCTGCCTCGTGAATGGTGCGGGTCTCGCGATGGCGACGATGGACATCATCAAGCACTTCGGTGGCGATCCTGCAAACTTCCTCGACGTAGGCGGCGGCGCCTCCAAGGAGCAGGTAACGGCAGCATTCAAAATCATTCTTAGTGACCCGAATGTAAAAGGCATCCTGATCAATATCTTCGGTGGTATCATGGACTGCAACGTGATCGCGGAAGGTGTGGTCGCTGCAGCCAAGGAAACGGGTCTTCCGATTCCTCTCGTTGTCCGCCTGGAAGGAAACAATGTGGAAGCAGGCAAGGCGACTCTCGCTGCCTCCGGAATCGATATCGTAGCGGCCGACGATATGGCCGACGGTGCTGCAAAAATCGTGAAAGCAGTTGGCTAACTCCGAAACGAAACCAAATTTTAACGAACTACTCTCATGGCTATTCTCATTGACGAAAATACAAAGATCCTCGTGCAAGGTATCACCGGCAGCTTCGGTGGCAGGCACGCTCAACTCTCACTCGACTACGGCACGAAGCTCGTTGCCGGTGTGACTCCTGGAAAAGGCGGTCAAAAATTCAGCGACACAGTGCCGATTTTCGACACAGTTTCCCAAGCGGTAAATGAAACCGGAGCATCTGCTTCCGCGATTTTCGTTCCGCCTCCGTTCGCTGCGGACGCGATCCTCGAAGCGATGGATGCTGGCGTGGAACTCATCGTTTGTATCACCGAAGGCATTCCAGTGATGGACATGATGCGGGTGAAATCAGCGCTGAAAGATTCCAAGTCACGCCTCGTGGGCCCGAACTGCCCGGGAATCGTGACTCCAGGCCTTGGTGAAAAGAGTCACGGAGGCTGCCGTATCGGTATCGCCCCTGGCTACATCCACAAGCGCGGCAACGTGGGCGTTGTTTCCCGCTCCGGAACTCTTACATATGAGGCTGTATTCCAGCTCACGCAAATGGGCTACGGTCAGAGCACTTGCGTAGGAATCGGTGGTGACCCGATCAACGGGACCAACCACCTTGACGTGTTGAAGATGTTCAACGACGACGACGAAACTGAAGCGATCATCATGATCGGTGAAATCGGTGGTAATGCCGAAGCTGAAGCTGCACGTTGGGCGAAGGATAACTGTAAGAAGCCAATCGCTGGCTTTATCGCCGGTGCCACAGCGCCTCCGGGCCGCCGCATGGGCCACGCCGGTGCGATTGTGGGTGGCGAGGACGATACGGCTGAAGCGAAGAAAAAGATTCTCGCTGAATGCGGAATCGGTGTTGCCGAGACTCCAAGCGACATGGCGAAAACGCTCATGGAAGTCTGGGGTAAATAAGTTTTACCGCTGAACTTTACGAAATAAAAAAGCTGCGGGAGACCGCAGCTTTTTTGTTGTCTGATTTTTCGGCTGACCGGAGATCAGTGGCTCGCGTTGTGAATGGCGATCAGTTTTATGAGATGATCCTCGATGAATTCCAATGGGATCTGGTTTGGGCCATCCGAGAGCGCATTTTCCGGATCCGAATGGACTTCCATGAATAGGCCGTCCACTCCTGTGGCAACGGCTGCGCGTGCAAGGACCGGTGCGAGAATTCCATCGCCGCCTGTTGCACCACCGAGGCCGCCCGGGCGTTGGACGGAGTGAGTAGCATCAAAAATAACCGGGATACCTTCCTGTCGCATGATGTAGAGGGAGCGCATATCAACGACCAGGTTGTTATAGCCGAAGGTGGTTCCGCGTTCGGTGATGAGGAAGCTTTCGCAGCCGAATTTCCGCATTTTGTCCGCGATGTTCACTGTATCTAGGGGTGCGAGGAATTGGCCCTTTTTTACGTTCACCGCGCGCCCTGTTTTTGCTGCAGCTTCGAGGAGATCCGTCTGGCGGCAAAGGAATGCGGGGATCTGGAGAAGGTCGATGTATTCAGCGGCGATTTCCGCATGCTCGGCGGTGTGGATATCCGTGGTTACAGGAACTTTGAGCTCCTTGGAAATTTCACTGAGGATGCGGCAGCCTTCCTGGATGCCCGGTCCGCGGAAGGAGCCGGCGGATGTGCGGTTCGCCTTGTCGAAGGATGCCTTGAAAATGAAAGGAATGTTCGTGCGATCGGCAATTTCCTTGAGGGAACGCGCCATGTCCCAGGCGAATTCCTCGTTTTCAAGTGCACAAGGGCCGAGGATGAAAAATGGAAGCGAGCCGCCGACCGGGACGTTTGCGATCTGGAATGGAGAGAAGGATTTCATGTTGTGGTGTTATTCTGAGTCGTTCAGTGCGTTTCTGTATAGTGGAATGAGATTTTTCAGCGCAGCGGTGAGGAGATTTTCCTCCGCTTCTGTAAGGTTGCCGGTGGTTTTTGTGGAAAGCATGCCGAGTGAATCGATCACGGTTTTCGCCGCTCTCAGATTCACGCTCTTCTCTCCAGTCTGCGGATTTGGTAGCTGGCCGAGGAAAAGCCCGGCGTTTTGGGCTTGGAGGAGTATGAAATCGTTGAAGCGGGGATCGGCCTCGGGCGTGTTTGACATGGCGTGATTTTCAATTTGTAGGGCGTTTGGTCAACTGCTGATGAGCAAAGGATGAAGGGGATGAAGCTTGACGAGCTTTGGCGCTGGTTCCTACCTTTGCCAAGCAATGGAGTCGCGGTGATTCCATTTATTTATCCGAACCTAAAAATTTACTCTCTGTGGACCTCCAAGAAATCCGACGCATCGTGGAATTGATGAATGAGCATGGGCTCACACATTTCGATCTCTCCAAAAAGGACTTCCATCTCAAGCTGAAAAAGGGAGCGGATTTAGATGAAATCAGCAATCTTCTTTCAAAACTGCCTTCCGGCGCACCTCAGGCAGCACCAGCAGCACTCCCGCAGGCGGCAGCATCAGCTGATGCAGGGCCAGTAGCTCCGGCAGCCGAAGGCGCTGAAATCACATCGCCAATGGTTGGCACATTCTATCGCAAGCCGGCTCCGGATGCGCCGGACTTTGTGGAAGTTGGCACAACTGTTTCCGAAGGTCAGACACTCTGCATCATCGAGGCGATGAAAGTTATGAACGAGATCAAGGCGGAACGCTCGGGTACCATCTGTGCCCTCGTGGCTGAGGATGCGAATCCGGTTCAGTTCGGAGACGTTCTTTTCCGCATCAAATAACCCCCGTTTCCTTCCGTAATGTTTAAGAAACTCTTGGTAGCGAACCGTGGAGAAATCGCACTTCGAATCATCCGTGCATGTCGCGAACTGGGCGTTCAGTCAGTAGCGGTTTATTCAGAGGCTGATGTGGACTCCATGCACGTGCAGCTTGCCGATGAGGCTGTCTGCATCGGGCCTGGTCCCAGTAAAGACAGTTATCTGAAGCCTGATCGTATCATCGCAGCCGCAGAAATTACCGGCGCCGAGGCGATTCACCCTGGTTACGGATTCCTCTCCGAAAACTCCCGTTTCGCTGATATCTGCGAGTCTTCCGGCATTGTTTTTGTAGGTCCTTCCGCCGAGGTTATCCGTACGATGGGTGACAAGGCTACCGCCCGTGAAAGTGCGGTTAAGAACGGAGTTCCGATCACTCCGGGATCCGATCTGATGGAGAACGAGGACGCCGCTTATAAAAAGGCGCTAGAAATCGGCCTTCCTGTAATGATCAAAGCTACTGCCGGGGGCGGTGGCCGGGGTATGCGCCCATGTTTCAAGGAGGAGGAATTCAGATCGCTGTTCAAAGCTGCCTCGAACGAAGCGCAGGCTGCCTTCGGCAATGGTGATTGCTACCTTGAGAAGCTGGTTCTCAATCCACACCATATCGAGTTCCAGATCATTGCGGATTCCCATGGGAATTTCATTCATCTCGGTGAGCGCGACTGCTCCATGCAGCGCCGGAATCAGAAAATCATCGAGGAGTGCCCGTCACCCCTTATTTCCGAAGATCTCCGCCAGAGAATGGGTGATGCTTCCGTAGCCCTGATCAAGGCGATCGACTACCGCAACGCGGGAACCATCGAGTACCTTGTGGATGAGGCTGGTGAAAACTTCTACTTCATGGAAATGAATACAAGAATTCAGGTGGAGCATCCGGTGACTGAAGAGGTCATGGGCTGTGAGCTCATCAAGGAGCAAATCCGCGTAGCTGCCGGCGAACCGCTTTCCTGCCATGTTCTGAATGCAAATCCTCGTGGACACTCCATCGAGTGCCGCATCAATGCAGAGGATCCATACAACAAGTTCATGCCTAGCCCGGGGACAATTTCCCTCTGGTATGCACCGGGTGGAAAAGGTGTTCGAGTGGATACTCACGTGTATTCCGGTTATTCCGTGCCGCCATATTATGATTCCATGATCGCAAAGCTCATCGTAACCGGTGCGACCCGCGAAATCGCCATCGCCCGCATGAAGCGTGCGCTCGGTGAGTTCATGATCAAGGGCATCAAAACTACGATTCCTTTCCAACTGGAGATCCTCAATCATCCGGACTTTGTCGAAGGTAAATACGACATCGGCTGGGTTGGCAGATTCCTCGAAGAAAAAGGTCTCTAGGAAGCCCTTTTCCTAAACCGAGCTATTATTTTCTCATGAGCCAGGACCGCAGATCCATGCTTTCCGGGGCGTTGCTTTACGGAATAGTAGACTACGGTTATGTGTCTCCAGAGAAAATGGGCTCAGTCTGTAGGGAGCTTATCGACGGAGGTGCGGATGTGATTCAGCTCCGGGCGAAGGGGATTGATAAGGATTCCGTGAAGGAAAAGGCCAAGGAGCTGCTTCCCATCTGCCGTAGCGCCGGGATCCCTTTTATCCTCAACGACTACCCGGAAATGGCCGTTGAGATTGATGCCGATGGTGTGCACGTAGGCCAGGATGATGGTGAGATTTCTGAAGTCAGAAAGATTGTCGGAGAGAAAATGCTGATCGGGCGCTCAACCCACAGTCTTCCTCAGGCGATCAAAGCGCTGTCGGATGACGTGGATTACATCGGATACGGCCCGTTGTTTCCAACACCCACTAAAGCGGGGCGGCCGGCCATAGGTCTGGATGAAGTCGCGGAGATGGAGGCGCTTGTAGGGAATTCCCTGCCGGCATTCTGTATCGGTGGGATTAAGCAGGAAAACCTTCAGGAGGTCATTTTCGCCGGAGCGCGGCGGTGCGTGATTGTTTCCTCGCTTCTTACAGCCGAGAATATTTCTGCCGCGACAAATGCCGCAAAACAATCATTGTCTCCGGCATGATCGCGCTCAAACAAAACCAGCTCTGGAAAAAGGACGATAAATACTACCGCATTGTAGTCTGGGAGCGTCTTGGTATCCGCTACAAGGAGATGGATACGCCTGACGCGGAAGAGGGGGAAATACATGACCTTACGAAGAAAGATTTCTGCCGCCTGATCAAAGGTGCGGAGTTAATTGAAGCTCCCTGAATCCAAAGGGATTTACAGACGGGCAGCACCTTCCTCGATCAGTGCTATCAAGCTTTGAAGCTCCATTGATTGTGGCGCTTTAGCTAGCACGAGAAGTAATTCCGAGTGAATAGTCGGAGAGGTGAGACTTACAAGTGCGCAGCCGGAGTGGGGTAATTTTCCCGCATGTTCTGGCATGATACCGACTCCTCCGCCGGTGCCAATCTCCGCAAGCATCATGGGAAGTGAATCCATTTCCGCAGTGATTTTTGGTATGAAGCCGGCCTTGGCGCAGCACTCCATGAGAAATTCCCTGCGTTTCGGGAAAAATGTATTCGATAGGGAAACGTAATTTTCCTCCTTCAATTCAGCGAGTTTCAGGGATTTTCTATGCGCAAGCCGATGTGACGCTGGGAGCACCGCCACGAATTTATGACGGGACAGGGTCCTAACGTCGAAGATCTCCCTTTCCCGTTCCTCCAGATTTGCCAGTATCCCGAGATCCAGCTCGTTGAGCCTCAGTCTGTCCAGCTGTGCCCGGGGCGGGAGGTCGAAGATACTTACCTTGGAATTCGTGTGGCGTTGCTGAAATTCCCTGACGGCCGGAGCGATCAGATCGTCAAGGAATGGCGAAAGCGAACCAAGACGGAGGGGGCGTCTCTTGCCTCCGAATCGCTCGCGTACTTGCTGGGTCGATATTTCGGAGTCGCACAGCAGCTGCCTTGCTTTCAAAAGGAAAAACTTCCCGGCATCGGTGAGATGAATCCGCTTTTTGATCCGATCAAATAGCGGAACTCCTAATTCTTCCTCCAGTAATTTCACCTGCCTGCTGAGTGCCGGCTGTGAAACGTGTTCTCTTTCCGCAGCGCGGGACATGCTGAGCTCCTCCGCTGCGGCTACGAAATACCTGAGCTGATGAAATTCCATGGCTTAGCTTGGCATGGGTTTTAGGTAGAACAAGTTCATAACCTGAGCGTATGAAGTTGGTAATCAGGTGGTATTGGCCGGATTTCCGGGATCGTGTGATTCTGTCCGCGTTATGAAAACAACCACACCGAACATTACCGTGCGTAGATCTGCTGATCGTGGCCATGCCCGCCACGGCTGGCTCGAAAGTTACCATACATTCAGCTTTGCCGATTATTATGATCCCGCGCAAATGGGCTTCCGAAGTCTCCGCGTCATCAATCAGGACTGGATTGCGGCCGGGGCTGGTTTCCCGACTCACCCGCACCGGGATATGGAAATTTTCAGCTACGTGGTGGAGGGAACCATCGCCCACAAGGATAGCATGGGAAATGGCCGGGAGCTAAAACCTGGGCAGATCCAAATGATGAGCGCCGGATCCGGAGTGACCCATTCCGAGGCCAATCCATCAAAGACAGATCCACTCCATCTGCTGCAAATCTGGATCATGCCGGAGGAGAAGGGACTTGTGCCGTCTTATAGCGAATGGCACCCAACCGTGGGATCAGAAAGCTCACCCAAAGTGTTGGTGATATCCCCTGAAGGTCGCGAGGGCTCCGCAACGATCCGTCAGGATGCGGATGTTTACCGGCTGCGGCTGAAATCGGGAAATACGATATCCCATGAACTCAAGGAAGGTCGCGGACTTTGGCTACAGCTGGTCAGCGGCAGTCTCGGCATTGGCGAAGTGAACCTGGAGGACGGTGATGCAGCCAGCACCGAAGAACCCGGAAACTTTACGTTTACTGCAAAAACAGATGTCGAAGCATTGCTCTTCGATCTCGCCTGAATCCTATCCTGAAACCACCTGAACCAAACACTCATATGAAATACGTATCGCATATCGCCGCAGGGCTTCTAGGACTTCTGTTCCTGATCTTCGGACTGAATTTTTTCCTCAATTTCATCCCCATGCCGCCGGGACCGCCGGAGGGATCTCCTCCCGCGCTTTTCATGGCGGCCCTGTATCCCACCGGGTATCTGGCTTTTGTGAAGCTGTTCGAAATCGCCGGCGGATTATTGGTGGCAGTTCCCAGAACCCGCTCCATCGGGCTGCTGCTACTCGGCCCGGTCATCATCAATATTCTGGCGTTTCACGTCTTTTTGACAAAAGGCGGCGGGCTACTTGATCCACCGGTGATCCTCATTACCGTCCTCTCCTTATTTACCCTATGGACCGAGAGAAATCGATTCCTCGGTCTCATCAAATGAAAATTCAAACTCCTGAAATTATGAAAGATTTATTCACTCCGCTCGAGATCGGGCCCTACACCTTACCCAACCGAATTTTCATGGCGCCGCTTACCAGAGCGCGTGCAGTTGAAGATCATACTGCCAACGAATTGATGGCTGAATACTACAGCCAAAGAGCTGGCGCTGGACTCATCATTGCAGAGGCAACGATGGCGATCGAAGGCAATTCCGCTTTCTGGATGGAGCCTGGTATTTACTCCGAGGGACAGGTAGATGGCTGGAAGCTGACCACAGACGCGGTGCATTCGGCTGGTGGGAAAATATTCCTTCAAGTGTGGCATGGTGGCCGTGCATGCCACCCGCTTCTCAACGATGGTGCACAACCTGTGGCGCCAAGCCCTTTGAGAATCGAGGGAGACGAGGTCCATACGCCGGAAGGAAAGAAGCCGTATGTGCTACCCCGCGAACTCAGTGATGAGGAAATCCCGGGTATTGTCGCCGGATTCAAAAAGGCAGCGGAAAACGCGAAGGCTGCAGGTTTCGATGGAATCGAGATCCACGGTGCAAACGGATATCTTATCGACGAATTTCTGCGGGATGGGGCGAACAAGCGGTCCGGTGCCTATGGCGGAAGTATTGAGAACCGCTGTCGCTTCCTTATGGAGGTGCTGGCAGCGGTGACTGAAGTCTTCGATTCCAGCCAAGTAGGTGTGCGGATTTCTCCGCTCAATAGTTTTAACTCGATGATCGATAGTGATCCCATCGCTCTGATAACCTATTTGAGTAAAAAGCTCAGCCCGCTGAATCTGGCCTACCTCCACGTCATGCGTGGAGATTTTGCACAAAAGCAGGAGGGTGATGTGCTGACTCCGATCCGTGAGAACTATCCGGGCATAATTGTCGCAAACATGGGCTACGCAAAAGAGGAGGCGGATAAACAAATCGCTTCAGGGCTGGTCGATGCCGTTGCGTTCGGTGTTCCGTTTTTGGCGAACCCTGACCTACCTGCGAGGTTTAACGCCGGTGCGGACCTGAACGAGCCTGATCAGAGCACATTCTACACCCAGGGTGCGGAAGGTTATACAGACTATCCGTCCATGGATTGATCCTGTTTGGAGCGGGCGGGTTCGAGCCTATTTCAGCTTGTTCCCGCCCGACCATGTTTCGGATATTTTCGTTTCCCGAGGGGAATTCGTTGTTATTGGTCTCCTGTGTCTGAATCCACCGTTCTTGATAAAGCCCATTGCTGGCATCCGTTCACCCGCCAGGAGCAATGGTGCGCGCCTGATCACCAACCCTTGATGATTTCCCGCGCGGAGGGAGTTTGGATATACGATGAGAACGGGAACAAATATCTGGATGGAAACTCTTCCATCTGGACGAATATCCACGGCCACTGCCGGCCGGAAATATCCTCGGCCATCGCAAAGCAGGCGGCGGTTCTGGATCATTCCTCATATCTGGGCCTCGGGCATCCGTTGGCTTCCAGATTGTCCGCGAAACTAGTTTCTTTTTTCCCTGAAAAGACTCTGGAGCGGGTGTTTTTTTCCGACAATGGGTCTACGGCAGTCGAGGTCGCTCTGAAAATGTCGATGCAATCCCGGATGCAGAAGGGTGAAGGGGAGCGGGTTCGTTTTCTTGCCTTCGACAATGCCTACCATGGAGATACTCTGGGAGCGGCCTCGCTCGGTGGGGTGAATCGATTTTTTTCCAGGTTCCAGCAGCTGGGATTCGAGACGCAGTTTCTTTCCTCAATGGCTGATCTTGAAAATGTGGACACTTCGGACGTCACCGCTCTGGTGATCGAGCCCTTGATCCAGGGCGTAAATGAAATGCGGCCTTGGCCAAAGGGGATGCTCAAAGAGCTCCGCGAGTGGACAGCCGGGAAAGGCATTCATCTGATTCTGGATGAGGTGATGACTGGATTTGGCCGCACCGGGAAGATGTTCGCCTGTCAGGTGGAAGGTGTGATCCCTGATTTCCTCTGCGTGGCGAAGGGACTCACAGGCGGTACGGTGCCACTTGCTGCTACTTTGACCACAAACCAAGTGTATGAAGCTTTTCTCGGGCCTGCGGAAAATGCGTTCTATTATGGGCACAGCTACACGGCTAACCCGATCGGCTGCGCTGCCGCACTTGCTTCGCTGGATATTTTCGAAAAAGACGGGACGTTTGAAACTCTTCCCGGGAAAATTGCGATCATCGGTCAACTTCTTGCCGAATTGGAAGAGGGGCGGCAGTCGGTGTTGGAAATCCGGCAATGTGGGATGGTCGCTGGGATTCAGCTGCGGCAGGGGCTGGGAGAAGCTGTGATCCGGGAGATGAGATCCTTCGGTGTCATCACGCGGAATATCCTCGATACAATTGTATTTATGCCTCCGCTCTGCATTTCCAAGGAGGAAATAGGCTTCTACGTTCGCGCGCTGAGGGCTGCGCTCAGCAAGGTTGGGTAACTGGTATCAGGGGTTGCGAAGACGTGTCGGCGGCTGTTTGTTGCCATATGTCAGATACTCGCATCGAATCAGATTCCATGGGCGATCTTGCCGTGCCGTCCGCAGCTCTCTATGGCGCCTCCACCCAACGTGCGGTTGTCAATTTTCCGATTTCCGGGGAAGTGATGTCCCCGGCGTTGATCCACGCCTACGGGGTGATCAAGGAAGCGGCAGCCCGGGCAAACTCGAAGCTGGGAGAGCTTCCCGAGGATCTCGCGGAAATGATCGCAGTGGCTGCCGGTGAGGTGGCGGCCGGAAAGCATGACTCCCATTTCCCGGTGGATGTCTATCAGACCGGTTCCGGGACTTCGACCAACATGAACGCGAACGAGGTGATCGCCAATCTGTGCTCATTGGCAGCGGGAGAGGCTCTTGCTTCAAGGAAACCAGCGCACCCGAATGATCACATCAATCTCGGGCAATCTTCCAACGATACATTTCCGACCGCGATCCATGTGGCGGCGTGTCTTGAGCTCAGTGAAACTCTCCTTCCTGCGCTGGAAATTCTGAACGATTCCCTTTCAAGAAAGGCTGTCGAATTCCACGATGTTTTGAAAATCGGCCGCACGCATCTGATGGACGCCGTGCCGATGAGGTTGGGGCAGGAGTTTTCAGGCTATGCGAAGCAGGTGGAGCGCGCACGGGACCGCTGCCATAAGGCGATCAAGGCCCTGCTGGAGCTTCCGCTTGGTGGAACGGCAATTGGGACCGGTTTGAACCGGCATCCTGACTTTCCCAAGACAGCAATCGGCTTTATCGCGGAGAAAACGGGCTTGGAATTTCACGCGGCGGAAAATCCATTTGAGGCGCAAGCCGCGCGGGATGCGCTGGTGGAGGCACATGGGCAGCTCAATACGATCGCCTCTTCATTCCTGAAAATTGCCAATGATATCCGGTTGCTGGGATCTGGACCGCGTTGTTCCATTGGAGAGATCAGTCTGCCGGCAGTGCAGCCAGGTTCATCAATCATGCCGGGCAAGGTGAATCCGGTGCTGTGTGAATCGATGACTATGGTTGCCGCGAGAGTTTTCGGAAACCAGACTACGGTTACATTTTGCGGAGCGAACGGGCAGTTCGAGCTGAATACCTATATGCCATTGATGGGGCAGACAGTTCTGGAATCCATCCGGTTGCTGGCGAATTCCGCGAAGGCATTTGCAGAAAAGTGCGTCGATGGAATATCCGCGAACGAGGAACGTTGCGAAGAATTGATCGAACAGTCCCTCTCGATGGTCACCTCGTTGGTTCCTGTGATCGGGTATGATCGCGCGGCAGCGATTGCGAAGGAATCGATCAAGGGTGGAAAGACCGTAAGAATTCTCTGCGAAGAAAAACTGGAAGAGCTGGGTATTACGCGGGATCAGCTGGCCGAGGCGCTTGATCCCACCAATATGGCTGGTGATTTTGGTGTCGGAGAAAACCAGGGATCCTAAATTTCTGCCGAAAGCGGGAGGAAAGGCTCCATGATGAGGAAGCCCTCTCCATCGACCGAGCATTTTTCCGGTAACTCGAGATCGCCCGGGAGCGCTCTATTGTTTTCTAAATGCCAGCCCGGAAGGATTTTCCCGAAAGAGTTTGGCTTGTGCCCGGCTTGGAACTCACTTTTTTCATTCGGTTTCGGCGGGTGTGGCATGGACATCGAGATTACCTGCCCACCAACGGCCAAACACGGCAGGTGGACGATGTTCTCGTTCTCGATCGGTGAGGTAGCGGCCTTGCTGAAGTCAAAAAAGGTGATCTTCATATGACGCAGGTTGAAGGTGATGATCTGCTGCCACAGGGTTTCCATGCCCAACCAATGATCGCCGATCAATGGATCGAAACGGTCTACGAATCGCAGCCCGGTTTTCGTATTTTTGGCCCACACCGTAAGAGTATCGATAAGGGCGGGAGAAATTTCCCGGTTTAGGAGAATTAGCTCACCACCACGGGGAAGTGCTGCGATCTGGGTAAGCTGGTGGGCATTGATTTCACTGGAGGAACCACCTTTGTGGAAGCGGCGTGCAATTGCTTCTCCTGAAGTTTTCATCAGTGCCTGCTGGATTTCCCTGCAAGTAGGATTCTCGGTAGTTATCTCTTCTCCTACCGCGATTGATAGCCCGGAGGGGAAGCTGTGAGGTTTCTTTTTAAAGAATTTCCACCTCTCGAATGAGAAGATAGAGCCCCATGAACCATCCACCCAGACTGGGAAAATCGGAGCCTTTGCCTTGCGGGCGATGAGCTCGAAGCCGCGCTCCAGCTCGCAAAGCGCTCCGGTGCGGGTTAGCTGGCCTTCCGGGAAAAGCACTACGACGTCACCGTTTGCGAGGGCTTCGATGGTTTTACGAATTGCTTCCAGCGGTTGATCCCGGCGGATCGGGAGGGTTCCGAAAAGTTTCGCCGAGAATCGTATCAGCCTGCTGGACATGAAGGTTTCATCCATCACAAAGCGGACCGGGCGCTCGCTGACTGCGGAAATGAAGAACGAATCGGCAAAGGTCACGTGGTTCGGCAGCAGGAGCACCCCGCCGGTTTTCGGAATACGTTCCGTGCCGGAGAATTTCATGCGGTAAACCGTTTTCACAAACCCAAGACCAACGAGGCGGATAAAATCTGAAGGTAGCAACCGGAGAATATAGATCGAGATGAGACCACAGGTGGCAGCCATTACGAGGATCTGCATGCGGTAACCGGCTTCCCCTGTCATGCCGAGCTTGCCGGCGAGGAGGATCATCAACTCGATGCCGACCACCGAGAGAATTCCGGCGAAGCAATCCTGAAGATTGACGGCGGATTGCATTTCACCGCGTTTATTGGCGGGATAATTGTCCTGCATCCAGGCATTCAGCGGGGAGAGGAAGAGTGCGGAGAAAAATGCGAGTAGGCCCAGGCAGATGAGAAACAGCCAGCCACCCAGAGGAAGGAAGGCGAGGACCACCGAAAAGATCGTCATCATGATTCCGGCAAGAGGGACCCAGCCGAGCTCGATCCGTTTTCTAAGCAACCACGATGCAAAGCCAAAGCCAATCGCCATGCCCAATGACGCCGCGGCCATGAACATGGAAGAGAGCGTGCCGAATCCTTCACCGCCATCGGTAAGGAATTTCGCTACTTTCACGGACCACAAATTGAGAAATGCCGCAAATCCCCAGAAATATGCGACTCCGAACGAAGCCCTGCGGAGTCCCACGCCTTTCCATAATTCCTTGAGGTCCTTGAAATGGCTGGTGAGCAGTTTTTTGGTTAGCTTTTCGCCGCCCTGGGCCGGCACCTTCGGAATGGAAATAGCCATTAAAACCGCGGGGACGGAAAGGCAGGCGAGCAGTATTAGTGGAAAATAGGCCGCATTCCATGCGTTTTCCTCAACCGAACCCAGTGAGACATATCGTTTGTCATACCACCATCCAGCCACGATCTGACCGGCTAGAATCGCCAACATGGCCATCATCTGCTGCACTCCGGCTGCAAATCCGAGGTGCTTGGATCCGACCAGTTCCTTGTTGATGCCGATCTTCGCCGGGCTGAAAAAGGCGGACTGGACCGCGAGCAGGAAGAAGCCGATGAGCGCCAGCGGCATCTGTTTGACCGCCACTGCGAAGCAGATCAGCGAAAGTATGCAGACCTGTGCGATGGCGGCGCCGACGATCACATTTCTCTTCGAAAAACGATCGCTCATCCATCCGGCGAGCGGAGCGAAGAGCACGAAGGGGATCGCGATCATCAGCCCGGCGATTGATTCCACGGCGTAGCCCACCGCACCGCCGAGGGGGATGAGTATGAATTGCGCCGCCTTGTCATTGAAGGCGTTTTGCGTTTGCTGGACGATCATGCTCCAGTAGCCAATCCATTCGCGCTTGGTCGGCTCCGCGTTTTCTTCGTCCTTGTTCATCAGGGGATTAGATGGAAGGGCTCCAGCAGTTCAGATGCTGATCCATTTCCAAAGCTGGGTTTGCCTCGCTGGATTGACCTACTATGGACGCGGGTACTCCGGCGACTGTCGTGTGGCTGGGCACGTCGCTTAGCACTACGCTTCCGGCGCCGACCTTCGAATGTTTTCCTATTTCCACACGGCCGAGAATTTTCGCTCCGGCTCCGATAAGTACGCCGGAACGGATGATTGGATGCCGGTTCCCGGTTATTTTGCCAGTTCCGCCCAAGGTGACTTCGTGGAGTATGGAGACGTCGTCTTCGATAATCGCGGTTTCACCAACGACGAAGGACGTCGCGTGGTCCAGAAGGATACCGCAGCCGATCTGTGCGGCAGGATGAATGTCGGTGGCAAAGGTTTCATTGGAGATGCTCTGGAAATACAGGGCGAGCCATCGGCGGTCATCGGTCCACAACTGATGGCTGACGCGATATGTGCTCAGTGCCATGAAGCCTTTGAAAAACAGCAAGGGCTCCAGCGGTGAAAAGCAGGCGGGGTCCCGCTCGAACATTGCGAGAAGGTCGCGCGCCGCTGCATGAGAGATGTATTCATTGCCGGAAATGATTTCCGTGAACAGCGGCTCGATGATTCCGCGTGGCATATCCTCACGGGCCAACCTGCGGCCCAGCCTTACGGCCAGAGATTCTGAAAAGCTTGCGCGCGTGAGCACCACATCGTCTACCAGGGGGCGCAGGCTCGGCTCACTATCATGAAGCTTCTCGGCTTCACTTCTTAGCTTGGTCCAGAGGTTATCCAGATTCGCGGCTTCCCCCCCGCATAATTTTTCTCCACGATTTGGAGGTGCCGTTTGCTTTGTTTCACTCATGAAAATTTCCCAAAAATTAGAATATGCCTGCCGGGCGCTAGTGCAGCTCTCGAAGGGGTATGACGGGAAGACTCTTACCCGTCTTGATGACCTTGCGCAACGCGAAGCTGTCTCCTCAAACTTTTTGGTGCAAATCCTAAACGACCTTCGTCGCGCGGGGTTGATCGACTCCCGCAGGGGTGCCAGTGGTGGATATTTGCTCTCCAGGGAGCCGGATAAAATCAATATGCGGCAGATTGTTGATGCGGTGGAGCCTGCGCAGTTGATCAATACCGCAGTGGACCAGGGTGAATCGGGGAGCGGAGTGAAGCAAGTCTGGGAGGATATTTCAGTGAAACTGACGAAGGATCTGGAGAAAATCACCCTCGATTCATTCTCCGAAACCCAGACGATGCCTGACTTTTCCATCTAGGTTGCGCAGTTAAATCAAAAAGATGATACAAAACGGCTGTTTCTAGCCGTATGTATCGAAACTCATCGATGATCCGCTGGTTCGCAAAAAACGATATTGCTGCAAATTTCCTGCTCTTCGGGATTCTTGCGTGGGGATTC
Organism: Luteolibacter sp. AS25; assembly: GCF_046736275.1. GTDB lineage: Bacteria > Verrucomicrobiota > Verrucomicrobiia > Verrucomicrobiales > Akkermansiaceae > Luteolibacter. Next base: position 532,825 of record NZ_CP151837.1, read on the forward strand.
TGGTCAGCCACGGAAAAGGTGGCGCTGGAAGTGCAGCCGGGTTTTACCCGTGAGCTGGTGGAAATCGAGGTGGCATATCGGGGCGGTAGCCCGGCGGATGTTGAAAAAGGAGTGATCCTGCCGATCGAAGCTGCGCTGGAAGGGCTGTCCGGAGTGAAGGAAATCGAATCCAGGGCTGGAAGTGGTAGCGCACGGGTGGAGGTCGTGGCGGACTCGAATACCAATCTGGATGGGCTTCTGGAAGACGTGAAAACACGTGTGGAAAAGATCAGCAGCTTTCCACCGGAAATTGATCCGCCGAATATCATAATTCCGGATACAACGACCTGGTTCGACGTGATCAAGGTGGTCGTCCACGGTGATATGAGTGATGAGGATCTGCTCTCGGCCTCGCGCTCGGTGCGGGACGATCTGATTTCCATGCAGGGCATCTCCCAGGCAAATGTTCTAGGGGGCGCGCCACCGGAAATCGCGATTGAGGCGGATCCGCAGCGGCTGAGGGATTTCGGTCTGAGTTTCACCGATCTTTCCCAGGCGATCCAAAGATCTTCAATCGATCTTCCGGCAGGTAGGATCCAGACGGATGAGGGAGCGCTGACGATCCGCTCCAAGGGACAGGCTTACAACCGTTCGGACTTCGAAAACATCGTCATCAGCAATGACAATGGCTCCGAGGTCAAGGTGGGCACAGTGGCGAAGGTGATCGATGGGTTTGAGGAAGGGACGAAGATTTTGCGTTTCAACGGGCAGCCCTGCATGCTGGTGGAAGTGCTCCGCCTGGGTGATGAGAATGCGCTGGATATCGCCGCGAAGGTGAAGAAATACGTCGCCTCGGGAGCTGAGCGTTTCCCCGAGGGTGTTTCACTTTCAGTGTGGGATGATTCCTCCGAGGAGCTGGAAGGGCGCCTGGGGACATTGCTCACCTCGCTACTCCAGGGTGGTGTGCTTGTGATGATCGTTTTGGGTCTTTTCCTGCGGCCGATGCTGGCCTTCTGGGTGGTTATCGGGATCCCGGTGGCATTTGCCGGCGGCTTCATCATGATGCCTTACTTCGGGATTACCGCGAACGTGATGTCGATTTTCGGTTTCATCATCGTGATCGGCCTGGTGGTGGATGATGCGATTGTCACGGCGGAGAATGTCTATACGAAGCTGAAGGATGGAGTGGATCCGCTCGATGCTGCCACCGAGGGGACCCTTGAGGTCGCTACACCGGTGACTTTCGGTGTGATCACTACGATAGTTGCTTTCGTGCCGCTGATGTTTTTCGACGGATTCTACGGGACATTCACCCGGCAGATTCCGCCGGTGGTGGCTTCCGTGCTGATCTTTTCACTCATCGAGTCGAAGCTGGCTCTACCCTGCCACTTGAAGCACGTCCGCGTGCAGAGAAAGAATCTCAATTTTCTCGAACGATTTCAGAAGAAAATTGCCAATAGCCTCGAGATTTTCGTGGAGAAAATCTATGAGCCCTCGCTCAGAGGTGCCACCCATCACCGATATGTGGTGCTGGCAATTTTCCTGGCGATCGGGATGGCTTCGGTGGGGTATTTTGCATCAGGAAAAATGGGTTTCGTGAATATGCCATCGATCGACCGGAACCGCATCATGGCGATGATTCGCATGCCGGAGGATACTGCTGTGGAAATTACGGATAAGCGGACGCAGCAGGTGGCTGCGGCGATTGATCAGCTGAAAAAGGATTTCGTGGATCCGGGAACGGGAGATTCATTGATCACTGACTACGTCGAGACCTCCGGTGGCTGGGCTGGGAATAATCGCGTCGATTCACGGCAGGGGATCGTGGTGATAGGCGTGACGGATCCAGGATTTCGTAGTGAACCGGGGCCGAAAAACTCGGAGATTGCAGCGCGGTGGACGGAGTTGATCGGAGATATGCCAGATGTGAGCGGCTTCTTCATTTCCGGTGACCGCGGTGGGGGTATGGGCGGTGATAATGAGGTGGAGTCATTAAGGGTTGAGATCCGTGGGCCCGACAATGAGGACAAGGATCTGGTGGTGAAACAGGTCGAGGAACTCCTGGAATCCTACGATGGAATCGAGAGTGCCTACTCGAATTCCGGTGGAACAAACGATGAGCTGATCATTCGAATTCGTCCAGAGGGCGAGGTGCTGGGGCTTACGCAGCGTGAACTTTCCAGGCAGGTTAGAAGTGCATTTTTTGGAGAACAAGCGCAACGGGTGCAACGCGATCGTGATGATATCCGGGTGATGATCAGGATGCCTTTGGAGCAGCGCCAATCCCTGGCCACGCTCGACCAGCTTCGGATCCGGACTCCATCCGGTGGTGAAGCGCCCTTCGCAACGGTTGCCACGGCTACCTATGAGAAGGCGCGCTCACGTATCGAGCGCAAGGATGGCTCGCAGGTGATCGGGGTTTCCGCGCAACCTGTGGATGAGACGATCGATATTGTATCGATTTCCAAGGCTCTCGCGTCGGATCTTGATGGGATTCTAAACGAGCATCCGGAGCTTTCCTGGCGCTACAAGGGCTACGTGGCTGACCATGAGCAAACGAAGAAGCAATCGCTCTATGGGGGAATCGCACTTTTCGCCGCATTGTATGCTCTGCTGGCTATACCGTTTCGCTCGCTCTATCAGCCGATTTTTGTGATGCTGGCAGTTCCCTTTGGTGCGATTGGGGCGCTTTTCGGGCATATGATTATGGACATAGTTCCGTCATATCTTTCCATCTTCGGCATTCTGGCGCTTGCCGGCGTGGTGGTGAATGACTCGCTGGTGATGGTGGATTTCATCAATCAGAAAAAACGTGCGGGAGAGGATCTTATGGAGTCGGTAATCGCCTCGGGAACACGTCGTTTTCGCCCGATTTTCCTTACCTCGGTGACGACGTTCGCCGGGCTTCTGCCACTACTTTTTGATAATTCCCTGCAGGGGCAATTCCTGATCCCGATGGCGGTTTCGCTGGCGTTCGGGATTCTATTTGCGACGTTTATCACGCTTTACCTGATTCCGTGCGCTTATCTGGCAGCAGAGGAGATAAGAATGATACTCGGGAAAGGCTGGAACTGGTGGCGCTATCCGAGCGGCGTGCCTGTGAGGGAGGATTAGCAGCTAGGAAAAACCCGGGAGGTTGATGACGGATTCGTCATCGTCACCTGCCCTGCGTTTCCATTTTCCCGAGAGGTCGGGTCTTTGTTGGTCGAAGACCTTGAATACGTGCTCGGCGAAGCCAGCTCCTGCTTCTGTATACAGGTTGAAGGCGGTATCGAGACCCATCGCGCGGAGCTCCTTCACTTCATCGTGGAATTTTCCTGTGGCTACGACGACTCCCTGGAAATCGTGGCGTTTCAGGGTTTTGGCAGCATGAGTGTTTGAGCCTTGCTTCGGCATGGCGAGAACCACGAGGTCGATGTTGTCTTTCACACTGACCTTTTCCCAGAAATCCGAGTCCGTGGCATCAGCGACCATCACATTTCTCTCCGCTGAGCGATGGTGCTCCACGGAAACCGGATCCCGGTCAAAGCCGATGACGCGCCCGGGGTAACGCTCGTTCAGCCGCTGGTAGGCTACGGTGCCAACACGGCCCATTCCGAAGATCGCGATACGTTCGCCCTTGTTCTGTATCGGAAGATCATCCGGATGGCGGCCTCTGGTCTGGAATCTCTTTAGGAAATCCGAAATGGGGTCGTAGATTTCCTCCGAGCGGCGGGAAACCGGAGCCAGGATTAGAATACTGAGTGAGAGAGCGAGCGCCATGGCGACCAGCCAATCCGCACCGAGCCACCCTTTTGTAACCCCCAGTGCGATGACGATGAGTCCGAATTCGCTATAGGTGGATAGAGTGAGAGCGCTAAGCCAGGATGTCCGGGACCGGCGGCGGAAACGGGTAAGAAGTCCGAAGAATGCGATGCTCTTGATGGGTAACAGCAGGAGAAGGAGCAGCGCCCAAAGCACTCCTTGCATGGAGATCATGCCAGTCAGGCCGATCTGGAGGAAGAATCCGACGAGGAAAAGATCGGTAAGGCTGCCGAGTGATTTGCCTAGCTCCTTAGCCTTCGGGTGGGAGCCCACAAGAACGCCTACGAAAAGAGCTCCGAGATCTGCTTTCAGTCCTACACTGTCGAAACCTTTCGCGCCGACAAACAGCGCCAGGAACAGTCCGCAGAGAGTAATCATTTCCCCGTGGCCGGAGCGTGAAATGAGACTGCCGATATGTTTGCGACCGAAAACCAGTGCGGCGAGCAGCACGATTGCCCAGATGGAAGGGACTTTTCCGGAGGAAAATGTGAGGAAAAGAACCGCGAGGATATCCTGCATGATCAGCATGCCGATGGCGATGCGGCCATGCATGGATCCCATATCCCCACTGTCATCCAGGCTCTTTACCGCGAAAACGGTGCTGGAAAAGCTGAAGGCGAAGGCAAGAAGTAGAGCAGTCTGCCAGGTGAGATCGGTTGCCCCGCTGACTAATAGGGAAACTCCTACCAGGACCGGGGTAAAGACCAGGAGAGTGGTAAGCGTGTGGAGGGATGTGCCAGCCCAGATCTCCGGTCGAGCAAGGGTCCTGATACGTAATTTAACCCCGATACTGAAGAGCATGAGGGTAACGCCGAGATCCGCTATGATCGGAAGTGCGGCACCGGCTTTCTGGCCGAATGCCTGCAGAACAAATCCGGAGACAAGGAATCCGACAAGAGGGGGCAGGCGCAGCTGTTGCGCGAGTAGCCCGAAGGCAAAAGCTACTGCTAATAAAATGGCATCCATGTTTCCGTGGCAAAAGCTGAAGGCATGCCTTTTTTATAGCAATACCCGAGGACGGAAATTTATCAGGGAACGGTGAGGTGCCCGTGGAGAGCAGGAGGCGAAATATGCCGCTGGTCAGTTGGCCGAGATGCCCTGCCGGTATCCCGCTACAAATGAAGTGAAAACCATGGAGATTTCATCGCGTACGCGGCGGAAAGCTTCGATCTCTGTCTCATTGCGGCGGATGGATTTCGGTGGATCCTCGAAGCCCCAATGGTGGCGATTTACCTGACCTTGAAACTTTGGGCACGCATCGTCCGCGTTTCCACAGACTGTGATGACGGTGCTGATTTCGTCGTTGAGAAATAGCTTCAAGTGCTTGGAAGTATAGGAGGAAATATCGATTCCTATTTCCGAAAGCGCTTCCACTGCCAACGGGTGGACGTGCCCGGCGGGATCCGAGCCCGCGCTCTCGATTTTGAATAGATCTCCGGCGATTTTGCGGAGAATGCCCTCTGCCATCTGACTGCGGCACGAGTTGCCAGTGCAAAGGATCAGGACAATAGGTAAGCTCATATTTTCACGACCCTAGTCCTTTCTCGTAAGTTCTACAAATACGTCCTCAAGCGTGGCCTCGTGACGATACAGGGAGCGGAGTGGCCAAGCGTATTCCGCGCAGATGGCATTTAGAGACTGGCGGGTGTCTGTCCCCGAGTCCGACCAGAGGGTGTATTTCATCCAATTCTCTTCCAATGCCTCGTGCGTGACCTTTTTTACATGCGGAAGATTCGCGAAAATTGGTGTGATGACCTCGGGGTTTCCCTCGATTTCACAATGAACACGCCCGGCGGCCCTCATATCATCAATGAGTTTTTGCGGAGTGTCTGCAGCTTTGATTTCGCCGTTGTCGATGATGATCACACGGTTTGCGATCATCTCTACTTCCGAAAGGATGTGGGTGGAAATCAGAACCGTGTGGTTTAGGGCGAGGTGTTTGATGAGTTCACGAATTTGCCGGATTTGTATCGGATCGAGGCCGTTCGTAGGCTCGTCCAGAATCAGCAAATCAGGCTCGTGGACCAGAGCATCCGCAAGACCCACGCGTTGGCGGTAGCCCTTGGAAAGTGTCTTGATCATCTTTCGTTTTACTCCCTCAAGCCCGCAGGTATCGATGACGTGGGAAACACGGCCACGGGCTGCAGAGTTGGAAAGCCCTTTGATGCGGGCGCGGAAGGACAGGTATTCGCGGACGCGCATATCATCGTAGAGCGGCACGTTCTCCGGCATGTAGCCGATTCGTTTTCGGGCTTCGATGGATTGGCGGAAAATATCGAAATCGGCGATTCTGGCGGAGCCGGAAGAAGGTGGAAGAAACCCGGTGAGCATACGGATTGTGGTCGTCTTTCCGGCTCCATTGGGCCCCAAGAAGCCGATTATTTCCCCTTTTGCGACGGAAAATGAGATGTCTTTGACCGCTGTGTGACGACCGTATTTTTTACTGAGATGTTTGACTTCAATCATGCGTTAGCAATTCGGGTGATATTTTCAGACTGCAATGGTTGACGCAAGCCCGCCATACCTTTAACTAAGCCGCGTGCGAGACCAGCAAGAATCAAAAATGCCTCCGGCGTGGTCCGCAGAACCAAAAAGCTCATGAATTCATCGGTTTCAGCGCGACTCAATGCGGATTTGCTAGACGAGAAGTATGCACAATGGTGCGAAGATCCTAGCTCGGTGGAGCTTACTTGGTCGTCATTTTTTGAAGGATTCGAGCTCGGGGTTTCCCAGGCACCGGAAGAAGGAGACGCTCCCGCAAAGTCTGCCGCACCGGTTTCCTCTCCTGCGTCTTCGGTTCCTGCCGTCCATGAAGATCACGAATTCGAAGGGAAAGTGGTCGGTCTGGTTTACAACTACCGGACGCTCGGGCACACTCAGGCACAGATCAATCCGCTCGATGAAACCCCGGAAGTAAACCCTCGTCTGGCGCTTTCCGAATACAAGTTCACCGAGGCTGAAATGAGCCGCGAAGCCTCCAATCCATATTTCTTCGACGGTAGAAAGATGGTTCTTTCCGATATGGTAACTGCTCTCAAGGCGACCTACTCGGGGAAAATTGGTTTCGAATTCATGCACATTCACAATACCACGGTCCGCCATTGGGTGCGTGAGCGTATTGAGCAGCATGGTGCAAACGGTCCGGACTCGGATCCTGAATTGCAGATCAAATCACTGCGTTGGCTCCTTGAGTCCGAGACATTTGAAAATTTCCTCGCCAAAAAATTCCTCGGGGAGAAGCGATTCTCTCTTGAAGGTGGTGAGGGCACGATGGTTGTCCTGAATGCGATTCTGGAGAACTGCCCGAAAAACGATGTGCTGGAAATCGAGATGGGTATGGCCCACCGCGGCCGTCTCAATGTTCTGGCAAACTTCGTCAAAAAATCTCTCACAACCCTGCTCTACGAGTTCACTCCAAACTACGAGCCAGGTCTTGTTGCAGGCGATGGCGATGTGAAATATCACCTCGGCTATGAAAGCGTTCGTGAATTTCCAGACGGAAATGTTCGCGTCAACCTCGCCGCAAACCCGAGTCACCTTGAGGCGGTGAATCCAGTGGTGGAGGGCAAAGCCCGCGCCCGCCAGCGTGTTCTAGGAGACGACGGTGACAAGACGGACCGCAAGCGTGTCCTTCCAATTCTTATCCACGGTGATGCCGCCTTTGCCGGCCAAGGCTCCGTTGCGGAGGTTCTGAACCTTTCGCAGCTGCCGGGTTACCGCACTGGTGGCACAATCCATCTGATCATCAATAACCAGATCGGCTTTACCACAATGCCTGCCGATGCCCGCTCTTCCGCCTATGCGACGGATGTTGCGAAAATGATCGAAGCTCCGATTCTCCACGTGAATGGTGAGGAGCCTATGGAACTCTATTGGGCTGCCCAGTTCGCTCTCGAATTCCGCAAGCAGTTCGGCCGCGACGTGGTGATCGACATGTATTGCTACCGTCGCCAAGGACACAACGAAGCGGACCAAGCTGCATTCACACAGCCTCTCGTCGCCAAGGAAATCGCGGCCCGGACCACCTTCGGTCAACTTTACAAAAAGCAACTCGTTGAGAGTCAGGTCCTTACTCCGGAAGATGCGGATGCCCTGGAGCAGGCGATCTGGGATACGCTAGAAGAAGGCCACCAGAAAATGGTCAAGATGAGCGAGGCTGGAGACCGCACGGTATTCAGTGGCTCGACCGCCATCATCCAGCCGGAGTATAATCACGATCCCGTAAATACCGGTATTTCCAAAGAGCGCCTGCAGCATATCGGAAAAGTTCTCACTACAGTTCCCGATACGTTCACGCTCAACCCGACCCTCGCAAAACGCTTCATTCCACGCCGTGTCGATGCACTCGCAAAAGGTGGCCCGTTCGATTGGGCATTTGCGGAATCCCTCGCTTTCGGCGCTTTGATGCTCGAAGGCTCACCAGTGCGTTTATCCGGGCAGGACTGCCGCCGCGGAACATTCTCCCAGCGCCACGCTGTGTTTTACGATTACGAAACACGCGAGCGCTACATCCCGTTGCAAAACCTCGCCGAAGATCAGGCGAAATTCTGTGTTTATAACTCACTGCTCTCCGAATTTGCAGTTCTTGGTTTCGATTACGGCTACTCGCTTTCCTACCCGAGCATGCTCACAATGTGGGAAGCACAGTTTGGAGATTTCTCCAATGGAGCACAGGTAATCATCGATCAGTTCATTTCCTCCGCGGAATCGAAATGGCAGACACCGAGCGATCTGGTCATGCTTCTTCCCCACGGTTACGAGGGAATGGGACCGGAGCACTCCAGCGCCCGTCTCGAGCGTTTCCTCCAGCTATGTGCGGAGCAGAATATGATCGTCGGAAACTTCACTACACCGGCTCAATATTTCCACGCTCTACGTCGTCAAAAACATCGGGATTTCCGCAAGCCTCTGATCATCATGACTCCGAAAAGCCTGCTTGGTCGCCCGGAAGCTGTATCGAGCGAGGCAGATTTCCTCGAAGGGACATCTTTCCAGGAAATCATTCAGGATCCGATCGCGGTCGAAAATCCGGACAGTGTCAACCGCATCGTCTTCTGCTCCGGCAAGGTTTACTACGATCTCGTCGCTCACCGTAAGGAATACGGGATTGAAGGCGCAGCCATCGTCCGTGTTGAGCAGCTTTATCCGTTCCACGGTGATATGGTGAAGGAAATTATTGGTCGCTTCCCGAATGCGGATCGCTTCGTATGGTGTCAGGAAGAGCCTAAGAACATGGGTGCTTGGACATATATTTCGCCTCAATTCTTGAACACGCTCGGAGTATGGCCGATCTATGCCGGTCGTAAACCCGGCTCGAGTCCTGCTGCCGGTTCCAAGGCAATGCACTACCGTGAACAAAAGGCGCTTCTCGAGAAGGCGTTCGAAATCTAATTTTCTCTCAAACAAACTTCCAAAATGGCTATCGAAATCAAAGTGCCGGCTGCCGGCGAATCCATCACATCCGCAAACATTGCAAAATGGTATAAAGGCAATGGAGAAACAGTTAAGAAGGGCGATAAGCTCGTAAGTCTAGAGACTGACAAGGTCTCCAATGAACTCGAAGCCGAAGCTGATGGTGTGCTCACCATCACTGTAGGCGAAGGTGAAGAGGTAGGCATCGGTACCGTTATTGGATCGCTCGAAACAAATGGTGATGAGCCAGCACCAGCACCGAAGGTAGAAGCTCCCAAGAAGGAAGCGGAACCGGGCGCTGCAGTTGACATCGTGGTTCCTGCCGCGGGTGAATCGATCACCTCCGCAAACGTTGCCCAATGGCGTAAGAAAGATGGTGAATTCGTCGAAAAGGGAGAAATCCTTGTAACTCTGGAAACCGACAAGGTTTCCAATGAGCTTGAGTCACCTATTGCAGGTATCCTCAAGGTTCAGGTTCCAGAAGGCGAAGAGGTCAACATCGGCACCGTCATCGCGACCGTGCAACCCGGCTCGGCTTCAGCAGCTACCCCTGATGCGAAGCCCACTCCGGAGCCTGCTGAAAAGAAGGCTGCTCCAGCTCCGGCACCGAAGGAAACCGCTGCTACATCCCGCCCGAAACCACTCTCGGTTGTCTCCACACCTCCTGCCAAAGAAAGCGGGCCGTCGGAAGTGAAGGAAGGCCGCACTACACGACGCAAGATGTCCATGCTGCGCCGGAAGATTGCGACTCACCTGGTGAACGCCCAGCATACCGCGGCAATTCTCACTACCTTCAACGAGGTGGATATGACTGCTATCATGGGTCTGCGCAAGCAGGTGCAGGAAGATTTCGTGAAGAAACACGGTGTGAAGCTCGGCTTCATGTCCTTCTTCGTGAAAGCCGTCACCCAAGCGCTCAAAGACGTTCCATCCATCAATGGCCGGATCGAGGGCAACGAAGTTGTTGAAAACCACTTCTACGACATCGGCGTAGCCATCGGCACCGAAAAGGGGCTGATTGTTCCTGTTCTCCGCGATTGCGATCAAAAGTCCTTCGCTACGGTTGAGCAAGACATCCTGGACTATGCTGAAAAAGGTCGTTCGGGAAATATCTCGATGGAAGACCTCACGGGTGGTGTCTTCACCATTTCCAATGGTGGTGTATACGGCTCGCTGCTAAGCACTCCGATTTTGAACCCGCCACAAAGCGGTATCCTCGGGATGCACACAATTCAGCAGCGTCCGATTGCGGTGAATGGCAAAGTCGAGATCCGTCCAATGATGTATCTGGCGCTCAGCTACGATCACCGCCTGGTAGATGGTAAGGAAGCGGTAACGTTTCTTATTCGTATCAAGGATGCTCTCGAGAATCCTCATAGAATGCTCCTCGAGCTTTAATTCCCGAAGAGCTGGACGGGGGGTGGCGTGCAAGATCGCCGTATCCTTCTGAAGAATTCAGTTCTCTCCATTCTTTAATAGAAAATCCCAGGCGGAATATTTCCACCTGGGATTTTTTCTGGCCGGGAATTGGATTAGAATCTCCAGACAAGATCGATGGTCACGCGATCTTCGATAATCCCGTCTTCCTCATTGGTGAGGGGGATTTCATATGCTGCTCCGAGGTCGAGACCGGGTGTGAGGCGAGAACGGAAACCGAGGGCAGCTGTGACCAGATCGCGATTTGTTCCTGAATTTGCTGAGCCAAAATTCAAAAGATCGGAGCCTTCGAATTGTGCGACCACAGGCACCGCGCCACCTGCCTGGGAATTGAAGGCTGCGTTTCCATCGCCGGGAGTCAGAACGTGATGCCAGTTCAGCTCCACCAGCGGAATAAACCAACTTGTTACTTCAAAACTGGTATGTGCGCTTACAAATGAGCTCGTGCTTTGCTCTCCATCCACCGGCAAGCGCAATCCGGCGCCACCGGCTAGTTGTAGATCATCCCACATTTTGAGGGCGGAAACGATAAGGTTCACCGTGCCTTCACCTTCCCCTTGAAAGACGTCGTCGTTTCCTGTCGGAAATTCATAAGTGGCTGTACCGCTGAGCACGAACTCGCTGGCCGGATCAAAAATGAAGGCGTATTTCAATCCTGCTCCAATATTTGCAAAACCTTCCTGGGCAGACCAAAGTGCGGTTTCTTCCGGGTTAAAGTCCACGTAGCCATCTTTCGTTGCAACGATGGATAGGCGATCACCCAAGGCATACTCGAGTTGTAACGCATACACCTGGAAGTCACCTCCCATCGGGAGGCTTCCTGCTGTTGTATTTGCTCTGTCCGGCAAACGTTGAGTCATAAAAATCGGGTGAATATTGGTGGTGGGAAGAGCTAGATCGAACAGTGTGGGGTTACTGATCGGGCGCCTGGCTGTTGAGAACGCATCGCTTTCCGGTTTTTCCATAGGGGACATTTCAATAACGCTTCCTGCGGTTGAAGCGCAGGCACAGGAAATCCAAATCGCAGAAGCTGCGGACAATGTAGATTGGTTCATTATTTTATCGTGGTTGTTGGGAATCATCCCGTGATCCGCGGGTGATGGTTGGAGAATACGTAAAAACTCCCTGATTCGCTCTGCACCTGCCTCCCAAAACCTCGCATGGATTGCTGTTTTTCCTCGATACAGCACAGAAGTATATAGGACGGCTACTTTTTCATGGCTCCTGTTAGATTAGGGTCTTCTTTTTTCGGAGTTGATGCTCTGTAGTATGCGGAACAGACTTTGCGACAGCCTTTGAACAAATTTGCCCCATATTACCAGCACCTGAAGAAGGTGAAGTTTTCGTTTTCCTTTGGGGTTATAGCGGGACTCGTCTACGCAGCTGCTTCCGGAGCGGGATTACCGTTGATGACGAAGCTGGTTTTCCCGATTCTGTTTGATGAGAATTCCAAGGAGAACGCGTGGTATGTCTCATGGCTTACAGACTGGTTGGGAGATGTCTCCCGGAATGAGCTACTCATTTACACCTGTCTTTGGATTCCCTTGATTTTCCTATTAAGGGCAGTTGCTGGTTTTGCGAACTCCTACCTGATCCAATATTCGGGATTGCGGGTTGTGGAAGAGATTCAGACCGACCTTTTTGTGAAGCTTCAGGCGCTTCCACTTTCATTCTTCAAACGCAATAAGTCGGGTGATCTTCTCGCACGGTTGATGAACGATACCACGGTTCTGCGTCAGGTGATCGCGCAGGCTTCCAATGATCTGGTAAAGCAACCGGCGACACTTGTTTTCGCTCTGGGGACCGTTGCTTATCTGGCCTGGACAGACCGTAGCTTCTTCATTGCGTTAATTTCTCTGTTAACTGTTCCTGTATGTATAGGGCTTATCCGGGTGGCAGGAAAAAAACTGACATCACGTGCGCGAGCTCTGCAAAGGAAGGGTGGGGATCTCACTGCTTCATTGTCAGAGAGTCTCCAATCAGCGCTCGAAATTCGTGCATACAATCTCCAGGCGCAGCAAATCTCCCGGTTCAAGAAACGTATCGCCGAAATTTTGCGCCTGACGATGAAGGTGGTGAAATACCGTCAGATTATTTCGCCATCGATCGAGGTAGTCGCGGCTGCCGGTTTTGCTGCGGCTTTATATTCCGGTGTGAAGGCGGGGATGGAACTTGAGGGTTTCATGGTTCTGTTTACGGCACTTTTCATGTCTTACGAGCCCTTGAAAAAACTGGGGGCCATCCATTCTTTGTTCCAACAGGGCAAGGCATCGGTGGATAGGATTGAATTTATTCTCCATGCGGAAAACACGATTCCGAACCCGTCCAATCCAGTTCCATGTCCTGTGCCGCAAGTGGGTATCAGTTTTGAGAACGTGACGTTCGGGTATGAAGATCTTCCGGTTCTCAAAGATGTTTGTCTGAATATTCCGGCGGGTCAGGTGGTTGCCCTGGTGGGTGCTAGTGGTGCCGGTAAGTCGACTTTTGCGCAGCTGGTTCCACGTTTCTACGATCCGCAAAGCGGGGAGGTGAAGTTGGATGGTATTTCCGTAAAAGACTTCGATAAAAACGAATTGCGTAACCATATTGCTGTAGTTCCACAGACCCCTTCATTGTTTCAAGGAACGCTTGAGGAAAATATCCGGATCGGTAAGCCGGATGCGACTCGCGAAGAAATTGAAGCTGCTGCGAAAAGAGCTTACGCGCATGATTTCATTATCAGCAAAACAGATGGCTACGACACCGAGGTAGGTGAGCGGGGAGAGGCTCTATCAGGTGGGCAGCGCCAGCGAATTGCGATTGCACGAGCTTTCCTCAAGGATGCTCCGATTCTCATTCTGGATGAGGCGACCAGTGCGCTTGATACCGAAAGTGAAGAGAGAATCCAGGAGGCTCTCACGGAGCTGGTCAAGGGCCGGACTACGATCATTATCGCCCACCGTTTCAGCACGATCCGAATAGCTGACAGAATCCTTGTCTTCAATAAAGGCTGCATCGTAAGTGATGGCAGCCATGAGGAACTCCACGATCTGGACCCAACCTATAAGGCGATGATGGGTGGAGAGCTCAGGTAGGCTCTCCTTTCAACCAAGTCTATCGGAAGACTTCAGAAGATAGTTTTTCAGCAGCTGATATCAGCTGCCGGGTTTTTCAGAGAACTGCTTCTTCCCGCAGTGCTGCCATCGCTTCCTCAATCCTTGGGTTGATCTTGTGAGCGACAGTTTCCACAGCAACGCGGATCGCGTTTTTCACGGCAAGACCGGTGGAAGATCCGTGAGCGATGATTACTACGCCATTGACCCCGAGGAGCGGGCTGCCGCCGTAGGTTTCGTAGCTGCTCTTCGCTTTCAGTGCCTTGAAGGCGCCTTGGGCGAGCACTGCTCCCGCCATGCGAAGTGGTGTTTCCTTGATTTCGGTCTTCAGCCATTTGGAAACTGCCTTGGCGGTGGCTTCCACGCTCTTTAGAACGATGTTTCCGACAAAGCCGTCACAGAGGACGATGTCCAGCTGGGTTTCGAAAAGATCGTGGCCTTCGACGTTGCCGATAAAGTTGATGCCTGGCGTGGCTTCCAGAAGTTTGAAAGTGCCTTTGGTGAAAGTGGTGCCCTTTTCGTCTTCGCTGCCATTGGACATCAGGCCGATTTTCGGGTCTTTCACTCCAAGAACGTATTTCGCGTAGGCTGTGCCCATGATGGCGTAAGCTACGAGGTGCTCCGGTTTGGATTCCGGATTGGCACCCGCATCAAGAATGTTGCAGATACCATGCTCATTGGGGAGCGGGGAGGCTATGCCTGCGCGGTCCACACCCTTGAGTGTGCGGAGCTTGAGGGTGGCGGCTGCCACGGCTGCTCCGGTGTTTCCGGCGGAGACAAACGCGTCCGCCGTGCCTTCCTTCACCATATCCATCCCCATGCTGATGGAGGACTGCTTCTTCTTGCGGACGGATTTCGCACCAGGCTCGGCCATGCCGATTACTTCTGGTGCGTGAACGATGCTCACACGGGAATCATTTAGATTCAACCCCTGCTTTGCGCATTCGGTTTTCAGGATCTCTTCGTCACCGACAAGAAAGAGATGACCGAGTTTATCGAAGCTTTTGAGAGCATCGATAGCGCCGGTAATGTTGATCGCGGGAGCGTTATCGCCGCCCATGGCGTCCAATACGATTTTCATGGAGTCGGTATGAGGTTTTTAGTGGATTATCCGTATTTCAGTACGAAGAAAAAACCCTCGCCAGAATACCGGCGGGGGTTCGATAGATCCTTTCAGAAGAAAAGGTCTAGAAAGTTTCTACTTCGAGAACTTTACGTCCACGATATGTTCCGCACGAAGGGCAAGCAATGTGCGAAGGAACTGTTGCGCCACAATCGGAGCAAGAGCTAAAGTTCGGTGCTTTCCAGCGGTTCGCGCCGCGGCGCATTTTTGAGCGGCTTTTGGATTGACGGCGTTTTGGTACGGCCATGGTCGTTGTAGTAGTTAAGGTTGATCTTTGAGACCGGGAAGGTCGTTGAGAGCGGACCATCGGTCGTCGTTCTCGTTGCGGGGGGGAGGTGATAGATCATTATCGGCAGCTTTGTCCACTGCTAAATATCGCGAATCTATTTCACAAGGTTCCGGGTTGTCCCCTTCATCGCATCTCGGGTTCACGGGGAACTCCAAAAGGATCTCCTCGCGCAGTGCATCGGTGACGTCCATCTGGCTGGATTTGGTGATTTCCACGGCGATGGCAGCGGACTCCAGGTAGATGGTTTTAAGGAATGGCCTGAGGGTGACGACGCAGATAAACGTGAAGGGGGCGGAGACGGTGCCAGTGAGCAGAAGCTCGGATTCGAAGCGCTGTGCCCAGAGATCGTATTCAAGGGGGCCTGCGGATGTGGCGTCGTTTTCAGATAGGTCGAAAATGGAGCCATCGAGCTCTCCGGAGAAGGCCTGGCCTTCCTCGGGGAGGGTTGGTAGATCGATGATCAGGGAGCTGTTCATAATGGAAGTCTATGCTTCAAATTTCAAATCTCAAACTTGAAGCGGGTAATAGTTGAATGGAGCCGGGTTTATTCGGCCCGGGAGAGGCGGTTGAGTCCGCGCTGGAGGAGGACGCTGTCCACGTTATTGGAAATGGTGTCGTCCAGGTAGACCGTGAAATTTTCCTCGAGGAATTCGATGGAGTGGAGGTTGTTTGCATCCGGGGTGGCGAAGGCTTCGATGAGGGTTTTCATGCTATCGATTTTGATGCCGTTGACTTCTTTTACGATGAGGCTGCGCAGTGGCTCATAGCCGACGGTGGCCGGGGTGGGGATGGAGCCGCTGAGGAAGATCACTCGTTCGATTCCCTCTTCGTATTTCTCGGGGTTCTCATAGGCATCCAAGAGGTTCAGCGGGGCGCGGGCTGTCCATTCCTTGCCAAAGGCTTCGAGGACAGGGCGGGTGAGCTCCTGGAAGATGAGCCCGCCTTTGACCATGAAGTTAGGTGCGCGGTCGAATTGGTAGTCGGGGACGAGGTTATCCTCTGCTTCCTCACGGGTGAGGGTAGCGGTTACGTTCATTTCCTCGCCATCGCGGACGATCTTAAGGATAAGCTCTTCGCCGGTGGCTTTCTCTCCGCGCACGAGGTGGCCCCAGAAGACTGAGCCGTAGTGATCGTTCTGATAGTAGCCGAGACGGTCGATCGGGTGGCCGTCTGCTTCGAGGATGACATCGCCCTTTTTGATTCCTGCCTTATCCGCGGCGCCGCCGGTTTTGATGCTACTGACGTAGATTCCTCCTTGGTCGGAGGTGAGTTTCAAAAATTTCCGGAAAGATGGATCATCGGTCTGGGCGACGGCGACTCCGAGGGAAGGAAAGCCCTTGTAACTGCCTTCTGTGGCGTTTTCAAGAAACTGGGAGATGATGTCGATGGAGAGGACGTCGGAAATTTGCTCGCCGGAATCGTAGCTGAGGAGGATGCCCGCGAGTTTGTTATCCTTGATGACGGGAAGTGAAAAACTGCTGGCGGCGCTCTGCATCGAGGCCTTTACCAGATAGTTCAGGAAGCTTTGCTTCGGGACAAATCCGCCGCCCATGTTGACCGATTGGAGTGTGCCGAAGGTGAGAAGAGTGGTGCCATTATCCTCTACCTGGAAGATCTGCATGGCATCGCCGATGGAAGGAGGTGTTGCGAGCTCGAGTGCGGTGGTCTTCTCAAAGAAAGTTTCCAGATCTTCTTCGTGTTTCGCAGTGATGAGCGCGAGGTTCGCCTCATAATCGACAGCTATGATTTTTGCTTCGATGTTCTGTGATCCGTCCGGAAGCTCGAGCTCCAGATATGTTGCGTCCGCTACCATTTCACCGGTGGTGAGCACCTGGCCCGGGCCGACCACGGCGCCGAGTGAGCGCAGATTGGTCGGCTGGTTTTTCTCCCAAGGTTGTCCGGCGTTCCAGGACTGGCTGGTGGAGTTGATACGGACGACCGACTCAGTGAGTGGAGCGGGTGCCTCGATGGTGGCTTCCGGCGCGGGGATTTGCTGGATCTGCTGTGTTTCTTCCGCAGGTTTTTTGCAGGAGGCGAGCAGGAGGCCGAAGGAGAGGGCTATGAAAAATTTCATGTATTTGGATTAGCGGAGCGGGTGGGGCGATTATTTCAATTCAAGCACGTCCTGCATATCGTAGATGCCGGGTTCTTTTCCCTCCAGCCAAGTGGCTGCACGGACTGCGCCGGATGCGAAGGTCATGCGTGACGAAGCTTTGTGGGTGAGTTCGACGCGCTCGCCATCGGCTGCAAACATGACGGTGTGATCGCCTACAACATCTCCGCCGCGGAGGGTGTGCATGCCGATTTCTCCTTGGCGGCGCGGGCCGATATTACCGACACGACCATGGGCGATATCGTCTTTGTAGGAGGTTCCGGTTTCTTCGTTGAGAATATCAAGCAGGCGGCGGGCTGTGCCCGATGGGGCATCGATTTTATGGCGGTGATGCATTTCCGTGACTTCGATGTCGAAGGTCTCCTGCTTGAGGATACGGGCAGCGAGGCGGGTGAGGTAAAAGAGAGTGTTCACGCCCACGGAAAAATTGGGTGCGTGGACGATGGGGATTTCCTTCGAGGCGGCGGTGATGAGCTCCAGCTCTTCATCGGTATGACCGGTGGTGCCCATAACAATTGGCGTTTTCGTGCGGACGGCGGCTTCGAGTAGTGTTTTGGAAAACGTATGGACGGTGAAGTCGATGACGCAGCCGATGTTCTCGAGTGCTTTATTGAGGTCTTCGCCGGAATCGTGGGTTGCTCCGATGGTTGTTTCGGGATTTGCCTCGGTGGCTTCGGCTACGGCTTGGCCCATACGGCCGGATTTTCCTGTGATGAGAATGGAAAGCATGTCGGGCGGATGATGGATGCGGTTTCGGGAAATGGAAACGGGAATTTTTGAACTTCGGATTTGTAAGAGGCTCTGTGTGATATACGTATGGGTTTTATGCGTGCTGTCTTCGTTGCCTTCGCTGGATCTGTTTCTCTTTCAGTGGCTTACGAGGATGTGTCCGGATTTGATGGCGCGCGGGGTGTGCTGGAGAAAAATTGTGTGGAGTGCCACACGCCCGAGGAGGCGAAGGGTGGTTTGAATATGTCTACTGCTAATGATTTCCGTGAAACGGGAGATTCGGGTGGTGCATTGGTGGCTGGGAAAGCTGTGGAATCCGGAGTTTATAAGCGGGTGATACTGGCGGTGGATGACGACGAGCGGATGCCGCCGAAAAAGCATGGTGAGCCGCTTTCCGAGGTGGATATCGCGATTTTGAAAAAATGGATTGATACGGGGGCGGAATGGCCGGAGGGGGAAATTCTCACACCCACGGCGGAGACGGCTTTGCCGCGGTGGGATGCTCCCGTGGATCCTGAAATTATCTCGATCGAGGCTTTCCCGAAGGAGATCCGGTTGGAGACGAAGGGGGATTTTCACCGGGTGATTGTGATCGCGAGGATGAAGGATTCCTCAACCCATGATATAACCCATCTGGCAAAACTGAGCTTGGCGGATGAGAAATTTGCAGGCCTGCGGGGGAATCTGCTGGTTCCGCGGGAAGACGGTGAGACGAGTTTGAAAATTATTTACCGGGGGCTGGAGCAGAAGGTGCTCGTTCAGGTAAAGGATGCGAAGAAGGACAGGCCGATTTCGTTTCAACTGGATGTGATGCCGGTGATCACTGCCGCGGGGTGCAATACTGGATCCTGTCACGGAGCGGCGCGTGGACAGGACGGGTTTCATCTGACTTTATACGGTTTCGACCCGAAGGGGGACCATTTCCGGTTAACGGAGGAAATGATGGGACGGCGCATAAATCTGGCGATCCCGGAGGAGTCTCTGCTAGTGACGAAGGCTACCGGCGAGGTGCCGCATACCGGGGGGAAGCTTTTCAAGAAGGGGAGTCCGTTTCATACGACGCTGGTGAAGTGGATACGAGGGGGGGCGAAATTTGATGAAGGAGAGATCGCCCAACCGACCGGGATAGAGGTTTTACCTAAGCAGGTGGTAGTTGCCGGGAAAGAGGTGGAGGTTCCGTTTACTGTCTTGGCGAAATATTCGGACGGAACGGATCGGGATGTGACGACTCTTTCCACTTTCTCCACCTCAAACGAAAACTCAGTGGGAATAGGGGCGAATACAGGGCTGGCGGTCTCGGGAGAGCGGGGTGAGGCATTTCTGCTAGGTCGGTTCCATACGTTTACCGAAGGTTCGCAGGCAATCGTGGTGCCGGCGGATTCCGACTATGAAAAAGTGGAGAGAGAACCGTTTAACTATGTGGATGAGTTGGTTTCCGCAAAGCTGGATAAGCTCCAGATTATTCCATCCGGATTGGCCAGTGATGAGGTTTTCCTGAGGCGTGCATTTCTGGATGTGATCGGGCTACCTCCTACCTTGGAAGAGCGTGAGAAATTCATCGGCGATGGGAGACCGGATAAGCGTGCGAGGTTGATCGATGAGTTACTGGAGAGGCCGGAATTCACGGAGATGTGGGTGATGAAATGGGCCGAGCTGTTGCAGATACGCACGGTTAGGAACGGGCCGAATGAGGTTTCCTACAAGGCGGCGCTGAAATACTATGAATGGCTGCGGGAGCGGATTGATTCGAACATGCCATTCAATGAGCTGGTGGTGGAGCTGCTGAGCGCGAAGGGTGGAACTTTTGAAAATCCAGCGACAAATTTCTACCAGTTGGAGAATGATACGCTGAAGCTTACTGAAAATGTGGCGCAGGTATTCATGGGGACGCGGATTCAATGCGCCCAGTGCCACAATCATCCGTTCGATCGCTGGACGATGGATGATTATTATCAGTTTTCGGCATTTTTTGCGCAGGTGAAAAGGAAGCGTGCGGAGGATCCGCGGGAGAGGGTTATCTTCGATAATAACGGGGAGATGAAGCACCCGGTGACGAAGAAGGATATGATTCCCAAGTTTCTTGGCGGTGAGATCCCGGAAATCCAGAAAGACCAGACGCGGCGGGAAAGCGTGGCAAAGTGGTTGGCTTCGCCGGAGAATCCCTGGTTTGCGAAGAATGTGGTGAACATCATCTGGGATCAATATATGGGGGTGGGGATCGTGGATCCGGTGGATGATGTTCGAGTTTCCAATCCTCCCTCGAATCCGGAGCTACTGGAGGCTCTCGCAGGTAAATTTGTGGAGTATGATTATGATTTCCAGGCGATCATCCGGGATATCTGCAATTCGCGAACCTATCAGCTCTCCACTGAAACGAACGCAACAAATGAGAACGATGACCGGAATTTCTCCAAGGCGATGATACGCCGGGTGCGGGCGGAGGTTTTGCTCGATACCATCTCCCAAGTGACAGAAACGTCTGAGAAATACAAGGGGCTGCCGAAGGGCGCGCGGGCGGTTCAGATAGCGGATGGAAACACTTCGAACTATTTCCTGCGGACCTTCGGACGCGCGAGCCGGGCTACGGTTTGCTCGTGTGAAGTGAAAATGGAGCCGAATCTTTCGCAGGCGCTACATCTGATCAACGGTGATACCGTCCACCAGCGTATCAAGCAGGGGAAGGTGGTGCAGGCGATGCTTCAGGAAGGAGGAAGCACGGAGGAGATCATTGATACCCTATATCTCAAAGCGTTCAGCAGGAAACCGACCGATGGCGAGAAAGTAAAGCTGTTGGAGGTAGCCGGTGAGGTGACAGAGGCAAAAGCCAGGCGCGAGACGTTGGAAGATATCTTTTGGGCGCTGTTGAACTCGAAGGAATTTATTTTCAACCACTAGGCCTTTGCTAAGGGGAGAAGGATTACTTTTTCCCAAGTGCTGCGACGGAAGTATTTGGGCGAAGAATTTTCACGATTTCCATTCCGGAGCCATCAGCTAATAGCCTTTTCCGACTCACCAGCCCCACTCTTGCATCCATTGGGGGTGTCCAGTTCGGCTTGATTGTTTTCATTTCCTCTGGCGAGAAAAGGGAATGAAGATTCGCCTCTGCCCAGTTGCGTATTGCTTCAAGTTCGTAGGAGCCGACCCAGTGAAACACGGAATTCTGGAAAGTGACGATGAGGTCGCCGTCAGTTGTTCTTTCAGTTAGGAATCGAGCTTCGGGTTTGGCGTTATTCGCCAACATTTCACGGGCCGTGGTCAGAGGATCTTCACAGGGCTCCGGAATGAGCACACAGGTGCCATTGGAAAAAATTACAAAACCGCGATCGGCTGTAGTGTGATTTATACAAAAATTCACCAGCTTCTCCAGATTTGGATCAGGTAAATCCTTTCCCAGATATTGCTCGGGTTCGATGATCTGAATCTTTGTTTTGGAAGTGTTTGTTTCATGATTTTCCAAGTCATTTTCAGCTGGTGCCAGCAAGGCGATCACCAACCCGGAAAGTGCAAAGACGAATAAGCCAACCATTGTGAGAATGCGCGGCGCATTCGCTAAAGCTGTTAGAATCAGTGGTTTGCGCATAAGAAATTATTTAAGTTATGTTGACATTACGCAAGTATTATCATTTTTCTTAGTTTAGCTAAGCGATTGGCTCCCCCAGTGAACCCCCATCACACCCCCCCAGAAATGTACAAGAAATCCTGGATTTATCCGAGGTCCCTATGCGGTCTAGTGTCCCTAATATGTAGTATTTTCCTAGCCCAGGACTTACTGGCCGCACCCGTGCAGGTAGATAGCGAGCTGCTTTTTCTGGTGGATGTTTCCAGCAGTATTGATGACTCGAACTTCTCGACAATGATGACCGGCTACGGGAATGCCATGAAGAGTGGGGAAATTCTCGCTGCGATCGAGAGCGGAAATCTTGGGAAAATTGCGGTCTCTGTATTGTTTTTCTCAAGTAAAACAAAGCAATCGATAGGTGTGGAATGGATGGAGATTTCGGATTTTACATCTGCTCAGGCGTTTTCGAACCTCATCACATCTGTTGTCAGGCCCTTCACTGGAAGGACTGGTATAGGAAGCGCGATCGAATTCGCTACTCCGCTTTTCGGCACGGAAACCGGAGGAGCGGAGAATGGATTCGAGAGTGTTGTCCAAATCATAGATGTGGCAGGTGATGGGATCGATAATCACAGCGCTTCCCGTAGTCTCAACTACTCGGATAACGTCGCAGCGGCCCGCGATGCAGCACTTGCTTCCGGTGTGGAGATGGTCAACGGGCTAGCTCTCAACGATCCAAGCGGAGAGCTAGCGGAGTATTATTCATCCTATGTGATCGGTGGTTCCGCAGCAGGAACCCAATCATTTGTCGAATCTGCCGCTGGTTTCGAGGATTTCGAGGCGGCCTTGCTGAGGAAGCTTCTGAAGGAAATCAAGGCAGGGCAGGATGCATCGGTAATCGCGGCGATTCCCGAACCCTCCATGGGGCTACTCGCTCTACTAACCACTGTAATATTTTTGAAGCGGAGACGTTAAGCCTTCCTCGACGGCCATGAAATTCACCTTACACCTCGTTCTGCTTCAATTCACCTTCTCGTCGGTTTCCGCTTTGGCGGCGACCACGGTTGTGAATTTTCAAGTGACGCTGGGCCCGGAAGTCGCTCCGGGATACGGTTTGGTAGCTGGCAGCAGTTTCTCCGGGGCAGTGGCTTACGATAACAGCGTAGTCCCGATGAGTGGGACCACATCGATTACCAAGGCGGAGGATTCCACGATCACACTGAGCTTTGATTTCGCAGGTTTTACCTACCAGGAAACGGATGATACGGAATATCCCTTGTTTCCCCGGTTCCGTTTCGTCGATGGGAATTTGGCGGGGATCGCCTATGTGGCTTTGAACAAATCCGTCAGTGGAGAACCGGATGCGATCGTGGAGTTCACCTATGATACGAGCAGGTTCTATTATAGTTTTGATGATGAGGATCCTTTTGAAGGGACGGTGACCTGGCCAACCGCCGGCGTTGTTCCCGAGCCGCGAACATTGGCTTTGTGCGCCATGTCCTCCCTGCTTTTTGTGAGAAACCGTAAACGTTAGAAAATGATGACTTCCACCGCAGAACCAATGGAGACGGAACCTGTTGAAGGCGCCGACGACCAACTCTTTTTTTGGGAAACCGCACGGCCGCCGCGTAGGAAAGCAAAGAAGAAGCGTAAAAATTCCACGCATTCGATGGAGAAGATCCTATCCGGTATAGATCCTTCCATTTCCCGGAAGGTGGGGAGCGAGATCCTGAACGAAGAATTCCAACCTGCGACATGGGCAGTGGCAATTGCCCTCGGGTCCGGGAATAGAGATCTAGCCGTTGCCCATTACGCCCGTCTCAGGCTGGAAGATCTGAAGCGGTATTCATCGTATTCCAAAAGCAAGGAGGATGGGCTGGAGGCCCGCCGTCGTCTGAATTTCCGCAAGGCGAAGACTCCTCCGCCCAGACCATATTCGGGAAATCTGAAGCCAGTGGCGCGGGTGAATCAGAGGAACATTCGTTTATCCCCAGTATGGTTGGGAGGATTGTGGCTGGGAGTTGCAGGAATGTTCAGCTCCGCGAGCAGCTATTATACGAAGGCGTTCCAGAGCTCGCTGCTGGATGTGAGCTTCGCGCAAAGTATCTGCATTGGTGCAGGAATAGTATGCATGGTGGTGGCTCTGCATGTGGGATTTCACAAGAGCCGTCTTGGGCTCAAATATCTGATTCCCGTAGGGGCATGGTCTTCTGCCTGCGCTTCGCTCTTTTTTGGCATTCTCCTTCTGGGCACACCTTCGAAACTAGCTCCACCTGCTGCAAAGACCGCTGATGCGGGCGATGTCTTCCTGAAAACGGAAATCCCGTCAGAGCAGCCGAAATTTGCTCTTGCTGACTGATCCGACAATTACTTTGCCAGAGCCCGGAGGCGCTGGAGGAGTGGTGGGTGGGAGTAATCGAGTATGATCCGCAATTTGTGTGGAGCAGGATGTGAAAGGTGGTCGCTGGAGAGTTTTTTCAGTGCCGTGCCGAGGGCTTCCGGGGTGCCGGTGGATTCCGAAGCGTAGGCGTCTGCCTCGAATTCGTGTTTCCGGGACCAGGCGTTGGCTAGGATGGAAAGGAGCTTGGAGGCTGGCTCCAGGAGAATGGTAAAGAAGACCAAACCGGTGTGGGGTGTGACTTTTTCCATGAAGAAGGCTTGGTGGAGCATTTGCGCGAAGGCGCCGTCAGGATTGGTGGCCAGGCCGATGAGGAAGAAGATGAGTGCCATCTGGAGAATGCCGACGAACATGCGCTGTTTGATATGGCCGAGGCGGAAGTGCCCGATTTCGTGGGCGAGAATGGCGAGGATCTCCTGGTTGCTGGATTTCTCGACGAGAGTATCGAAGAGTGCGATTTTCTTATGTTTCCCGAATCCGGTGAAGTAGGCGTTGGCCTTGGTGGAGCGTTTCGATCCATCGATGACGAATACTCCCTGGAGTGGGAATCCGCATTTTTTACCGAGCGCTTCGATTTCGGTTTTGAGCTCTCCGTCTTCCATCGGGGTGAATTTGTTGAAGAGTGGAAGTATGAGAGAAGGGGCCAGGTAGGTGAGGAGGAGTTGGAAAACGGTGACGAATAGCCATGCCCAGAGCCATGCGTTCGGGATTTCATTGAAGATCCAGAGGATTCCGGCGAGGAGGGGTAGGCCGAGGACTGCGCCGAGGATCAGGCCTTTGATTCTATCAACGATGAAGGTAGATACCGTGGATTTGTTGAACCCGAATTTTTCCTCGATGACGAAGGTATCGTAATAGTCGAAAGGGAGTGAGATGAGGTTTTGCGCGGTGAAGAGAATGGCAAGGAAGATCATGCCGATGACGATCTCGTTTGAAGAGAAGGAGCGGGCGATATTTTCGACAAAAGGGAAGCCGTGGGAGAACCAGAAGACGAGGAGGACTGCGAGGGAGAAGGTGGACTGAATGAGTCCGAATTTAGCGCCGATGTTCAGATAGGAGCGGGCTCGATCGAGTTTTTCCTGATCCATGAGACCTTCGAGCTCGGCGGGAGGGGTGGAGGGGAATGTCTTGAGATTGAGAAGGGTGGCGATGAATTCGAGGTTCCAGAGAAGGAATAGCGAGATGACGATGAAGATGGCGAGGGTGTTCATGAAAAAGGGGGTGGAAAGCGGAGTTTTCGCGTTTCCGGAGGGGTGTTATTTCTGGAGGAGATTGAAGACAGGAGGGGCTGCTTCTTTCCATGCGAGCGCGTTTGCGACTTCGATGACCGCTTCCTCATCCTCGCGGCGGGGGAAGGTATGGCTATCGCGGAGGCGGCGTGAGTTTATCAGGATAGCTTTTAGCTCTGGAGCGATGCTGAGGTAGGAAATGATGACTGCAGAGGCGATGGCCAGAAGGAAAACCGGAAGGAGGTATATGATGGGGAGGCGGCCTACGATGACTGCCAGGAGGGCAACCATGAGTGCGAGTGGCGGCACGGCCATTCCGAAGCGGCGTGCGCCTTCTCGTGATGCAGAGGCTCTGGGGTCTCTGGTTTTCCAGTCCAGCAGAGAGGATTTCCTGAGGAGCGTGGCGTAGATCAAAGCATCGCCGTTGCTGGAAGGGGGGATATTCTGGGGGCCGAAGGTTTTCTCCCATTTGGCGAGATCACAGCGGCACTGGTGCCGGCCCTTTCCTGAAAGCAGCCTCATGCCGAACCACCAGCGCACGACAAAGGCGGCGATGATGGGGATGATTGCGAGGATTGTGAGTAGGCGGATCACGGGGTGGAGCTTCGAGGTGGGAGCTCGCTTTTTCCAGCGGATTCGTTGGGGTGCCTATCTGCGCTTTTTGCGCCCGCCACCGGTTTTCTTGCGACGGATCGGTTTTACGGGATCTGTATCGAGAAGGGCGGTGTAGATGTAGGGGAAGTTATCGAGTTTTTTGCGCTCGATTTTCTGGTCTACGAAAATTTCCACGGATGTGGCGAAGTCGAGCTCATCCGCGGTGAGAATGGTGAATGCATCACCTTCCGCTTCGGCACGGCCGGTTCGGCCGATGCGGTGCACGTAGTCTTCCGCGTTCTCAGGGACGCGGTAGTTGATGACGTGGGATACGCCGGAGACATCGATGCCGCGTGCGGCTACGTCTGTGGCTACCAGGATCTGGTATTCTCCGCTTTTGAAGCCTGCGAGGGCTTTCATGCGGTCCGTCTGGTTGATGTCCGAGTGCATGGCGGCGACCTTCGGCTGGCCGGAGCGTTTGATCATGCCGGTGACTTCATCCGCTTCACGACGGGTGCGGGTGAAGATCATGATGGAGTGGTAGTCGGTTTGCTCGAGCAGGCCGAGGAGGAGCTCATCGCGCTGATCGATTGAGACCGGGTAGAATGCGTGGGAGACGGTTGTGGCGACGGTGCGGCGGGCGATCTCGATGGAGATAGGATCCACGAGGCACCATTGTGCGAAGGTCTGGATGGCCGCTGGCATGGTGGCCGAGAAGAAGAGTGTCTGGCGGCCTTCCCATGGGCAGAGGTTTACGATTTTCCTGACCTGTGGGAGGAATCCCATATCGAGCATGCGGTCAACTTCATCGAGGATGAGGATTTTGATATGACCGAAGCGCATGGCTGCACGGTAGAAGCAATCGACGAGGCGGCCTGGTGTGGCTACGACGATATCAGCGTCAGCGAGGTCTTCCATTTGTTTGCCTAGACCGACTCCACCGTAGAGAAGTGCGACCTTCATGCCGGTGTGTTTGCCGTATTTTTCGAATTGCTCTGCGACCTGATGGGCTAGTTCGCGGGTTGGCTCGAGGACGAGGATTTGGGCTTTGCCCATTTTCTCGATTTTGGAAAGTGACGGGAGGGCGAAGGCTGCTGTTTTACCGGTGCCGGTCTGGGATGCGCCGATGACATCTTTACCTTCAAGGATCACAGGGATGGCCTGTGCTTGAATTGGTGTTGGTGTGTCGTAGCCAGATTCTGCGATTGCTTCGAGAACGGGGGCCGAGAGGCCTAGTGTGTCAAATCCCATGAGATGAGGGGTTTATGCGGCTACTTGCGCGGGGTCAAGGATGGAGAATGGCTGGAAAGCAGGCAAATGTGGGGTCAGGGAGGGGCGGGTGGAGTTGGTGAGGTTCAGTCGTGTCTGAAAAAATCTTTCGGTGCTCCGTATTGATCCGGCCACATGATGTAGAATGCATCGCTGTGGCCGAAGCTGAAGTCGACGAGGACCCAGCCTTTGGAGGTTTTGAGCCAGAGGGCGCAGGCATCTGGGTTTCCCCAGTCTTCTCCCATTTTTACGATTACCTTTGGTTTGTTGTTCAGATCGAGGGTGTTTCCGCTGAAAAAGGCCCAGTTCCGGCAGGTCTTGAGACTTCCCTGGAATTTTACTTTTCCGTCTGTTTGGGCGCGGAGTTGATCGAAGAGCTGTTTGCGCAGGTCCGAGCCGATCTTTAATTCCGTGGGTGTTTTGGTGGTTGGTGCCCACATGTCCTCTTGGGCGGAGGCTGCGACCGGAAGGAATACGAGGAGGAGGGAGAGAAGGAGGCGTTTCATTTTCGGGGGGAGTCTGGGGTAGGAAGAGCGGGTGGGGCGAGGGGGAATTTCCATGGGGATCGGTTTTATAAAAGGCTATGCGATTTGCTTTTCTGTTGCGGCATTTGATGTGCTAATGGGTTTTCAATTCATGAGTCCTTCACCTACAGCGGATCTATCCGCGTTTCTAATTACGTTGCGGCATTTGATCCGGGAGCCATCGGTGGTGGGGGCGGAGGATTCGTTTTTCCGGGTGCTGAGGAGAGAGCTGGAGGAGATGGATATTTCCGTGGAGCGGCATAGCGGGGTGTTGGTGGCGAAAGGGAAAGATCCTGAAAGTGTGGTGCTTTCCGCGCACGTGGATCGGCATGGGCTGGTGTGCACGGGGCCGAACGAGTTCCAATACGCGGCATTTATTGCGGGGAACAAGAGTGAGCTGACAGGGGATTCTGTTTCGGAGCAGATGGTGGCGATGATTGCGGACCGGTTCACGGGGCAAAGGGTGCAGGCGCATTTGCCGTATACGGGGACTTATGTAGGGCAGGGGACGATCCGGGCGGGTTACCTCTGCCAGAAGAGGCTGAACCTGATTTTTGAGCTAGATGGTCTGGAGTATCTGGAGCCTGGGACTCCGCTGGCTTTCCTGGATAGGCTGAAGCTGACGGATACGCACATTTCCGCGCAGTTGGACAATGTGCTGAGTGTGGCCTTGATCGTTTATTTATATTCGATCGGTTTCCAGGGGACGGCGTTGTTCACTGCCCAGGAGGAGGCGGGAAGAAGCTGGCGGTATGCGCTGGAGTGGCTGCGGCGTGAGTCGATCACGACGAGCAGGCTGCTGGTGCTGGATACCAGCCCGTATCCTACGAAGGAGGAGGCGGGGATGCAGGATGTGGTGTTGCGCAGAAAAGACGCGACGGCTTGGTTTGATCCGTTGTTCACCGAGGAAATTGTGGCGCGCTGTGATGTTCTGGGAATTTCCTATGGCTTCAAGGACGAGTGGATCGAGGAGAGAAACCTTCTAAGGGAGAAGCCTTCATCGCTGGGAAGGACCGAGCTCGGGCGTTTGGCGCTGGCGAGTGAGGGTCAGATCAACGGGACGACTTTGCAGATCCCGACGACCGGTTATCACACGGCGGAGGAAACGGCTTCCCTGAACTCGATCAAGGCTGCGATTGGTTTGCTTTCGACATTCATCCGCTGAATCAGGGTTTCTGGCAGGTTTTGCAGAAATAGGTGGAGCGCTGGGCCATGACCAGGTGTGAAATGGGTGTCTGGCAGATGCGGCAGGGCTGGTCTTTCCTGTCGTAGACGTAGAGGCGTTGCTTGAAATAGCCGGGTTCGCCATTTGAATTAAGGAAATCCCGGAGGGTGGTGCCTCCCTGGGTAATGGATTCCTGAAGGACCTCCTTGATAGCTGCGACGAGGCGTGCGGCTTTTGGCTTGGTGAGTTTACAAGCGGGTAGCGAAGGATGGATGCGGCTGCGGAAAAGGCTTTCCGATGCGTAGATGTTTCCTACGCCGACCACGGTTTTCGCATCCATGATGGCGGTTTTTATAGGGATGGTTTTGAACTGGAGGGCGGTGCGGAGGTGGAGGGGGGTGAAGGTTTCTTCCAATGGTTCCGGCCCGAGTTTCTTCAGGAGCTTATGGGTCTCTATTTCAGATACGGGGATCTGGAGGATGAGGCCGAAACGGCGTGGGTCGTGGTAGCGGAGCTGAAGTCCGTTGGAGAGGGAGATGGCGAAGTGGTCGTGTTTCTTCCAGTCTTCAGCCGGGCTGATGATGCGGAGGCTGCCGGACATTCCCAGGTGAATGAGCAAGGCCTGTCCGTTGCTGGTTTCCAGTATAAGGTATTTCGAGCGACGGTGAATGGAGGTGAAGGTCTCGCCGGTGAGCTCGGGGATGGTGGGGGTGATGGGCCAGCGTAGATCGTAACGGCGGATGATGATTTCAGAAATCGATTGCCCGATGAGATGTGGTGATATGCCGAGGCGGGTGGTTTCTACTTCGGGGAGTTCTGGCAT
This sequence comes from Luteolibacter sp. AS25, assembly GCF_046736275.1. GTDB lineage: Bacteria > Verrucomicrobiota > Verrucomicrobiia > Verrucomicrobiales > Akkermansiaceae > Luteolibacter. The sequence goes on from NZ_CP151837.1 coordinate 562,364, forward strand.
AAGGTTTCAGGTTCGGTGAAAAGGCTTGGTTATCTATTGGTTAGAGTATCGCGGTATTGTTTTTCCAGCAATTGGATGGCGGCACGAATCTGGGCGATTTCGCGGGAGCGGGTGTCGGTTTGATTACGAATGAAGAATAGCTCGAGCTCCTTTTGATGGAGGATTCCGGATTGGTTGGCGGATGAAGCTTCCAGTGCGTGGTGGGTGATTTCTGCTTCCGGGAGGTGGGCTTCGGGTGCGTTTTTCAGCGATTCGGCGAAATGACGGGAGAGGTTTCGGCTGGAGCGGAGAGAGTTGGTTAGCTGATCAAGTTGGGTGAGTGTTTCTCTGAATTGATCCAAGTCACGGGCTTTCTCCAGATCGAGGGCTTCAAGAGTCTGGGTTTTGTAAATAGTTTCGGTGTTGATTGCTGCGGCTTGCCAGTGGTTTTGCTGTTGCCGGAGGCTAGGGAGTTGTTCCGGCTTGGCAGTTTTGATGTTCTCCGCGATTCGCTGGAGTCGGGTGGCTATGCTTGGAGGATTGGTGGGGATGCTCAAGGGTTTGGCGTCTTTTTTCCCTCCAAACTGGAGTGCGTGGACTTTGCCTGTGGCGTCTGCGATGAATGCATATTTCTTTTCCCAATCAATGGCTGCGGCGGTAGGGAGAGCTGGGAGAGTGAATTCGCGGAGTTTATTGAAGTCCGGTTTCCAGAGGCGGGCTTTCTGATCGCGGCCGACGGTGATGAGGTGTCCGTCCGGGGAAAAGGCGAGGTCGGTGATTCCTCCTTTGTGGGCGGTGATTTTTTTAATTTCGTTGCCGTTGTTCGGTTCCCAGAAGCGGAGGGTCCCGTCTTCCGATGCGGAGGCCAGGATTTTGGAGTCCGCGCGGTAGGAGAGGGCGGTGATGGAGGATTCATGGCCGCGGAGGGAGTGGATTTCGTTCCCGGATTTGCTTTCCCATACGTGGATGCCGCCGTTGCGGTCGCCGCTGGCAAGTTGTTTGCCATCCGGGGATATATCGAGCGCGGTGATCCAGTCTGTATGCTTTTTGATGGAGTGGAGTTGTTCCCCGGTTTGGGTGTCCCAGAGTTTCAGGAGCTTCGATGGGCCGCCGGTGGCGACGATATCGAAAGATGGCCGGATATCGGTGGCGAGTATGGTATCGAATTCCTTGCCGATGGTGAGGGAGCGTTGTCCGGTGGTGATATCGAAGGTGACGGTGGTGCCATTTTTTCCCGGAACACCACCGCCGACAATAAGGTAGCGTGCATCGGGCGTGAAGGTGAGTGAGGTAGGGGTGCCTTCGGGAAAAGGGAGAATGCCGATGAGCTGAAGTGTGCCTGTGTGGTGGAGGAGAATTTGTTTCTGGCCCGTGATGGCTAGAAGTGGTGCCCATGGGGAGGTGGCGATGCCGTGAACGGCGCTGGATTTTTCGGTGACGACCGGAGGATCCAGCAAAAGATCCTGCGGCATGGGCGGCGGGCCTTCGGGTTTTGCGGAAGGATCGGAGCGGAGAGCTGTTTCAAATTTGGGCTTTGAAGGGGCTTTTGCCTTGGATGATTTTGTCTCCAGTAAACCGTTTTCGATCCACTTTTCTAGGATGGAGATTTGCTCGGAGGAGAGTTTTTCACCTTCGGGCGGCATGACTGGCTCCGCACTGTGATTGACCAGATTGACAAGAGTGGAGGATGTATCGCCGGCTTCCACGATTTTCCCGGAGGAGCCGCCACGGATGGTGGCCGAGTAGGTGGATAGATCGAGGCCGCCTTTATTTTTGTCCGGGTTATGGCAATTCAGGCAGGACTGCTCGAAAATAGGGAATACGTGGTCCTCGAAGGAAATTTTCTCCTCTTGGGCTGGCAGGCCTGTGGATAGGAAGAGAAAGGGAAGGAGTGAGCGCATCAAGGTAATGATACGCGGGGATGACTGCCGGGTTTTCAGTATTCCGATGGCGGCGGTCATTCACGGTAAGTGGCTTAAGCGGGAGTCGAGACCTACTCGGTGACGTCAGGGTAGGAGCCGAGAACCTTGACCATGGAGCAATGGTTGGAGAGCTCGGCAAGGGCCTGGGCGATGTTTTCTTCTTCGGCGTGACCGGAGAGATCAACGTGGAAGATGTATTCCCAGTCCTTGCGCTTGGATGGGCGGGATTCGATCTTCGAGAGGTTGATATGGAGGTGCTCGAATGCCTGGAGCGCATTGACGAGGGAGCCCGGGCGGTCGTTGATGGCGAAGAGGATGGAGGTGCGGTCGTTGCCGGTGGGTGGGCAGGATTTCTCTCCAATGACGAGGAAACGTGTGGTGTTGGTGGCGCGGTCCTGAATCGAGGTTTCGTAAAGGGTGAGGCCGTGAATTTCAGCGGCGAGTGCGCCACCGAGGGCGGCGGCTCCTTCGTGTGCCTTTTCTTTGGCAAGCTGTGCTGCTTTGGTGGTGGAGGATACTTCCACAAGGTCTGCTTCGGGATAATTTTTCAAAATCCAGTTCCGGCATTGGCCGAAGACTTGCGGATGGGAGTAGAGGGTTTTGATTTCCTCTTTCGGGATGGATGCCATGAGGCAATTTTCGATGCGAAGAAGGATCTGGGCACAGATGTGGAGTGGGGAATCCACGAAAAGATCGAGAGTATGGGAGACTGCGCCTTCGGTGGAGTTTTCAATGGGAACCACGCCGTAGCTGACCTGGCGGCGGGCGACCTGGTCGAAAACGTCGGAGAAATTCGGCTGTGGGGAGTAGTCCACGGAATGGCCGAATTTTTTGATGGCGGCCTGATGTGTCCAGGTGCCTTCCGGCCCGAGATAGGCGATTTTCAGGTCGTCCTCGAGCGCGAGTGCGGCGGACATAATCTCCCGGTAGATGGCTTTGATTGATTTCTCAGGTAGGCGGCCCTGGTTCATCTGGACGAGGCGATCGAGCAGCGCCTGCTCACGCTCCGGGGCGTAGATCTGTAGTCCGTCCCGCTTTTTTACGACTCCGACTTCGTGGACGAGATCGGCGCGCTGGGAGAGGAGGTTGAGGAGTTCTTGGTCGATCAGGTCGATCTGTTTGCGAATGGGGTCGAGGCTCATGCGTTTTTGGAAGGTGTGTCTTCGGTTTGTCCGGAAGAAGGTGATTCGCCGGAGGCGGAGAGTTGGAGTTGTTCCTGTTCGGAAGCGGGCTGGCTTTCTTCCGGCTCCGGCAATTTTACGCGACGGAGTTCGGAAGCGTTGGGAAGATCATCGATTGAATTGATGCCGAAGTGCTCGAAAAAAAGATCGGTGGTCTTGTAGAGGAGCGGGCGGCCGGGAAGTTCCGCGCGTCCGCTGATTCGGACGAGGTCGCGATCGAGAAGTTTTTGAATCATGCCATCACACGAGACTCCGCGGACTGCTTCGATGGCCGCTTTGGTGATAGGTTGGCGATAAGCCACGATGGCGAGCGTTTCCATGGCGGGGCCGGAAAGGCGCTCTGGTTTCCTGCCGGGGAAGAGGAGGCGGACGAATTCGCCGTAGTCAGTGCGGGTGAAAAGTTTCCAGCCCTTCGGACGCTCAAGGATGGAGAAAGCGCGATTAGTCTCGATGTAGTGTCGGTTAAGCCCGGCAACGGCTTTTGAGACGCTCTCGGCAGAGGTTTTGGCAAGGGTGGAGAGATATTCCGGTAGCGGAGGAGGGGCTGTGCCGGCCTCGGCCTCCCGCAGTTGCACATCTTCCGCCTCTGCGACCCGAGCGCGTATCAGGCGTGCCATTTCTTCAGAAGAAAGTGGGTCCTGTGAGGCTACAAGTAGTGATTCTATTATCGCGCTAAGTTGCATGGCGGAGCGGTAAGGTAGTGAACTGGTGGGGCAATTCAAGCTTCGCGGTAGGGGCGGTAGGTAAAGAAATAGTGAGCAAAATGAAATTTCCCCTTGATGTGCGCCATCTCAAGGGCTAATCCACCGCGCCCTTGGTGAGTTCTTTTGAATACTATTGCCCGGGTTTTTATCAGATTTTATTTTCCGAAAGATTTTCCCACATGGCTGCGAAAAAAACCACCAAGAAGACAGCGGCAAAAAATGCCGAAACAGTTCCCGATACCGGCAAGGCAGTAGTGAAGAAAACGGCCTTGAAGAAGGCGGTAAGCAAGAAGGTGAAGAAGCCATCATTAGTTGATACTCCGCCACCAGCCGCGCCGATCCGGCCGAAGTTTGTGCCGCCAAAGTCCGAGCCTGTTAAAAATTCAGGTGGTTCTGGCAATCATACACCTGCATTTATTGAAAAGCAGCGCCAGCGTTTGCTGGATCTCCGCGACACACTGGTGGAAGCGATGACCGGAATGACGAGGGATACTATCCGCAATGCTCCCGAAGGTAGCGATGCTTCAGGCAGCGGCCAGCACCAGGGTGATGCCGGTAGCGATGCGTATGACCGCGATTTTGCTCTATCCGTATTGGCCAAGGAGCAGGACGCTCTCTACGAGATCGACGACGCATTGATTCGCATCAAGGCCGGGAAATATGGCCAATGTGAGATTTCGAAGAAAAAAATTCCTACCGCCCGTCTTGAGGCGATTCCATTTGCCCGCCTAACCGTTGAATGTCAGGCAGAATGGGAGAAAGAATATGGAAATAGGCGCTTCCGTCCCTCCAATGAAGTGGGCTTCAGTGGAGGAAAACCGCAAGAAGATGAGAATTCTAATACGGTTTCGCTTGACGGCGACGACGATTAAGCCAGTATCCGCCCCCCACTAACCGAGTCATGCCACGCGAAATAATCATTCTTGAATGCACCGAAGCGAAAGCCGAGGGTAAACCAACATCCCGTTACGTAACGACACGTAACAAGAAAAGTCTCCGCACTCCGGGCCGCCTGGAGAAAGTGAAGTTCAATCACTTCCTTAAGCGTAGAACCCTTCACCGCGAACTCCGCTAATTATCATGTCCGAGCCAAAGACTATTCAACGCCGCATCAATTTCCGTAAGGCGAACCGTCAGATGACGCGCCGCAGACAGGACATCCCTGTCGAGCAATTGTTGCCTACCAATCCTGAGATCCTCAGCAAATTCACCACAGAGACAGGGAAGATTCTTCCACGTCGTGTAACTGGTGTTTCTGCAAAGCTGCATCGCAAAATCAACAACGCGATCAAGCAGTCCCGTGCGATTAACCTGATGCCATAACTGGTATCCGGGACCCCGCGGGAACGCATGGAACTCGAATTTTCAAGCCCGCCCGATTTTACGGGCGGGTTTTTTTATCCAAAATTTCAGAATAACAGAAGCTGATGCAGGGTTTGCCAGACACCCAGAATGAGCCGGATCATCGCGAAATCGTGATCGATCGTGTCGGTATCCGTGAATTGCGCTATCCTGCCCGCTATGTCGGTGCGGATGAGGAGCAATCCACGGTCGCCAAGTATGAAATGACGGTTGAGCTGCCTGCTCACCTGAAGGGGACTCATATGAGCCGCTTTGTGGAGGCACTCCATGATTTCAAGGAGCCGCTCAGCGGAGCGTCGCTTGCCCGTTTGACCGAAAGTCTGGCCTCACGCCTTCAGGCAGAACGTGCCTATATCGGGTGCGAATTTACAATTTTCAGGAAAAAAGAAGCGCCTGTGTCCCGGATGGAGAGTCTGATGGACTATGAGCTGGGAATGGAATACCGCTATTCGACAAAGGAAGAGAGTCAGCTTTTTCTGAGCGTCCAGATTCCAGTGGCTACTCTTTGCCCGTGCTCCAAGGCGATCAGTGAGCGCGGTGCACACAATCAACGGGGAGTCGTTACGATCTCCGTGGAAGCTTCAACCGACCTGACCTTTGAAGAGCTGATCGAATTGGCTGAAAGTTCCGCAAGTTGCGAATTATATGCGGGCTTGAAGAGATCCGATGAAAAGGCCGTGACAGAGCGCGCCTATGATCAGCCTGTTTTTGTAGAGGATCTGGCCCGGAATGTGGCGGTGAAATTGAAGTCCCATCAAGGGATCATGTGGTACCGGGTGGAGGCGGAGAATTTCGAATCCATCCATCATCACAATGCATATGCGATGATTGAGGCTTGATGGCCTCGTAGCATGAGCCGCGGCATGATAGATGCCTGGGTAGAAATCCGTGGGAAACCACTTTCCGATATCTTTCCGAGCCGTTTTTCCTAAACGGTGTTAGGATGTTTGGCGTGGATTGTACGCTGTTCAGGCATTAGATTACCCCTGAAGTATGTTTCAAATTATCGCAAGAGTCCTGATGTGGATCGCCAGTAAGGCGATGATTTATGTGATAATACTGGGGCTCTTGCTTGTGGTTTTCGTGATCAAGGTGGTGCCTCCCATGGTGGTGAAATATCATGAGAAGGAGCTGGAAATGGCGATCGCAGAGCTGAGCGATACCAAGGCTCTGGCCGGGGAGCTGGCTGAGAGGGCGAATGCGGTTACGGATACGATCGAGCAAAAACAGCGTGAGCTACGAAAGCTGGAGCAGGAGCGGAAGCAGCTGAATGATTGGCTGGAGAAGATCAAAAACATTTTTAGGAATGACGAAATCAAGGCGGAGAAGCGTCGCCTGGAGGCAAAAATGAAGATGCTGGAACAGGAGAAGCAGTCGCTGGAGGGCGAGCGGAATCAGATTCAGATCGAGGGCGGCGAAAGCGAGGAGGTGCTGAAGGATAAGGAGCTTCTTCGGGATGAGAAAGAACGTCAGTTGCGTGAGATTGAGGAGATGCGTTCGAAATTCGATTCACTGATGCAGAATGAATTGCGACAGATGGCGTTGGTTGCTCTGGGTATTCTGGCGGCGATTATTGTTGTTCCGCTGTTATGGAAAGTGCTGGCGTTTTATTTGATCGCGCCGATCGCGCAGGTTTCCAAACCGATTTTACTGGGTGCTGATCATGCTGTGAGCGAGCAGGTCACGGCGACGCCAAGTCATCCTGCACAGCGGATTATTCTAGAACTGGGAGAGGTGATGATGACGAAGGTGGATTACCTTCAAGGGACGATGGGAGACTTTGAGAAGAGGACCAAGTGGTTGATCGACTGGCAGTATCCCTTTTCGAGTTTGGCGGCCGGACTATTTATTTTGACGAAGATTCGAAACAAGGGAGAGGTGAGTGGTCAGGTGACTCTTTCAACCCAAGGGGATGCAACCGAGGAGCTGGCTGTGGTGACGATCCCGTTGGGAAAATCCATGGTTTTCCGCCCCCATTATCTGGTCGCAGTAACGCATCCGGACAATTCGCCGCCGCGAATTCGGTCAAAGTGGGTTTTCTGGAAGCTTCATGCGTGGGTAAATCTCCAATTTCGTTATATGATTGTGGAAGGGCCGGCGAAATTAGTGTTTTCCGCACAGCGGGGTATTCAGGCGGAGGATGTTTTGCCTGAGCACCCGGGGCGTAGGGTGAACAGCAATCTGACGGTGGCTTTTAGCCCATATTTGAACTATTCGCCAAAGCGTGCGGAGACATTCGTAGCCTACGTCTGGGGTAAAAATGCTCTGTTTGATGATTTCTTCCAGGGCACTGGATGTGTCCTTCAACAGCAGGTTTCGGTTGGGAAGAAAAATCCTGCCGCGCGGTTCTGGGACGGAGTTCTGGGGGCGGTAGGAAAAGTATTCGGGATTTAAGGTTCACCAATTTCTGCTCAAGTCGTCCCGAACAAATATTTCAACCTCACCCACCTGTAAATTTGGCAACGGCTGCGACTATGATTGGGGTGAGGAGTACGGTGTCTCCCAGAACGCGAATTGCTTCTCTGCTTAGGAGTTTCTCATAGAATGCGAGGCAGGTGAGGAATACGGCCGCGAGGGAAACCGCGAGGAGAAATCGTGGCGGGCCAAGTGGAATGCAAAGGGTTAAAAAAATGGCTAGAACAAGGCTGATGCGTGGAACAATTTTCGGAAGTTCGGCAAACCGATTTGCCGAGGAGAGGTCCCGGACAGCCAGATCTTCGTTTTGCTCCCAGATGGAAATTAGAATGCAGTTCAATGAGCATAGGATCCCGAAAGCTGTAACTGCAAAAATGAAACGGAACGGGTCTAGAGCGGTTCCATAAGTGTAGACGGCTAAGCTGGTTCCGGCTGTAAATAGAAATCCGCAGAGAATTTCCCTCGGGAAGATGGCTGAGAGGAATTTTTTTCCAAAAATACGTGATCCGTAGTAAATAATCACCAGCCCGCCGGTCAGGAGGCCATTCCGGATTAGATCCACCGAGGCATTCTGCCAGATCAGGAACAGATTCCACGCTGCGGCTGCCGAGACTATGCAGATTAGCGGGCGGAAGTATGTTTTCGTAAACTGAAGGCGATGCGTTCCGCCGGCGAAATCGCGCGCATTGAGTGCGTCATAAAGCCTGTCTGCCAGGTAGATGCACCACACGCTGAGGGCGAGGATCAGGTGGTAGATGTCCGGTAGATCAACTGAGAATACATCAGCAAGGAACCACTGCCAGCAAACGGCGACTATGGGCGCGTCCAATCCTACGAGGTTCGGCCAGAGCCAGATTTGAGGGCGTTTTGATCCTGGCTGCATGGTCTCCGGCTAGCTTCATTTCTCTGGGAAAATGAGACAAGCATCGTTTGTTTTAATGAAATATGAATTCAGCCTGATCTCGCCATTGAGAACTGGCCTGAAAGGCTTGGTGAAATGCTAAACGGCTTATCCAGTCTAGAACTGGCCGAGGGAGGCTGAGACCGCGATGTATGCGCTTCTGCCGGATGAGCTGCCAATCCTTGTCTGTGGGAAAATTGCTTCAAGATTGGGGTTTCTTTCGGGCTGGGATGAAAGGAAAGATCTGGAACTGATTTGTATTTCCCCCGAGCAGAATTTTCCGCCAAGCGGATCAATGTATTTCACGTGGAAGCCATTATCCTGAATCTCAGAAATTCCGGTTACGGTCACAAAATGGCCGCGATTTCCTTCCCAGGCTTTACCTTTTAACTCGTATTGGCGGATGCTGAGCAGCGGCGTAAATCCGTTGTTAAGTGATCTGCCGAGATGTGTGTGAACACGCTTCAGGAGGCTGGCCTGGGATTCCGCGGGTCTGAGGAAAAAGGTTTCCTGGGAGATGGGGGGGAGCCGCTCCAGTTGGCTGATCTCGTTCGCTACATCGCGCAGGTCGAGGAGGTTGATTCCGTTTCTAGTCCAGCGGGCGCGGCCGGGTAATGAGGAGGATTCGCGCATGGCGGGTCCGCGGGCGATGGAGCGGATGCGTTCGCGGTCGGAAAGGTTCGGTGGATTTTTTGAGAGTGTTTCCCAGCGAGGATTTCCAAAGCGCCAGGAATTGAGGAGTGCTGCCGGGCCGCAGGCGTTGCTGGCGAGATCGAGTTGATTGAATGGTTTCTTTCCGGAGTTCTCGGCACCTAGATCAGTAGCAACGGGTGCGCAGGATAGGACGGATAGGCAGAACGCGAAGTAGAGGAGTGCTTTTGCGAAATTCACTGGTGAAGTAAGAGCCGCAGGCCGCCGGATGTCGCGTATGGAATTTCTGCTGAGAATCCCCGCTGGAATTATCGCCGGAGCCGTTCATCTTCTCTTGATATGCCTTTCCGTCTTTCCAGTGATTACAGCCCGCAGGGTGATCAGCATCAGGCCATTGAGAAGTTGGTGAAATCCCTGGAGGCAGGGAACAGGCACCAGACGTTGCTGGGGGTGACTGGATCAGGGAAGACTTTCACGATGGCAAATCTGATTGCGCGGCACGGAAAGCCGGCGCTGATCATGTGCCACAATAAGACTCTGGCGGCGCAGCTTTACTCCGAGGTGAAGAATTTTTTCCCGCACAATGCGGTGGAGTATTTCGTTTCCTACTTCGATTATTTCCAGCCGGAGGCGTATATTCCGCGGTCCGATACTTATATTGAAAAGGATTCTTCGGTTAACGAAGAGATCGAGCGTTTGCGGCTATCGACGATGGGATCGCTGCTTACGCGGAAGGATACGATCGTGATTGCCTCGGTTTCATGTATTTACGGTTTGGGGTCGCCGGAGGATTACAAGGACATGATGTTTCCGGTCTGGACCGGGCAGCAGATTTCCCGGGAGGAGCTGCTCAGTGCACTGGTGAGCCTTTTGTTTGAGAGAAATGACATCGCATTCGGCCGGGGGAAATACCGGGTGCGGGGAGATGTGGTGGAGGTACATCCCGCCTATCTTGATGAGACGGCGATACGTATCGAATTCTTCGGTGACGAGGTGGAGAGGGTTTCCTCCATCCATACGGTGAGTGGAAACGTGATCGAGGTGCTGGAAAGTCACACGCTTTATCCGGCGAAGCAGTTCGTAACGGCGGGTGATAAAATGAAGGTGGCTATCAAAAAGATCCGTGAGGAGCTGGATCAGCGCATTCCGGAGCTGGAGAAGGAGGGGAAGCTTATCGAGGCGCAACGTCTCCGGATGAGGACGGAATATGACCTGGAAATGATGACTGAAATGGGTTTCTGCCAGGGAATCGAGAACTACTCGAGGCACCTGACAGGGCGGCCGCCGGGATCGCGGCCTCATACGCTGCTGGATTTCTTTCCGAGGGACTTCCTGTTGCTAGTGGATGAGTCCCATGCATCGATTCCCCAGATCGGCGGGATGTTCGAGGGAGATAAAAGCCGGAAAACGACGCTGGTGGATCACGGGTTCCGGCTGCCATCCGCGTTGGATAACAGGCCGCTGCGCTTTGATGAATTCATGGAGATGACGAACCAGCGCGTTTATGTTTCCGCGACGCCGGGAGTGTTCGATATCGTGAATTCTCGCCCGGAAAATAAGAAATATATCCCGGTCAAACCCAAGGCTGGTGAGGAGGGTTTCACGCCGTTCGATCTGAAGAAGATCAAAGTGATTCCTTCAGGAAATGCGGAGGCGATCGAAGATTTTCATCCGGAAAAGCGGGGGACTCCGCTGGTGGTGGAGCAGATTATCCGGCCGACAGGTTTGCTGGATCCTATCCTGAGCCTGCGCCCGCTGAAGGGGCAGATTGATGAGACGATCGAGCTTTGCAGGCAGCGGGTGGAGAAAGGTGAACGAGTGCTGATTACAACGCTTACGAAGAAGACGGCGGAAGATCTTGCTGAGTATCTTTCCGGGACGGGGCTGAAGTGCCGTTACCTGCACTCTGATATCGATGCTATCGAGCGGGTTGAAATCCTCCGGCAACTGCGTGCGGCGACTTTTGATATTCTGATCGGTATCAACTTGCTGCGGGAGGGGCTGGATTTACCCGAGGTCTCGCTGGTATGTATTCTGGATGCGGATAAGGAGGGTTTCCTGAGAAATGAGACATCGCTGATACAGACGGCGGGTAGGGCGGCGCGGCATGTGAATGGGGAATGTGTTCTGTTCGCGGATGTGGTGACGGATTCCATCCAGACGCTGATAAATGTGACTGAATACCGGCGTGCGCGGCAGATTGCGCACAATGAGGAGCACGGAATCACCCCGAGATCGGTGATCCGCGCTGTCCAGCAGAGCCTGCACACCCATGAGAAGGGCAAGGCGCATGCGGAGAAGCTAAACGCCTCTCTGGTGGCGGAGGATGAGACTAGTTACGATAAACTGAGGGTGATAGCCGAGCTGGAGCAGGAAATGCGGGATGCGAGTTCGAAGCTGGAGTTCGAGCGGGCCGCGCATTTGCGGGATCAGATTGCTACTCTGAAAAATGATACTCCGGTAATGCCGCCGCAGAAGAAGGTGAAATACGGGAGAAAACGCGCGAAAAAGAAAACCTAGGCGGCGTATCCGTGGCATCATGAAGCTTGCCATTTACGGTGAAGCTCACAGTCTTTCGCTATGGCTCAGGATAATTCATTTACTACCCCCATTGGTAGCGCTCACGTGACTTCTAACAGTATTGCAAACCATCTTGCGGGGATCGCTTACCCGCTGAAAATTTCCTTCAAGATTATCGCTCTCGCAAGCCAGGCGACTGTGACGGATGCGAATGGACGGGTGCTGATTTATACAAAGCAAAAGATGTTCAAATTCCGCGAGCATGTGGAAATTTTCACCGATAAATCAAAGAGCGTGCTGCTGGCCGAAATTAAGGCCAACAAGGTGATCGATTGGTCGGCGCGCTATAATTTCACGGAGTCGGATGGGACGGAAATCGGAAGTGTGGGCCGGAAGGGCTGGCGCTCCATCTGGAAGGCGCATTACGAGTGCTTTAATCCGGGAGATAACCAATCTGATTTCTCGATCCATGAAGCAAATCCATGGTCGAAGGTGATGGATTCGCTTTTGGGGGAAATTCCAGTGGTGGGGATGTTTACCGGATATTTCTGCCACCCGAGCTACATAGCGAACCGTACGGCTGGCGGTGAGGCGATGCGGATCACGAAGCAGGCGGCGATGTGGGAGGGGAAATTTGCCATCGAGAAGCTGGGTGAGCTTTCACCCCGCGAGGAGCTGAATCTAATTCTTTCCTTCATGATGATGATTCTACTGGAGCGGAAGAGGGGCTAGGAAATTTAACGAATTAATTATTATGACAGGTATTGTTTTAGGGTCCGGGCTTGGTGTTTTAGCCGATCAGGTGGAGGTGAGCCGCGAGGTGGCCTTCGAGGATGCCGGTCTGGCTGTATCCACCGTTCCCGGCCACTCGGGGAAGTTTGTTTTCGGAAAACTCGGGAGTAGCGAGGTCGTTTTGATGAAGGGTCGGGTCCATCTGTATGAAGGGCACAGTGCCCAGGTGGTGACTGCCGGTGTCCGTTGGATGAAGGAGCAGGGTGTAGAATCGCTCATCCTTACCAACGCAGCCGGCACTGTAAACAAGGCACACCTGCCGGGGGAGTGGATGATGCTTTCCGATCACCTGAACCTCACTGCCACGACTCCACTGATGGGGGCAAATTTCGTGGATATGAGCGAGGTCTATGATAGGGCTTGGAGAGCTGAATTTGAAGCTGCGGCAAAAACGCTGGGCATGAAGCTCAACGAGGGCGTGTATGCCGGTCTGAGAGGTCCACAATATGAGACACCTGCCGAAGTAAGGATGGTCCGCACATTAGGAGCGGATGCTGTCGGAATGAGCACTGTGCTGGAGGCGATTCAGGCGAAGGCTCTGGGTATGCGTGTGGCTGGTTTTTCATGCCTGACCAATTGGGCGGCCGGAATGCAGGAGACGCTGAACCATGAAGAGGTTCTGGAAACCGGTAAGGCTGCTGGTGGGGCGATGGTTCAACTTCTCGAGAAGGTGCTCTAGAGAGACGTATTGTATCTGTGAAACAGCCGATAGAGCGGAGTAGCTAGATGAGCTCCGCAGCTATGGGGTCGACGAGAGGGCGGCCTAGAGCGGTGAGATGGAGGCGGGTATCGCCGATTCTGAGGAGGTTTTCAGATGCAAGAACCCTGGCTCTTTCTAGAGATTCCGGGACGAGAAGATCAATGGGGATGCCTTTGGTGGTCCGTAGGCCGAGGGCAATCAGCTCAATGCGGCGTTGGGCAGAGGTGAGTTCCTCGGTTTCGTGGATTGCATTTCCGATAGCGTTTACCTGTTTGATGTAGGCGGCGGTATCGGGGATATTTTTCTGGCGGATGTTGCCGATTGTGGAGACTGCGGAAGGACCGAGGCCCAGGTAGTCGCTGCCTTGCCAGTATCCCTGGTTATGGCGCGAGTGGTGGCCGGGTTGAGCGTAGTTTGAGGTTTCGTAGTGATCGAAACCAGCGGAGGTCAGAAGTTTCTCAGCCAAATGGTAGTGATCCGCATCGTGATCCTCATTTTCCGAATATGTGCCGTTTTTAAGGGAGTCGAAGAATGCGGTATCTTCCTCGTAGGTGAGATTATATGCGGAAATGTGATCCGGTTTCAGTGAGATCGCCGTATGGAGAGTGGCTTCCCAATCGGCGAGAGACTGGCCGGGAATGGAAAACATAAGGTCGATATTGATCGATGGAATTCCTGCCTCACGGAGAAGTTTCACGGAATCCGACGCCTGCTCGGGAGAGTGCTCCCTGCCGAGGGTCTCGAGCACGTGGGAAGTGAAGGATTGTATGCCGAGGGAAACTCGAGTGACACCCAGGGATTTGAAGTGGCGGGCCTTCTTCAGGTCGAATGTTGCGGGATTCGCCTCAAGGGTGATCTCAGTGGCTTCGGTGATATCGAAGGCATTGTGCAGTGATGCGAATAGGGCCGAAAGGTGCTTTGAGGAAAGCATCGATGGTGTTCCGCCGCCCAGGTATATGGAAGTGGGGTTGGAGGAAAGTGGCAGGTTGCCTTTTCTTTGAAGGGCTTCTTCACCAAGTGCGCCAACGAACTTGCCGATGGGTGTGCTGCCAGGAGTGTGCTTATAAAAGGAGCAGTAGGGGCAGATACGGTGGCAGAAGGGGATGTGGAGGTAGAGAAGCACTAAGGTCTGAAACGTTCTTGGGTAGCTTGAGCGCGGACTCTTTGCAGGTATTTTGCTGCGGCCTGTGAGGTCTGTGTGGCCAGTTGAGCCTCTGGTTTGGCAAATGGTGGGACAAACCAAGGGTAGGAGCCGAGAAGGTCGGTTATGACGGCAATTTCGCCATCGCAGGTGGCGTCTCCGCAACCGATGCCAATGGTGGGGATTGAAATGCTTTTGGTAACAGACCGGGCGGCGGCCGGGGTGAGTGACTCCAGCACGATAGCGAAGGCTCCTGCTTCGAGGAGGGCATTGGCTCCTTCCAGGAGTGCTTTGGTCTGTTCCGGTGTTTTGCCTTTCTTGTAGTAGCCGCCCTCTTCAAGAACGCGCTGGGGTAGCATTCCCAGATGGCCACAAACGGGGATGCCGGCTTCGGTGATGGCTTTTACTTTCTCAGACTGGCGGATGCCGCCTTCCAGTTTCACTGCATCGGCTCCGGCGGCGGATAGCTTCCGGGCTGTTTCAAGAGCTTGGGCGGGATCATCGTAGGTGTGAATAGGGAGATCCGCGATGATGAGCGACTTAGGCTTTGCGCGAGCGACGGCTTCCAGATGATGAAGTATGTGGGAGAGGGTGACATGTGTGGTGTCCGGGAAGCCTAGAACAACCATTCCGAGGGAATCGCCAACGAGGAGGACATCAATCTCCGCCTCATCAAGTAAGCGGGCAGTAGGATAGTCGTAACAAGTAAGTGCCGCGATGGAGCCGGGCCCTTTTTTATCTCTGAAAGAGGCGACCTTTTGCTGAGGAGTCACTGGGTAATTACAGGTTGTATGAAATGGAAAAGCCTCCGGGAGCGTGTGCTCTGACGGAGGCTGATTTACCATGAAAAATGGCGACCCGTAAGGGAGTCGAACCCTTCTTGCCAGGATGAAAACCTGGAGTCCTAACCGATAGACGAACGGGTCGTTAGTCGCGGTGGGGGCGACAAGAAAGCTGAGATCCGGATTTATTGCAAGTATTTTTCGGTCTAAAAATGAATTTTTTTCTAAGAGGTGAGATTTGGCGAAAAGGAGTGCTGAATTTTCGTTTATACGAGGCCAGAAAAATAAAAAACCCGGCAGGAAATAACCTGCCGGGTTTTTTAAAAAAATCTTTCGAAAAGAATTAGTAAGTCTGCGAGCGGGAATGACCGTAATAGGTCTCGAATCCGAGTTCCGGCGGGAATTCCGATAGGCCGTCGTGAACGTTCATATCAATGCGGTTGTCTTGACCGCATTTTTCGTAAGGTGGTTTGAACGTGCCGCGATAAGTAGGGCATGTGAAAGTGAAAAGCTCGTAAAAGCCGTAACCAAGGCGCTTGAATGCTTTATTGGTTCCCTCGACAGCGCCCCAGGTTGAGCCGCCTTTACGACCGTAACCGTCCGTTTTGCGAACAATTTGCTCAGGGATTTCGACGAATCCGTAAAGAATATTGCTGATAGCACGACCAAGCTTACGGCTTGATGTATACTGGGAGCCCGGAGGTGCGTGGATGTCTGCCTGGACGATGCCGCTGAGTGCGAAAATCGATGTAGCTACGAGAAGGAGTTTTTTCATGCTTAAGGAAGTTAGGAAATCTTTTGGCGGGTTGGCAAGTAGAAGATTTTTGAAAAATTCTAGAGCTCGAATGAAAGGACTCTGAGGATGCCTGGAGTGCTGCGAAGTGTCCCGAGGAGTTCTGCGGTAGGTTCGGTATCTACTTCGATAACAGTTACAGCTGTTTTCTGTGCGGCATTGCGGGAAAGTGCCATGTTTGCGATGTTGACTTCAGCGGTGCCGAGAGTGGATCCGATGACTCCGACGATGCCCGGGCGGTCGTCATTTTCGACAAAGAGGAAACGTCCTTTGGAGTTGGTTTCAACGTTGTGGCCGGAAATGTGAACGATACGGGCGGCTGTGCCGAAGAATGTGCCTGCAACGGTGATTTTCTCATCTCCTTTGGTTGCTGTAACTTCGATAAGCTCGGTGCAGTTGGTGGCGAGGGCGACAGTTGATTCATTGACAACGATCCCGAGTGCTTTTGCGACTGCTGGGGCGTTGATGAGATTTACCTGAGCTTCGTTGCTTGCTGCCGCGAGGTAGCCGGTGAGGACCTTGCGGGTGACGAGTTCGGTATCGAGTTCGGAAACCGGTCCGAGGTAGGAGCAGGTGATGGAATCGCACTGAGCCGGGGCGATTTCGGAAAGGAGTTTTCCAAGGGAGCTGGCGAGATCAAGATATGGTCCGACGGATTCGAGTGTTTTGGCATCGAGGTTCGGCATGTTGACCGCGTTACGGATTTCGCCGGTCTGGAGGAAATCTTTGATCTGGATGGCGACTTCGATTCCGACATTTTCCTGGGCTTCCGCAGTGGATGCGCCGAGGTGGGGAGTGAATACTGTTTTCTTCGCAGAGAAGAGTGGGAAATCAGCCGGTGGTGGCTCGACTTCGTAAACGTCGAGTGCGATTCCGCCGAGGTGGCCGGCATCGATGGATGCTTTTGCAGCTGCTTCATCGACGAGTCCGCCGCGTGCGCAGTTCACGATGAGTGCGCCGGGTGCCATGAGCGCGATGGATTTCTCGTTGAGGATGTGCTTGGAATCCGGCGTCATCGGGATGTGGAGGGTGACGACATCGGCTCCGGTGAGAGCTTCTTCGGCAGTTTCCGCGAGTTCCACTTTGAGAGATTGGGCGCGGGCAGTGGTGAGGAAGGGATCGTATGCTACGACGGTCATTCCGAAGGCCTGTGCGCGTTTTGCAAATTCGGTGCCGATGCGGCCCATGCCGAGGATGGCGAGGCGTTTTCCGAAGATTTCGACACCGGTATAAAGTTTACGATCGAATCTGCCGGCGATCATGGAGGAGTGAGCCGGGCCAATGTTTCTGGCAAGGGAGAGCATGAGAGCGAAGGCGTGCTCTGCGGTGGAAATGGTGTTTCCGGAAGGGGTATTCATGACAACCACGCCGTGATCGGTGGCTGCGTCACGATCGATATTATCAACACCCACACCTGCACGGCCGATGGCTTTGAGATTGGTGGCTGCTTCGAAAACGTCTGGAGTTACTTTGGTTTGGGAACGGATAACGAGGCCGTGGTAATCGCCGATGATTGCTTTGAGCTCATCGGGAGAAAGGCCTGTTTTCACGTCGACGGTAATACCTTCGGCGGAGCGCAATGCTTCTACACCTTTTTCAGAAATGGGATCGGAGACGAGGACGCGGTAGTTGCTCATGGGGCGGACTGGTTATGTGAGATACGGGTCTGTTGCAAGTGGAAGTGTGTGTCAGTTAAAAGAAAAACAGAGATAAAGAAAGAATAAGGCAGAATTACGGACTTGGTTGTGACGCTCGTGTGACGATGTATTAATGGGCGGATTTCCGCTTTGCGTGATTGGAGAAGATTTTATAAATGATAGTTAGTCATGAGTACGAAACGTAATCCAGTTGGTTGGTTTGAGATCTATGTTCAAGACATGGGAAGGGCCATAGAGTTTTATGAAGGAACCTTCGGCCAGAAACTGGAGGATCTGCATATGCCGGAGTTGGATATGTGGGCTTTCCCCGGTGAGTGTGATGGCGGGGGTGCGACTGGTGCACTTGTGAAAATGGAGGGAAAAGACTCGGGCGGCGGTGGGACAATTGTCTATTTTTCCTGCGATGATTGTGGTGAAAGTGCGGAGAAGGCTGTGGAAGCCGGCGGTGAGATTCACCTTAAGAAGATGTCGATTGGTGAGCACGGGTTCATCTCGCTGATCAATGATACGGAGGGGAACATGATAGGACTTCACTCGATGGAGTGATGGTTCAGCGGTTTTAAGTTGTATTCCTCAGGGCAGCGGTACTTCTGAGGAATGGGAATGTATTTTGTGAGGGAAATAGGAGTTTGAGCGCTGTTGCGCTGCCGGGACGGATCGCCTTTGTAGGTGGTTACGATCCGCGGCAATGTGGTATTGCTACTTTCACGACTGCTTTGTGCGAGGCTGTAGCGGTAGCCTCTCCGGATTCCGAATGTCTGGCAGGGGCGGTCAATGACCGGGAGAAGGGCTACAAGTATCCGCCAAGGGTGCGCTTCGAGATGCTACAGGAGGATCTTGATTCGTACCGGCGTGCCGCTGATTTCCTGAATTTCAATAATACGGATGTGCTGTGTGTGCAGCACGAGTTCGGGATCTACGGAGGTCCGGCGGGGAGTCATTTGCTCGCGCTGCTGAAGGAGGTGCGGATGCCGGTGGTAACTACGCTGCATACGGTGTTGCAGGCTCCGAATGCGGCGCAGAGGAAGGTGATGGAGGAACTGATTCTGCGGAGTGACCGCTTGGTGGTGATGGCGCGGAAAGGGGCGGAAATTTTACGGGAAGTCTATGGGGTTTCGGATGCGAAGCTGGATGTGATTCCGCATGGTATTCCCGATGTCTCATTTTCAGATGCGGATCTTTCGAAGGCCCAGTTCGGGCTGGAGGGAAAGCGGGTGCTGATGACGTTCGGCCTGCTTGGCCCGGGAAAAGGTATCGAACATGTGATCAAGGCTTTGCCGGAGATCGTAAAGCGTCATCCGAATGTGGTTTATGTGGTGCTCGGTGCCACGCATCCGCATCTGATCGAGCGGGAGGGCGAGAGCTACCGTCTGAGTTTGGAGCGTCTTGCCGAGGAACGCGGGCTCAAGGATCATGTGATTTTTTACAATCGTTTTGTTTCGAACGAGGATCTGGTGGAGTTCATAGGTGCCACGGATATTTATCTGACGCCGTATCTGAATGAGGAGCAGATCACTTCCGGTACGCTGGCACAGGTTTTTGGCGCGGGGAAGGCGGTGGTTTCCACGCCGTATTGGCATGCAAGTGAGTTACTGGCCGAAGGGCGGGGGGCATTGGTTCCCTTCCGTGACCCCCGGGCGATTTCGGAGAGGGTTTGCGCCTATCTGGACGATCCCAAGTTGCTGAAAATGACACGTGAAAATGCGTGGAAAGCCGGACGGGAAATGATCTGGCCTGCGGTTGCGGATAGCTATCTGGAGTCTTTCCGGCATGCGCAGGTGGATCACAAGTCACTGCCTCGCGAGTCCTTCGGCGGCTGGACGCTGGGAAAAAGAGCCTACAATCTCCCTCCGCTGAGATTGGATCACATCGTAAGGATGAGCGATGGCACAGGGATTTTCCAGCACGCTACTTTCAATGTGCCGAATTTCCACGAGGGCTACTGTACGGATGACAACGCGCGTGCATTTATTCTGTGTAATCTACTGCAAAAACTGGGGCCGCTCGATGAACTGGAGACTACCTATCTGGCTTTCTTAACGGCAGCGCTGGACCATAAGACGGCACGCTTCCGTAATTTTATGGGGCACGGTCGTGAGTGGCTGGAGAAGATGGGTAGTGAGGATAGCCATGCCCGGGCGCTTTGGGCATTGGGCGTGGGCAGCGGCCGCGCGACGAATGAGGGGCACCAGAGTCTATCGGTCTATCTATTCGAACTGGGGCTGCCTCCGGTGAATAATTTTATCTCCCCAAGGGCGTGGGCTTTTACTCTTCTGGGAATTCATGAGTATCTTTTGCGCTATCCGGAAAAGGAGAAGGTGATCGCGGCTCGGGCTGTCCTGACCAGGAAGCTGGTACAGCGCTGGAATGATAGCGCGTCAGAGGATTGGCCGTGGTTCGAGCATGAGGCGACATATGATAACGCGCGGCTTTCACAGGCGATGATTCTTTCCGGGAAAGGGATGGCCAATGAGGAGGTTTTCGAAATTGGAATCAAGTCGCTGCGTTGGCTGGCATCAATCCAGACGACACAGGCGGGGCATTTCCGCCCGATCGGGAGCAATGGATTTTATCAGAAAAATGGGGCGAGGGCGGATTTTGACCAGCAGCCGGTGGAGGCGCTGGCAATGGTTTCCGCCTGTCTGGATGCGTTCCGCATAACCGGGGATGATTTCTGGACGGGTGAGGCGAAGCGGGCGTTCGAGTGGTTCCTAGGGAGAAATGATCTAGGCGAGACGCTTTACGATCCCACAACCGGTGGCTGCAGGGATGGCCTGCATGAGACGCGGCTGAATGCCAATCAGGGAGCTGAGTCTTCTCTAGCTTTCCAGATTGCACTGGCTGAGATGAACCATGCCGCCCACCCAGTAGTTCTTTCACCTGATTTTTACCAATGAGCAATATACCAATTCAAAGACACGGGGTCACGCTGCTGCCTGACAGCTCACGCGTAATCATCCGCCCCTTCATACCGGGCGATCCGGCGCGCATTAATTCAGGGATGCGGAGGGCACTGGTTCTGACGGATGCGGAGGTGAATACAGCACTTGATGCGCTACGGGAGGAATTCGAGAGCCGGCACCATGATTTCGAGGGTGTGCTGCTGGAGAATTTTTCGCAGGTGAAGGATTACGTAAACACCCCGCAGCTGCTCTCAAGGGAGCGTGAACTTTTAATCGGCGGGATGTTTTCCGGCGAGTATTCCCTGGAGTCGGCTGCGTTGTTCAATCCTTCGATTGTCCCACATCCCGACCAGAGCGGGGTTCCCGAAGGTGGGCTACGCTTCGTGATGAGTCTGCGGGCGACGGGGGAAGGTCATATCTCCTCGATCGAATTCCGCGGGGGAGAAATTGCGCCGGACGGTTCCATCGAGATAGATCCGGTGTCGGGTTATGTGACGATGCCTGAGATTGTTCCGAATCCTAGTTACCGGAAAAGTAGCTTCATTCTGAAGTTTCACGAAATGGGGTTCGATAATGAGTTCGCGGATGCGGTGATGGCGCCACTGGGAGCTGAATTTACCCGTAGTGCGCTGAATGAAAGTTTGGGCACGGTGCGCCATGAATTTCTGCCGGGTACTCATGAGGTGAGGAGGACTCTGGAGTGTATTCAATGGTTGGCGGATTCAAACTATGAGCTGCGGTTTCCGAGGAAATATAGTCTGAGTGAGAGGATTATTTTCCCGGTTTCCCGGAACGAGAGCAACGGTATTGAGGATGCGCGTTTTGTGCGTTTCGTGGAAGATGATGGAACGGCTATCTATTACGCGACTTATACCGCCTACAATGGATCTACGATTTTGCCGCAGTTGATAGAGACTCGTGATTTCCTGCATTTCCGGATTCTGACGCTGAATGGAGCTGCGGTGCAGAACAAAGGGATGGCGCTGTTTCCACGGAAAATAGATGGGCGCTTTGTAATGCTTTCCCGTCAGGACGATGAGAATTTGTTCATCATGTTTTCGGACAACGTCCACTACTGGAACAAGCCACAAATCATCATGCGTCCGGAGGCTTTGTGGGAGTCCTGCAAGGTAGGGAACTGTGGCTCACCAATAGAAACTGAGGCCGGGTGGCTGGTGATCACGCATGGCGTGGGGCCAATGCGGAAATACTGTATCGGTGCAGTATTGCTGGATCTGGAGGATCCAACGAAAGTGCTGGGCCGCCTGCGGGAGCCGCTTGTGTGTCCGATGGGAAGCGAGCGTGAGGGCTATGTGCCGAATGTGGTGTATAGCTGTGGCTCACTTCTACACGGAGATAAGCTAATTCTGCCATACGCTTTGAGTGATCGGATAACGGTAATCTCCAGTGTGGATATCGCGGCATTGCTGAATGCGCTTAAGGCTTACTGAAGTTTGGGAGCTTTTTTCACCCCACATCTTTCGTGGGTGAAACTTGTTTCCGTGTGGGATTGACTCGGGTGATATTGTTGCCGCGTGCTTCATTGGTTTTCAGAAGGGAAATTCCCATTGTATCTCGCGCCGATGGCGGGGGTGACGGACCTCATTTTCCGCCGCATCTGCAAAGAGATGGGGGCGGATGTGATGGTGACGGAATTTGTGAGTGCCGAGGGCATCATGCAGGCGGATGACAGGACAAGGAAGTATACCGAGTTCGACGAAGGGCAGCGGCCTGTGGGCGTTCAGCTTTTTGGGGCGGACGGGCTGCGGATGGGTGAGGCTGCGAGGAAAATAATCGATAAGGGGTTGGCCGGAGGAGTGCCGGATTTCATCGATATTAATTTTGGATGTCCGGTGAACAAAGTGGTTTCGCGGAATGGGGGTTCTTCACTTCTAAGGGACTGTCCGCTTCTGGCGGAGGTGGCAAGTGGTGTGGCGAAGGCGGTGGGAATGGATGTGCCGGTGACGGCGAAGATCCGGATTGGCTGGGATGCTGATTCTGTGAATGCGGTGGAGGTGGCGAAGACGCTGGAGGACTGCGGTATGCAGGCGATAGCGGTGCATGGACGAACCAGGGCTCAGGGTTATTCCGGCGAGGCGGACTGGGAAGTGATCGATGCGGTGGCGCAGGCGGTGTCTGTGCCGGTGATCGGCAATGGAGATATTTCCACCGGCGAGGATCTGGCGAAACGGAGGCGTGAGACTGCTGTAAGTGGTGTGATGATCGGCCGGGCGGCGATGCAGAATCCGTGGGTTTTCCGTGAGGCGAAATATTTTCTGGAATCAGGCCTAGTGATGGACCCAGTGCCTCTTGAAGAGAGGTGGGCGCTGATTTTACGGCATTGCCGTATGGCGGTGGAGAGCGGCCGATATGGCGATGAACGACATACACTCACTGCGATGCGTGGCCGATTAATGGCTTATTGCAAGGGGTTTCCCGGGGCGAAAAGTCTACGCCAGCGGCTGTGCCAGGTAGATTCAGTGGCCGCAGTGGAAGGCTTGGCGGAGTTTTCTCTGGCTGATGCTGATGCTGATGCTGCGGCTGAGGACTCGTTGGCCGTCTGACTGGCTGACCAAGCTGTATTTCTAAAATAGAAACAGGGAGGCAGGTCAACAGACTCGGGGGGAGTGCGGCGTGATGCCACGTCTGCTTTCCTGCCTCCCTGAAAAGAAACGAAAGAGGATCCACGATAGTGGGGGGATGAGCGGTATTTCGGGGGGAGTTGCTCAACTCCGTGGATGATCTCTTGGTTTTATCCCTTTGGGGGAAATGGCTGGTTTCTTTCTGGCTGGGGGGAATTTTGAAAATAACTACGAAGAAGGAGTGGCCCCGGTCCGGGGGGAGATGTGAGTCCGTGGGAACTCATCGGGGCCACTCCTGATTCCGGGGGGGATTAGTTTGCCGATAGCTCTGAATCGACGAGCATCGCGTTGACTCGGAGATTCTTCTTGGTGACCTGAAAGCTTTTTTCGGTGTGCCGGAAGGGGATTTCATCAAGGACCAGCGTATCGAAAGGAGTGGTGGTGAGTAGCTGCAGCGTGTGATTTTCATCACCTGTCAAAAGGTGGCCGTAGTCCTCTACCACGAGAACCCGATTTTCAGGGAACTCCTGATCCAATACCAACACTGAGTCGGGAAGTACGGTGCCCTCCGGGTTGTCACTGGAGTAGAGGCGGACTTCAGTGGAGCTGTCCGGATAGAGGTCGTTGAGGGCGATGGTGAGTGGCGGTGGTGTGCCGGTGATTTCTTCGTTGTCCTCAATACCGGAGATGGTGCCATCAGACATCGGCCAAACCTGAAGGTAGGCGGAGGCAATTTGCGTTTGTTCGAATTCGCCATCACTGAGGGCATGCATGACGAAGTGTTCTTCACCTGCGGCTTTCCGTGGGTCACTGGCTTCGATGGAGGTGCTCAGGTAGTTAACAGTAGTGATGCCGTTAGTGCTGATGTAGCCGTAGGTGAGCGGCACGCCGGAAATTGCTTCAATGGTGGTGAGGAGGTTTCCGATCAAATTAGCAACGGTGGAGGAAGGGACATGCTGCTCGATGAGAACATTCTTCGCGGCCAGTGGTATATCATCCCCGGTGAGTAGGTTGCTGACGTTGAAGTCTACTGAGAATGGCTGGTCAGCGCGGATACGAGGGACGTCATTATAGGAATCCACCGTATTGATTGTGATATTACCCTTCGGCAGGTAGGTGCCGACAAGTTTCTGGTCGAGAAGATAGTCTGCTGCCGTTTCTTTATTGATGGTCCAAAGCTGGAAAAGCGAGCCGCCGTCTTCGACCAGGAGAGCAGCTGCACTGCTGCCTTCTGATTCCACGGGCATGTCCCATGTCACGTTTGTTGCGAGTTGCTGGGTCTGGCGGATGAAGTTGTAGTAATCTTCGTTGGATTTTGCGATGGAGGTCAGCGCTGCGAAGGCAACACCGATCGCCATCATTTTGATGACGTGGGGCATAATGGGGGGCCGGTTGTAAGTGTAACTATTCTTGGGGGGAAATCGCCTGAGGTGTTACCGGGATGGGACGTCCCTGTTTCACAGCGATGGAGAGGGGGAGTTTAACGTGCAACGGAGATTGGACCTCCCTGATGCACGGCGATGATCACGCGATCCTGTTTCTTCCAGTATTCGGTTTGGGCTTCCGGAATGGAGCGTTCTCCGGATGCTTCGCTGAAGCTGGTTTCATGAGTGGAGATCCATGCTACGTTTTTCGCGAGGAAATCACGCCACTGGAGAAGTGTTCCTACCGGGCGGTTGCCTACGTTGGCTGCCTGCCTTTCAGGGATATGTAACACGGCGCCCTTCGGGACGAGCGTCCAGTGGGTGCCGTCATGCAGGATTTCCGAATGTGCGATGATGGATTGCTTGCCGGCTCTAGGCGTTGGAGCGTGTTCCTCTGCAGAAGTCTGCGTGAGGTTGGCAAGGCCAAGGCTGGAATTTTGAAGCTGGCGGGCTTTCATCTCCTGAACGGTGACGGGCTTGTTGACCACTGGTTCCGCAGAAACGGAAATGGCAAGGGCGAGCCATAAGGTGAAAGTTTTCATAAGGGGGGATCGGGTGAGGAAGTTTATGCTCGGGGAGCAGGGAGTTACTCGAAGGTAACCAGGATGACGATGTCCTGCATGTCGAAGTAGGCGCTACCCGGGCTGGCGGTATAGTTTTCGAACAGGACGATTAGATCGCGCTCACCGATGCTGATTTTTCCTGATGCATCGATGTAAGGCCTGAGAATAGCGGCAGCGGAGGTCTGGCTGTAAGCTGGTGCGTAGGAGGGTGCGGAGGATCCGTTTTTAAGAACGGCAACGTGTTGGTCGTTGCTAACGGTTGAGTAGAACGGATACCAGGTTCTCCCGGTATAGCCCTTCGATCCGAAGTCGATTGTCTGGCCCTTTGAAACTTGTTTGTTGATAAGGACTTTGGAAGCTACGACGTCGTTTCCATCTCCGTAGAAAAAGTTACTCCAGGAGCCTTTGTCCAAAGACCAGTATGCGGCGACAGGAAGCAATGTGGAGCCGCTCTGGAACGCTACTCCAAGAACGCGGACTTTCATCTTCACGTCCTGCTTAGGAGTGATTGTTCCCTCATCCGGAGGATCTACATCCACAATTTCGTCGATGACGGAAGGGTATTCAATGTTCCAGTCGAGGTTGGAACGCGTGCCAATACGAACGAGGTCGCGGTCTACTTCCAGAGTGCCACGGGGAACTTCGATTTCAGCTGAAGCCAGGCCTTGGAGGGAAACGGAGATGCCGAGAGCGAGCGAGAGCAAGCTTGCGACACGGAATTGCGCGCTAGTTTTCATGTTTTTGGGGGGGTGAAAGATTGGGGAGAGGACCATCGCTGGGTGACGATGGATGCTGCGAGGCACATGTTTTTTTAATCTGAAAGGGGAATAAAACTCAATGCATCTTTATAGTATTACGCGATCGCGTTATATACCATACAGGGGTAAAAACGTCCGGATATGGAAGGTAAGGTATTGAAAGTAAGCGGTTTAGATGTTGTGGGCGACGGTATTCGGTATCCCGGACCATTAACATTTTTCATAAAAATAAATAATTAATATTGGTTAAGTTGATTGCGATTTTGTCAGGTGAAACGGTGTCCAGGCGCAATGGCGAAGCGGATTGAGAGGTTGCCATTGAGCGCGGCAGGAACTATTTTTTTCAGGTGGTTACGAAATTTTCAGTTTTAACCCTGCTTGGATTGTTGGTCGTTCTATCGAACGCGCAGCAATTCGGCGGAGGAGACATCATTCAGGTGAATACCAACCCTGGCGGCCCCGCTGCTTCCGGTGAGGCACCTAAATCCGCTGATGACGGGTCAATCCTGACTCGTAAGGATGCGCGGACCATCACTCTCAAGATTCCGGCACCTCGTGGGCAGATCGTCGACCGGCATGGTGAGCCCATGGTACAGAACGAAGTTGCTTACCAGGTTTCACTTCAATACGAGCAATTCCAGGATGTGGACCGCGAGTATGTGGTGAATTGGGCTCGGACACGGATGGACAAGCTGGAGGGTCTGGTGGACGTAATTTACCAGAAATCTGATGATGAATTATATGACCACTATCGCCACCGCCGATGGTTGCCGCTTTATGTCAGTGGTCAGTTGAGTGTGAAGCAGGCGAAGGATCTGGAGTCCAAGCTTGTTTCAGGTTTGGTCCTTTCCCCCGTGTATCGGAGGGTTTATCCGGAGGATGGTTTGGCAGCTCATATTCTGGGATATTCCGGAAGTGTAGGGAAATTGCCTACCGGCCCTATAAACTTCAATGAGCCATTGTGGGAGGAATCCGAGGGACGTGCGGGTCTGGAAAAGATCTTTAACCGGCAGCTTTCCGGTGAGGATGGCATGAAGCGCCTTCTCTTTGACGAGAACGGGAACAAGCTTCTTGAAGAGCAGGTAAAACGGCCGCGCCCGGGCGGAACAGTGGTTACCACCTTGAATCTTGATTGGCAGAGACGTGCCGAGAAAGTATTGAAAGCCGGATGCGAGCGCGGAGCCCTCGTGGTGATAGACGTTATCACTGGTGAGGTGTTGGTAATGGCGTCACGTCCGACTTTCGATCTGAACAAATTTATCCCCGGAATCAGCACCGAGGATTTCAAGTCGCTGCAGGAGGATCCTGCGAATCCTCTCTTCGGGAGGGCGTTCCAGTCCGCATATCCCCCGGCCTCCGCTTATAAGCCGGTCGTCGCTCTGGCCGCTTTGAATGCCGGTGTGGTAAATGAATATACCAAAGTATATTCTCCCGCTGCCGTCACAATTGGGAATCATACGTTCAAGAACTGGTCCAAGGTGCCGGAAGGAGACATCGATGTGAAACGTGCCTTGGCGCGCTCCTGCAATACCTGGTTCTACAGGGTGGGTATCGATACCGGCCCTTCCGTTTTCCTGAATCTTTCGCGGAGATTGGGCATGGGAGAAAAAACCGGATTGCCACTGATCGGTGAAACTTCGGGTCTGGTGCCCACGAACGGGTGGATGCTGCAGAACGAGAAACGCAGAATCCTCGATGGTGACACCGCGAATATGTCGATCGGGCAGGGAAGTTTGCTGGCTTCACCTTTGCAGGTAGCCCAGCTGATGGCAGGTATTGGAAATGGAGCGGCTTTGCCGAAGCTTTCACTGATTAGTCAGGTCCAGGATACACGTGGGCGTGTGATGACTGCGATGATTCCCGAGCGGAAAAACTGGCTGGGAGTGGATGAGCTTTCCGTGGAAATCGTTCGTGATGGAATGAAGGATGTTGTTTCCCAAGGTTATGGAACCGGTAAGAGTGGTGCACTCAGCTATACGCAAATCGCGGCCAAGACCGGAACCGCCCAATGGGGACCGCCGAGGCTTAACCAGAGACTCGCGTGGTATGCTGGATTTCTCCCTTATGATAACCCCCGCTATGCGTTCGCGGCGCTCTACGAAGGGAAGCCGGGTGAAGCTGTTTCCGGAGGTAGGAAAGCCGCCCCTATGATCCGCAATTTCTTTGAGCCGCTAAAGGACGATATCAAGGATATCATCGCGCCGCCGAAAAAGGCTTTGATCGTGGTTCCCGAAGGTGATGCGCCGCCAGCTGAAGAAATCGAAGAAGGTGATGTGCTACGCGCGGTGCCCATCGATGAAACCGATATGGATCCAATTGAACGAGCACTCCCTATTGATGAGGAAGAGATCCAGCGCGCGCTACCAATTGAAGAAGGTGATCTGATCGACGACGGCCTCTAGGGCTCGAAGTGAATCAAGAGGGGGCGATGATCGGAAGCAGTGTTCCAGTAGGGATCATCGAGGATCCTGGACTTGTCCTTGTTGACATAGGTGCGGAGTGCATGTGACACGGTTACGAAGTCGATCCGGCTGTAGTTATCATCGTAAGCCCAGTTATGGGTCCACTTTTCTCCGCGACTATCGCCGATGTGCATGGCAGACATGTATCCGGGAGTCCGGTAGATGCCAAGAATTGCACGGGTGCTCAGGCTGCGGAGGCTATTATTCCAATCCCCGTAGGCGATGAGGAGTGCTTCCGGATTCTCTTCCAGGATACTGTCGATGTGCTTTCTGACATACTTGGCTTCCTCCAGTCGGAGTAGTTCCTGATCAAAATCCGCGTCCACGCGTTTTGATTTGAGGTGTAGCCCTAGGAATCTCACATCACGTTCGCCAATGCGGATGGTAACATCCAGCAGACCGCGCTGCAGGGAATAGGTGGTTCCAGGAATTTCAGGATCGATTTCGTGAAAGGAGGTAATGGGGAAGCGGGAGAGGATTGCCAGATGGCGGATTTTATCTACTCCGCCGCAGTAATAGGTATGGGGAAGATCCACTCCCTCTTTGACGAGGGCGTCCTGGATTTCCGCAACGTCTTTTTCGCTTCCGATTTCCGAGAGTCCGACAATGTCCGGGCTTCCGGATTTGATCATACTGATCACGGCTGATTTTGATTCGGCGGTTTTCTCCGACGTCTGGGTCGAGATCAACCAATTCTTCACATTGTAAGAAACGAAGTTGAAGGCAGTGAATTCACTTTCCACTGCAGACGAAGCGGATGGGCTTTCATCCGGAATGGCTGAGCGGATGTGTTCCGAGTGCCAGGGGGGTGTTTCTGCCGTGCGATAGGATTTTAGCGCAAAGACAACCAATGCTGATAATGCGGCTATGGCAAATAGCGATGCGAATAGCCGTTTTACATTCATGGATATTTTCTCCCTATCCGGGAGGACCTGATAAGATCAGGCGTCTTTTGATTTTTTCTCGCCAGTGGTGGCGTATTCCGGATTTTCCGGGCGTCTGTCATACTCCTTGCGGGGAGGACGTTCATCGCTGACTTCCTCTGAGGAGCGGGTGATTTCGCGTTCGAATTCGTCACGGGCTTTCTTGAATTCGCCCATGCTTTTGCCTACGCCACGCGCCAGTTCCGGGAGTTTCTTCGCACCGAAAAGAAGAAGAACGATGATGAAAATCCAGATCATCTCCTGCCCGCCGAGGGAGCCGATGAATGCGAGGCTGCAAGTAGTCATGCGGGGAAGCTACGCTGGAGATTTGAAGGAAGCAAGTGACAAGAAGCCGGTAGGATTTCTTTTAGGAGAGCCTGTTGCGGAAGTCCTCGTATGTGAATTTCCG
The DNA here is from genome assembly GCF_046736275.1 of Luteolibacter sp. AS25. Lineage (GTDB taxonomy): Bacteria > Verrucomicrobiota > Verrucomicrobiia > Verrucomicrobiales > Akkermansiaceae > Luteolibacter. Next base: position 591,889 of record NZ_CP151837.1, read on the forward strand.
GATTGTTTCGATGGTTCCATCCTCGTGAAGAAGGGCGATCGGGGGATGCTTCACGCCGTTGAAGGTGGTGGTTTTTACCATGGTGTAGTGGGCCATATCATCGAAAACCAGAACATCGCCGGCTACCAGTGCACGTGGGAACGAGTAGTCTCCGACGACGTCTCCGGCGAGGCAGGTGGGCCCGCCCAAGCGGTAGGTGTGCTGCTTGTTACCGAGGAAACCGGCTTCCTCTGGAGCGCCGGCGAGGTGATAGTTTTCTCCATCCAGCATGACGGCCGGGTCCGGGCATTCATCGGCCGGCGCGGAGTCCACCAGGAAAACATCCGGGCGGTAGGGCATTTCTATGACATCCGGCATGTGGGCGGTGGCGGAAATATCGAGAATCGCGAGGTTGTGCCCTGCGGATTCGAAGACGTCCATGACTTTAGCGCGGAGGACGCCGGAATGGATCGCTGCGGCTTCACCCGGTTCCAGCCAGACTTCTACTCCATACCTTTCGGAAGTTTCTCTTACGAGTTTGATCAGCAGATCACGGTCGTAGAAAGGTTTCGTGATCCAATGGCCGCCGCCCATGTTGAGATAGGTGAACTGTGGGTTACTGAGGAGGTAGCCGAATTTCTTGTGAACTGCTTCGAGGGTGGTTTCCAGATCCGGGGAATTTTGTTCGCAAAGGGTGTGGAAATGGAGGCCGGATAGGCCGGTCAGGTCTGCGCCGTGGAGTTGATCTGCGGTTATGCCGAGGCGTGAGCCGGGGACGCAGGGATCGTAGATGGGGGTCTCGCCGGTGGAGTGTTCCGGGTTGATACGGAGTCCACAGAGGAGCTCACCGGATTGGAAACGGGGATGGGCGAAGATTTTTTCGCGAAAGCGGAACCACTGGGAGAGTGAGTTAAAATCGAGGTGGTGGGTAAATTCCAGAAGTTGGTCGATTTCCTCCTCATCATAGGCGGGAGAGTAGGTGACGATGTGCTTTTTAAAATGCTCCCGGGCGAGCTCTGCTTCCCAGAGGCCGGAGGCGCAGCAGCCATCGAGTGTTTCCGAGATATAGGGATAGGCCTTCCAGCAGGAAAATCCCTTCTGGGCCAGGACGATCCTGCAGCCTGCGGCATCCGCAACTTCACGAAGGATGGCGGCATTGCGCTGGAGGGCAGGGATGGAGATCAGGAACATGGGTGGAGGATCAAAAGAGAAGGAGATGGAGTCGAGATTTTATCGTGCGACGGTGGCGTTTTCAGTCGTAAGCCGAACATTCCTAGATGGTTACGAATGTGTAACCAAACCGCGGTTCCCGCAGGAGTTGGAAGCGGATCAATTCGCGGAGCAATTTTTGCATTTTTAATGAAATACCAATTCCTCCTCCCATTGTTTCTAGTGTCATTGCCAAGTGTGAATGCCGCTACCTTTTTGGTTCCCTCCGGGAATACCTCATCCGAAGTCACGCTTCAGAGCAGTGATGTGCTTACAGTCGATGCCGGAGGCACGGTATCCGATGGGGGCGGGGGGCAGGCTGTGGCTATCAGTGCTTCCAGCGGCACGGTAACGATCAACAACAGCGGAACAATCGTTCAAACCGGAGATGGTCGTGGTGTTAGAAATAACAGCAGCGGCACGCCAAATGTGATCGTGAACAATCAGGCTTCGGGAGTTTTCCGGACGAACGATGGCGATGGCCTGCGGGCGGATGTATCGGGTTCCAGCTGGACGGTGAATAACTGGGGATTGATTGACTCGGAAAATGAATCCGAAGGAGGTGCGCAAGCAATTGATTTTGACGCTGTCACCAGCGGCACGGTGATTATCAACAACTATACCGGTGGGACTATTTCCGCCTATGCGGCAGATGCGATCCGCCCGGGGGCAAATGCCACGATCGTGAATGCTGGTTCGATTATTGCTACGCCGGACGCATCTGGATCCAGCAGTGATGGTATTGATACCCAATTCAGTTCAGGTGTGGATGTTACCAATACGGGTGTTATCAGTGGTAGAACCGGGATCACCGGCGGGGAAAACGTAAGCAGCTATTCCTTGACGGTTAGAAACAATGCGGGTGGGGAAATTATTGGGGTCAACGGCTCTGGAATCAATACGGATGGCCAGTTGAACGTGAATAACCGGGTGACGGTGATCAACGAAGAAGGTGCTACGATCCGCGGTGGGGTTCTCTCCACTGCGACGGAAGGCGACGGAGATGGCGTGGACGTGGATGGGGTTATCAATTTGACAAACTCTGGCGATATCCTCGCATTCGGGGCGAAGGGTGGAAGTGATCCGGAAGCGATCGCAGCTGGCGGCGGTACGATTATCAACACTGCCACCGGAAGAATCATTGGTAGCAATAAGGCATACGACGGGAGTGTGGTGGATGATTCGAAAGACGGGCACGGAATTCTGATCGATGATAGTGATGTGGGTAATGCGGTGGCACCGACCACGATCACCAACTCCGGTTTGATCCAAGGTTTGTCCGGCTACGGGATTCGTCTGGTCGGCGAGCATAACGATACATTCACAAACAACGCGGGCGGAACCATCCGTGGCACCGACAATACGGAAGTGGCCGCGGTGATTCGCACAGGCTCTGGAAATGACATTGTGAACAACGCTGGCACGATCAGTCACGATCTGGGAAATCTCAGTGGTGCGATCAATACGGAGGGAGGAAATGATACGGTCAACATTACGGGAAATGCGGCATCGATCACTGGTAGCATCGATGGCGGCACGGGAACGGATGCGCTGAATATCGATCTGGGTAGCTCAAGTGACACATTTTCCCATAGCGGGGCGATCAAGGGGTTCGAGTCGGTGAATGTCATTTCCGGAAAGGCGACATTCAATAGTGCGAATTCCGATTACCTCGGGACCACCACCATCGGCGGAGGCACCGAGAGTGCGCGTCTGGAGCAAAACGGCAGCCATACGGGTGGTGGAGATATTACAGTGGAATCGAACGGCACCCTGGCGGGGACGGGGACAGAAACGCTTGGATCTCGCTCCGATACCATCACGGTGGACTTGGGAGGTGTGATCGCACCCGGCGCGGAAACTGAAACCGGCAGATTTACCCTCGGGAAGGGTTCGGCGGTGATCAACGGAACTGCTTCCTTCTCGCTTGAGGGAATGATGGCCGGAGTCATCAATGGCTACGATCAATTCCTGCTGGGTGATGGTGATCTTACCTTGGGGGCTGATTCCGTGCTCGATATCGATGCGACGATCACTGCTGCCAATGGGACGATCTTCACACTGTTCGATCTTGCCGACGCAACTGCCTCGATTTCCGGTATGTTCAAGAGCACGGCAGATGTGGTGCTTATCGAAGGCAGTGAGTTTGCTGCGGGCAATGGCAGCCTCTACCAGATTTCCTACGCGGGTGGTTCTGGAAACGACCTTACGCTGACGGCTATTCCCGAGCCACGGACCGGTTTGCTTTTATTGGGGGCCGGAGCGCTTGCTTTCTTCCGCCGCAGGAAGGGTTAGTTACTGATTTTAGGCTCGAAAGACTTCCATCGTCCCTGCTCCAGGTTTTCCAGGGGGTAGGGGCCGATGGATTCCCTGTGTAGTGATATCACGCGGATTCCGAAGCGCAGGAACATGCGCTTTATCTGGTGGTGCAGGCCCTCGTAGATGGTGAGTCGGCAGGTGTTATCTGAAAGGAGATTCACAATAGCGGGCTGGCTGCGGGTGTCTTCTTTTTCGAAGGACATGCCTGTGCGAAAGGCCGCGATGGCTTCCGGTGGAATGGTTTGATCGGTCTCGACCAGGTATGTCTTAGGAACTTTCCGTATGGGGGAGGTGAGGGACTCGGAAAATTTGCTATCATTGGTGAGGATCACCAATCCGGTGGTGGCGCGGTCCAGTCGACCGGCGAGGTGGAGCTCTGAAGCCCAGGGTTCTACGATTAGGTCGATGACGGTTTTGTGAACTGGATCCTTGGTGGCGGAGAGAATGCCGGCCGGCTTGTGTAGAAGGATGTAGCGCGCGGTGTTTGCCTGGAGAGTTTCTCCAGCGGCGATGAGGTGATCGAATTTCCCGAGTTCCGTTTTACCATCGCTGATGGGGTGGTCATTGAGAATTACTTCGCCGTCTTCCAAGAGTTTCTTCGCATGGCGTTTTCCTCTGCCGGTGTGCTTGGCGATAAATTGGGCGATAGTCATTTTATGGAGCAGAAATCAGGATTCCTGCTTCTTCCAGGGATTTACGGGCGAGTCTGAGGATGGCTACGGCCTCCGGGCTATCGCCGTGGACGCACAAGGTTCTGGCTTTGAGCGGGATGGTGGCGTCGTTGAGTGTTGTAACGGTCTCTTGATTGGCAATTTCCAGGGCTTGCGAGACGGCTTTGGTGGCGTCTTCGATTACTGCATCAGGTTCAGAGCGCGGGCAGAGGTTGCCATCTTTCTGATAGCGGCGGTCGATAAATCCTTCCGCGCAGGTAGGTAGATTGATTTCAGTGGCGGCATTGATGAGTTCGCCAGTTGGTGGGCAGTACAGGATGGTGTCCGGTTGCAATTCCACGATGGCGGCGACTACGGCGGCGGCGATGGAACGATCCTGGTTTGCTTGATTGTAGAGTGCGCCGTGAGGTTTTACGTGATGGAGATGCGGCTGAATTTGTAGGATGCGATCAAGCTGGCGGTGAATGAGGCTACGTATGTCCGCGGAGCTGAGGTGCATGGATTTTCTGCCGAAATTTTCCGGGTCCGCGTAGCCGGGGTGTGCGCCGATGGCGACCTGCGCCTGAAGGGCGAGTTCTATGGTGCGCTGAATGGTTTCCTTGTCTCCTGCGTGGCCGCCGCAGGCGATATTGACAGAGCTGACCAGCGCCATGAGATCCCGGTCCCGTGAGCCGCCTTCGCCCAGATCTGCGTTGAGATCGATGGGTTTGATCATGGCTCCTCGAGTTTCATTTTCAGACCTGTGTTTAGGATTGAGAGGTCGCGCTGTAGCTCGTTCCAGGCTTGGCGGGCTTCGTCGAGATCGACTTCGCGGAATCGAATTTGGGTGCCGGGCCAGGCACGGGCGAGCTTTGGTATGTCCGCTGAAATGAGGTGGGCGATTTGCGGGTAGCCGCCGATGGTTTGGCGCTCGCTCATGAGGACGATGGGTTGGCCGTCCGGCGGGACCTGAATTGAGCCGGCGACGACGGGTTGGGAAACCATTTCTCGAGGTTCTTTTAATTTCAGAGGGCCACCATTGAGGCGGGTGCCGGTGCGATCTGATGTGGGGGTGACTTCGTAAAAGCTTTCGGAAAAGGAGCGGTGGGATTCTTCGGTGAACCAGTTTGCCTGAAGTCCACGGAGGTAGCGTAGTTCGATGTATTTTCCGTCCGGGTGCGGCCATGAGACCTGCCACTTTTTAGAAACGGGGGCCGTGCTGGATTTTCCGATGGGGAGAGTGTCTCCGGCATGCAAGGTGCGGCCCTTATGCCCGCCGAGTGTGGCGCGTAGATCGGTTGCGCGGCTGCCGAGGATTTCGGGGACGTCGATACCGCCTGCAACTGCGATATATCCGCGGAGGTGGCACAGGCGGCTGCGGAGATCGATGGTTTCGCCTGCTTTGATTTCGTGGGGCTTTCCCGAGGTTTCATTTGCCCAGCCTACCCAAGCGGCTTGGGTATCGACGGTGAATTTCAGGACGGGGCCGGTCATGGTGCATTCGATAACGGCGGCATCGTCCGGGTTGCCAACGAGGCGGTTGGCGATTGAGGCCAAGACGGGATCGGCGGCTCCACCGGGTGAGATGCCGAGGTGTTGCCTGCCCCATCTGCCGTGATCCTGGATGGAACTGAGTGCGCCGGGCTCGATGATTTTGATGTGTTTCGGAAGGGACTTTGCCTTTGGATGTTTTGTTTTGTTTTTTTTGAGAGTTTTTGTTTCCTCGAAGCGAACTTTGTCGCCGGGCTGGAGGAGGGAGGGATTTTCGCGGTGTGGATCGAAAAGGGTTTGATCGGTGTGCCCGATGATGTGCCAGCCGCCTTGGGAGGCGAAGGGATAGATGCCCGCCTGATCACCGGCTATTGCTACTGAGCCTGATGAAACTTTTTGCGGGCTGGAGAGACGTGGCTGGTGGAGCTGCAGGGGAAGTCCCTGAAGATACGGGAAGCCGGGGGAGAATCCGATGGCGGCGACGGTGTATTCGGCACCGCTGTGAAGGGCAATGATTTCGGGAATGGTGAGCTTTTTTGCATCGGCCAGGGCCTGGATGTCGCTGCCGTAGGAGACGGGTATGGTGACCGTTTTGCCGCCGAGGGTTTCTGGCTCAACGGTGCCGTCCAAGTGGAGGGAGGTGACGTGATCGAATACAGTTTCCCCATCGGCGGGATTAAAATGCACCGCGACGGTGTCGAAGGAGGAGACGATATCGACGATCTCGGGAATTGGGTTTTGTTTAAGAACCCGGCGGAGGCGGAGGATCAGCTCCAGTTTTTTCTCAGTAGAGGAGGCGTTGGCTTTGAATAACCATGCGGAGTCTCCGAGTGCGTGTAATCCCATGGGGAGAAGGTGGCAGAAATGGAGGGTGGTGCAAGGGGGAGCTGAGTGCTGGATATCGAAGCAAAATTTGGGTGACCCTGACGGCTAGAAGCTGGTGGAGGGATAGGTAGTAAACTCCGTGCTTCAAATCCTGCCGTTTCGGAATGAAGCTCCGGCATGAAGTTGGCGCGGTTAGGAGATGGGGCTGAGATTTTTCACACGTTGCAGGGTGAGGGGGTGTCGATGGGTGCGCCTGCGGTGTTTGTGAGGCTATCGCTGTGTAATCTGCATTGTGTGTGGTGCGATACGGACCATACGTGGAATTTTGAGGGGACGCCGTGGAAGCATGAGAAGGATGCGGTGGCGGGGTATGTGAAGCACAAGAAGGAGGATGTGATTATTGAGATGAGTGTGGGGGAGATTGCGGAGGTGGTGCGGGGGTATGGTTGCCGGCGGGTGATTCTAACGGGTGGAGAGCCGCTTTTACAGGAGGCGGGGTTGGTGGAGTTGATGGCGGCATTGCGTGAGGATGGGGCGGAGTGGTTTTTCGAGGTGGAGACGAATGGGACGAAGATGCCGGGCGAGGGATTTGTGTCGGCGATTTCCCAGATGAATGTTTCAGCAAAGCTGGCGAACAGCGGGATGGCGGAGGCGCTAAGGGTAAAGCCGGAGGTGCTGCGGGGTTTGGTGGAGACGGGGAAGGTTTGGTTCAAGTATGTGGTGCAGGGTGAGAAGGATGTGCAGGAGGTCCTGGGCTTGGTTGATGCTCATGGGATTCCGATGGATCGTGTAATTCTGATGCCCGAGGGGAGGACTGTGGAGGAGTTGGATAAATCCGCGCGCTGGCTTGCGGAGAGGTGCAGGGATCTGGGAGTTAGGTTTTCAGACAGGCTGCATGTGAGGCTGTGGGGAGATAGGCGTGGAGTTTGATTGTAGATTTTCTGAAACTTTTTCTATAAAGCGGTGTTGTTGACGGCAGTAAGGTAATGAAAAGGAATTCAAACGAAGAGTGGACCGAGGACGATGCAATGTGGAAGTTGCTGGGAGAGGCTGCGCCTACAAGGGTTAGCGGTCGTTTTACGGATGATGCTCTGCGTGCTGTGAGGCAGTTGCCCGAGGCGAAGCCGTGGTTTTCCAAGGTTACCTTTTTTGCCCCCTGGGTGGCGGTTGCCGGCTGTGGGATGCTGGCGGCGATGCTTTTCCTGAATGGAAATGATATGAAGAATCCTTCCCGGGTGGCTACGGTGGCAGATGCTTCCGAGCAGAACTGGGAACAGGTGGAGCTGGTGGCTGATGCCGAATTATTGGTAGCTGCGGTTGACCACCTTGATCAGTTCAGTGATCAGGAACTTGTTTCACTGATCGGATTTTAGAGGAATGCGTGTTGCATTTCTCGGGAGTTGCAGGGTATGACTTGCAGCCGAAGGATAATTTTATGGCGATAGCAGGAGAAGAATTGGCAAGGGCATGTGTTGCCGCGGCAGAAGAAATTCAAGCGGAGAACATCCGGGTGTGGGATATGCGTGGCATATCGACCCTCACTGATTACATGATTGTGTGCTCTGGTTCGTCCATGCCGCACCTTCGGGGAATCATCCGTGAAATCGGCGGAATCGTCGCAAAAGAGCACGGTGTGAAGACTGTTTTCTCCGATGGTAAGGCAGATTCCCGTTGGGTGGTCTTGGATTACATCGATGTGATGGTGCACGTGATGCATGAGGAAATGCGCGAATTCTACGGTCTCGAAGAGCTATGGGCGGATGCCAAGCAGCTTGATTGGGTGACCGGGAAATCGAATTTCAAGGGCTGATCGGCTTCTTTTCAGTAGCTAACCACACATTTTCTCCATGAGGTATGATTGGAGTATATGGCTGTGGTGAAAAATTCGTAATTCCCTTGTTTTGTAAGGGTTACGAAATACTTCTGAACTAGATTTTGCTTGTTCCTGGATAGAGGTCTAGGGTGGGTGGATGGATGAGGTTGGTGATTTCCGGGAATAATTCCGGAGGATCGGAACTCATAGTGAAAGAAGATGAGTGAGTTTGTAGAATTAGTTGATGCGCATTATGAGGCGCTTTATCGCTTTGGGTATTCGCTGACGCGTAGCCCGGATAGGGCAGCGGATCTGGTGCAGGAGACTTTCTGCATCTGGGCGGCGAAGAATGCGCAGTTGCGTGATAGGAGTAAGGCGAAGACCTGGCTTTTTACCACGTTACACCGCGAGTTCTTGGGCCAGAGAAGGAAGATGTCGAGATTCTCCGACGAACCGCTCGATGAGACGATGGTCAATGAGGCTGGCTCGAATGATGACGAGGCTGAGCGGCAAATGGACGGACAGCGTGCGGTGGAAATTCTTGCCGATATGGACGAGATGTATCGTGCGCCGCTGGCATTATTTTACCTGCAGCAGCATTCCTATAAGGAAATTGCGGAGATTCTAGAGGTGCCGATAGGGACAGTGATGTCACGGCTCTCCCGTGGAAAAGGAATGCTGAGGAAGAAAATGGTTTCCGAGCCCTCCAGTGGGCCGAGGAATCTTGTGGATGTGAACCCCGAACTTTTTGGAAAAAATCATGGATAAGGAGAGAGCAAAATTTGTGCTACAAAGTTTCCGCCCGGATGGTGCGGATTCCGAAGATGCGGATTTCGCTGAGGCATTGAAACTTGCCACGAGCGATCGTGAATTAGGCGAGTGGTTGATGCGGGAGCGAGCGTTCGATGCGGAATTCGCGGAGGCAATGGCAAGGGTGGAACTGCCGCACGGTCTGTTGGAGAATGTTCTGTTGGCAATGGCCCAGGACAATGGGCTTTCGTTGAAGGTAGATAAGCAGACTGAGGGAGAAATGATCGGTGCAGTTGCATCAATTCAGGTTCCAGACGGTCTACGTGAAAGAATTCTTGAATCGATGGAACGCAGCGCGGTGGTGGTAAAGCCAAAATTCGGATGGGTTAAACTCTGGGTGCCGGTCGCTGCTGCTGCGGGGATAGCATTCGGATTTTTCATGATCGAGAAAGCGCCTGAAGAGACTGTGGTAAGCGCTGGTGACCAGAAAGTTTCGATCGATGCGGTACAAGCCGGCTTTGTCAGAGCGTTTGAGTCGCCGATTTTCAGCTTGGATGAAAAGAATCCGGAGATGGATGATCTGATGAGCTACTTGCGGAGCATAGGGCTTCCATGTGGCGAGGGCTATTTGCCGAAGGGCCTTACCGGTGTGAACGGGGTAGGTTGCCGCGAGCTCATCATAGATGGTAAGCGTGGTTCACTGATTTGCTTCGATGAAAAGGAGGGCACTGTCCATTTCGTAGTCTTCCGCAAGGAGGACGTGGCAGGAGACCTGCCGGACAAGACTCATCCACGCATCGTACAGGACGGTAACTGGGCTAAGGCAGCCTGGGAAGAGGACGGCTATGCCTTCTGTCTGATGGGAATGAGAGAAAAGGAGAAGCTGGCTAACTTTTTTTAGATTCCGAGATCCAGTTCATGGTTCAAAAAAATGCGCGTGGTATCCCACGCGCATTTTTTGTTTTGGAAGTGTTATCAGGCGGAGCCTCTAGCCCTGCTCAATGGTTTTCTCGGTGGCTGCGTCAATGATTGCAAAGCGCTCGCGGTTGAGGGTTGGGTCCGAGCGGAAGATGAGGCGGCCGGAGTGGGAGCGCTCAAGATCTACAAGGACCTTTGCATCCTCGGATTTGAAACGGTTCAGCACGTCTGAGTTGACGATGACGATTAGGTCTCCTGCTTGGTCGTGGCGGGATTGGATCACGCTATTGAGGGTGCGCTGGATCTCGATGGACATGGTCATCGGGGTTTTGACACGACCGCGACCCTGGCAATATGGGCAAGGCTCATACATGGAATCACGGAGAGATTCGTTGAGCCTTTGGCGGGTCATTTCCATGAGGCCGATCTGGGAGATCTGAAGGATCTGCGTTTTCGCTTTGTCCTTTTTGACGCGCTCCTTCATGGCCTTGTAGACGGCCAGCTGATCCTTGCGGTGACGCATGTCGATAAAGTCGACCACAACAAGACCACCGATGTTCCGGAGGCGAAGCTGACGGGCAACTTCTTCCGCTGATTCGATATTGGTCTGGAGGATCATCTTATCGACGTCCTTTGAACCACGGTTACGGCCTGTGTTTACGTCGACAGAGATGAGCGCTTCGGTTTCATCAATGACGATGTATCCACCACATTTCAGCCATACCTGGCGGGAAAATGCTTCATCGATCTGCTTCTGGATATCGAGACGCTCGAAGATCGGCTGTGAAGAAGGAGGAAGAAGGTGAATGCGGCGTTTCGCGCGGCGTGAAATTTTTCCGGAGATATCGCGGATCATTTCGGCAGTTTCCGGGTCGTCGCAGATGACTTGATCAACCTCGTCAGTGAGGAAATCACGTGCGGTGCGTGCGATGAGGCCTGGCTCCTGGAATATGCAGCAAGGTGCAGGGTTATTGGCGCGACGTTGGTCGATATTATCCCATTGCTCGAGGAGCATAGCGAGATCGCGGACGAAGTGGCGGGCACGGGTTCCTTGTGCGACTGTGCGCATGATGATGCCCATTCCTTCTGGAACGGAGAGCTTCTGCACGATGCGGCGGAGGCGCTGGCGTTCCTTTGGATCGTCGATTTTACGGGAAATACCGAATTGCTCGGTGAAGGGCATAAGGACGAGGTAGCGACCTGCGAGGGAAATATTCGTGGTGACACGAGGGCCTTTGGTGCCGATCGGGCCTTTGGAAACCTGGATAACGATCTCGGAGCCTACAGGGTAGATGCTCGGGATGTCCTTGGAGGTAATCTTTTTCTTAGGCTTTCTTGTGCCTTCGCGCTGGATCTCTTCCAAGCCGCCGTCGAGGGCGGCAGGGATGGCATCCCAGAAGTGGAGGAATGCGTTTTTATCCAAGCCAATATCCACGAACATAGCTTTAAGGCCCTGTTCGATGTTTTTGACCCGTCCTTTGAATATGCCGCCGACGATGTTCTGATCGCCTTCCCGCTCTACGCTATATTCTTCCAATACGCCATCTTCGAGGAGTGCTACGCGCCGCTCGAGTTTTTCTACGTTTACGATTATTGTGTTGCCTTGTGATGGGTCGGTATTACCGATGCCCAAGAGTTTTTTGATTTTTTTGATCACGTGTTGAGGTTGTTGAGAAATTGTTAAGTTGATTAAAAGAAAACCGGATTATTCCTGAATCGGAATGGCGCGCTGGATGACTTGGCCTTCGCGGTCGGTTTCACGGGTGAATGTTGGTTTTGGGACAGTGGCCGCCGGATTGTTTTCGATAGGGGCGTCCGGCAGGATCTCGCCGATGTCGCTGCCGATCTCCACGATATCGTCTTCGGAGGCGGTGGCCTGGGTATTGCTGTCCGCAGCAGGGATTTCCGAGGCTTCGATGGCTGCAAGGACGTCTTCGAGGGGCTCGATTGCCTCAATGAATGTGAGGCTTCCGGAATATTCGGTCTGAGGTTTTAGTGGAAGGCGCATGCCGTCTTCCTGAGCGAAGATACCGGTGTAGACTGTATTAACGAGCGGGCCGCATACTCCACCGCCAGATCCGGCACCTTGCGCCATGATTGTGACCGCGTAGCGTGGTTCATCGTAAGGGGCGAAAGAGGTGACCCATGAGTTATTGGAGGGTTTTCCGTTGTCAATGGTCTGTGCCGTGCCGGTTTTTGCGCAAACTTCGATGTCGCCCATACGAACTTTGCCAGCTGTGCCACCGGCTTCATTAACAGCCATCCACATGCCTTTCCTGATAAGGTCGAGGTCGCTGGTGGTGACTCCGGATTTAAGGAGGTCTACTTCGAGTTTCGGAAAATCAGGGACGAGAATTTCGCCATCATCCGCGACTACTTTTTTGACGATACGTGGTTGGAAATATTTTCCGCCGTTGGCGATGGTGGATGTCATGCAGGCGACCTGAAGCGGGGAGGCCAGCATATCGCCCTGACCGATGGACATCATGGCTGCGAGGGCGGGAGTGAGAACGCCGTTCGGGCGGACAGCGCGCCATGCACGGGATCCCGGTAGTAGGCCCGGGTCTTCGTTTGGCAGTTCGATGCCGGTTTTTTTACCGAATCCGACGAGTGAAAAGCCTTCAACCATTCCTTTTGCACCCAAGGTGTTGGAGAGTTTGTTAAAGTATGGATTGCAGGATCTTTGCAGTGCTTCCGGGAGTGTGAGGACGCCGTGCTGGCCTCTCTTCATATTCCAGATCCAGCAACCGATCGGGTGTTTGCCATACATGACGTAGCCATCGCAGCTGAAACGGTTATTGGCGAGGCCACGCTGAGCTCCTGCGATGGCGGTGGCTACTTTCATTGTAGAGCCCGGCTCGAAGGATGCGATCGCGCGGTTGGTAAATGGTGAGAGCTGCGGGTTGGCGGTGTAGGCCTGAAATTTTTTACTGGAGATGGAAGGGATGAAGGCGTTCGGATCGTAGTCCGGAACAGAGGCCATGGCGATGACCTCGCCGGTTCTAACGTCCATGACTACGCCGGATGCACGACCCGCGCGGCGGAGGGTGTTTTCCAGAAGAAACTGGATGCGGGCATCAATGGTGAGCTCTACTTGTGCGCCGATTCCTGGTTTGGTGATATCGAGCATCCCGATGGTGCGGCCTTTTTCGTCTTTTAGAACTGTCTTGCGACCCTCGGGACCACGGAGGAACTCATCCATGGTGGCCTCTACACCGGCGATTCCTTTTTCCTCACCGATGTAGTGATCGTATTCACGTTTATCTGCGCTTGAGATATCTCCTTTTTCCCACTGTTTGAGATACCCGAGTAGGTGGGAGGCCAAGGTTCCGTATGGGTATTGGCGCTGGGGACGGATGCCGAGTGTGACGCCCGGGAATTCAGTGTTCCTCTCCGCAAGTCTGGCGAAATCCTCATAGGTGAGGTCAGTGCGGTAGGCAAACGGTACGAGTCCGCGGTGGGTAATGAAATGGGTGCGGAGGGCCGAGGCGTTATAATTTTTCGCGAGGCCAAGAGCACGGAGGGGCTCGATGGTGAAGGTATTTACGATCTCGACAATGTCCGGGTCCTTGGTGGGCCGTGGGAGTCCGTTGCGGGTTACTAGGCGTTCCAAGGTCGGGCTATCCTCATACTGTGAATTGTAGGCTTTCTTGATTTCCTCGAGATTGAAGGATAGCTCGTAGTTGCGGAGGTTCCGGGCAAGGAGGACTCCGTTGCGATCTGTAATTTCACCGCGGATGCCCGGCTCGCGGACAGTGACAGTGCGGTTGCCGGGGACGAGTGCCTGGAATTCAGCACGGCGCTCGATCTGGAACTCATGGACGCGGGACAGAAGGGTGCCGAAGCCTACAAGAATGAAGGCGGTGAGGATATAAAGGCGGAGTCTGAAGCGTGGTTCCATAGTAGTGTTTATCTACGTTTAGATCTGTTTGCTTCCGGATAGAGCGAGTGGTCGAAAATTTTCGCAATACGGTAAAGAAGCCAAAAGACGAGTGGTGAAAATAACATCGTCAGCAGAGAGGTATAGGACATAAGTCTGAAGATAGACCTAGTGATGGTGAAATCGCCGCGAACAAAGGATATGAGGATATATTCCGCGGTAAGGTAGAGAAAGATGGCAATGCCGGTGAGGAGAGCGGAAAACTGCCATTTTCCCTGGCGGAAGAGGGGAATGAGTCCCTGCATGAGGAAGCCCATGGCGGCGAAGAGGAGGATGGAGTAGCCGAAGCGGAGCGAGTCCACCGGCTGGGTGTAGACTTCCGGATCGAAGGACATGGTGGATAGAGCGCAGTGCGCATCCCAGAGTGTGCCACCGATCAGTGCCAGAAGCAGCATGGTGGGTGTGGCGACTGTGACCGCGGCACAAAGAAAGACGAGGTGAACAATCAGAATGCGCGCGTGGCTGAGGCCGGTGAACGCGGGAACGAACTGCTGGACGAGGAAAGCGGCTAGCAGAAGTAGGACGGTGCTGAGGTTGTAGCGGAACAAACGGTTGGAAAATCAGAGGTTTTCAGAAAGAACGACAAATACGGTGCCCAGGTCGCTGAGATTTACAGCGGGTTTGACCAAGGCTTCCGAATCGAGCGGACCTCTTTCAACCGAGATTATTGTTCCTACTAGGATATTGGGTTGAAAGATGCCACCGCGACCGGTGGTGAAGACGCGCTGGCCCGGCTTGAGCGAGGCGTCTTTGGATAGAAAGCGTAGCCGCAGGGTGGGATTGCGGTCGAATTCCCCGCGTTGACCGCTGATGATGCCGACTTCCGGCGAGCCTTCGACCCGGACGGAGACCTGACATTTTTCATCTGTGACGAGCAATACGGAGGAGCGGTTTTTAAGAGGACGGTCAATGATGCCGACGAGTCCTTCATTGGAAAGGACCGAGAGCTGAATGCCGATTCCCTGATCTTCGCCAGCATCGATCTCCATGGTCTGCCACCAGGTGGTCGGGTGGCGGCGGATGATTTGTGCGGCAACGACGTCGAAGTTTGTGGCCTTCTTGAAATTGAGAGCGTGGCGGAGTTCGGAGTTTTCGCGTTCGAGTTCCTTGAAGCGGGACTCAATGATACGAAGACGGCCGATTTCGCTGCGGATTGCGGATGTTTCCGCTTCGAGCGCCTTGGAATGCTTTGTTTCCTCCAGTAGGTCACGAGCTTTTGTTTCAAGCGAGGAACCACCTTTGAGAAAGGGGGAGATCGTTTTGAAATAGGTGACCTGAATTTCCCGGACAATGGGTTCGCTACGCGTAAGTGCCCACATCGCTCCCGCAAGGAAGAGAAGTAGAGCTACTAAATTGAGCGGTTTCATGGCTGTATCACGGTATTATGGAGCCAGTCTTACAATCTCCGAACGAAGGGAGAAGGCAAAACTTAGCGGTCCGTATTGGTGACTCTTTTCAGAAGTGCCAACTCCTGAAGTGCCTTTCCAGTACCTTCGGCGACAGCGCTGAGAGGGTCTTCCGCAACGTGGACGGGAAGTCCTGTCTCCTCGCGGAGCAGTCTGTCCAGTCCCTTGAGAAGTGCTCCGCCGCCGGCGAGTACGATTCCGCGGTCGACAAGGTCGGCTGCGAGCTCGGGAGGGCAGCGCTCCAGAGTTGTGCGGACTGCATCAACGATGGTGCTGAGAGGATCTGCCATTGCCTCGCGGATTTCCTGGGAGGTGATGGTGATGGTTTTCGGGAGGCCGGCGACGAGGTCGCGGCCTTTTACTTCCATTGTTACTTCCTTTGGAAGCGGGGCTGCTGATCCGAGGCGGATTTTGATTTCCTCGGAGGTGCGCTCACCGATCATGAGGTTGTAGGCACGCTTCATGTATTGGATGATGGATTCATCCAGCTCATCGCCAGCGGTGCGGACGGAGCGGGCGTAAACGATGCCGGAAAGGGAAATTAGCGCGACTTCCGTTGTGCCGCCACCGATATCGACAATCATGTTGCCGGAGGCTTCCTGAACCGGGAGCCCTACGCCGATGGCTGCTGCCATGGGTTCTTCGATAAGGTAAACTTCACGGGCACCTGCTTGTTCCGCTGATTCACGTACGGCGCGGCGTTCCACTTCAGTGATACCGGATGGGATGGCGATGAGGACGCGTGGGTTGGAGCGGCGGCCTTTGTTTACCTTTTTGATGAAGTGGCGAAGCATGGCTTCGGTGACTTCGAAGTCGGCGATAACCCCGTCCTTGAGCGGGCGGATAGCGACAATGTTGCCGGGTGTTCTGCCGAGCATCCGCTTGGCATCGTCACCGACTGCGAGGACTTCATTGGTGCCTGCTTTTACAGCAACCACAGAAGGCTCGCGGAGGACGATTCCATGGTCCTTGACGTTGATGAGTGTGTTTGCAGTGCCGAGATCAATTCCGATATCGCTGGAAAACATGTTTCCGAAATATTTCTTAAACATTAAAAGGGGTGTGGTTGAAAGTTGTGAAAATTAGTAGATTTGTGGTCAAAATTCGTAATCCAAGGCCTTTTCAGCGGACCTCCTTCAGTGCGTGCAGGTGTGAAGGAGCGAGTGACGGCAAAAGGACCGTGGGGTGAGCGGTGAGAATCATTAAGCACCTGCCAAGCGTCAAGCGGGAAAGCGAGTTCCACGTAATTGAATAAAATGTTCCACGGTTGGGCTTCCAGCATGGGAGAGCCGGATCAGCGGCCGTCCAGAAGGCGATCCGCCAGCATGGGAGGAAGATTCGCCGCCAGGATTTTTTCGCGCGTTGTTTCGATGTCATATTCGACCCGACGGAAGGTGAGAAGTTTCTCCTCATGGTCGTAAATGCAGTAGCATGCGCGCCAGTCGCCATCGCGGGGTTGGCCTACGGAACCGACGTTAACGAAGTATTTTGCGTCTGCCTCAATGGAGACGGATTCCGCGGGAACTTCCTGGACCTTATCGGATTTCATATACACGCGAGGAACGTGGGTGTGGCCGTGGAAGCAGAGTTGTGTGAACTGGTAGGAAAAATTCGACATGGCATCGAACCGATTGGTTACGTAGTTCCAATGAAGTGGCTGATCGAGTGTGCTGTGAACGATGGTGAAATCCGTGACCTGACGGACCATGCGGAGTCGTTTCAGCCAAAGGCGTTGATCGTCATCCAGTTGATCGCGGGTCCACTGCAGGGCTGTGGCGGCGATCGGGTTCATGGAATCGAGGGAATGATTCTCGGAAGCGTCGTGATCATGGTTTCCCTTCACGGTCGGGATGTCCATTTCCTGAATTTTTTTCAAGCAGGCGGCGGGATCCGCGTTGTATCCGACAATATCCCCCAGACATACGAATTTTTCGACCTTCTGTTCAGCTGCGTCCGCCAATACGGCATCAAGTGCTTCAAGGTTGGCATGAATGTCGCCGAAAATTGCAGTCCGCATCGTGAGAATATAAGGGGGTTGGTTGCTGGATTTGTTCCGTGTTTGGCCCCGATGGTGTCCGGGTGGGATGAAGGATGATTACACTTTATCAGAAGATGCAAGTCTAGCCGAGGTTTCGGCATCCAGGATTTTGCAAAGGCGGTAACCATCTCCCTGGGGTGGGATGGACATGAGAAATGCCTCCCGTTCAAATGAAGACGGAAAATCCAGTCCTATGAGCGCGCGGCCGATACGCTCTCCTGATTCGCGATAGTTGAAGTAGCTGAGGTTCGCGCTGGTGGTGAGACGTTTGGTGAGGAAGTCGTGCAGGGCGCCTGGTCGTTCATAGAAATCGAGTCGGAGGAAGGCGGGGTTTGAGAGTAAGTCTCCGCGGAAGGGGATTGCTCGGAAATCGATATCCGGTGCTCCTGTTATTTCCTGCCACGTGTAGTTGTTTTCCTCCAACTTCGCTATGACCGAGGAGAGCTGTGCTTCTGTGTCTGCAGTGATCGTGAAGGCAGGGTTAGCTTGTTTTGTATCGGTTTTTCCGTATTGGAAATCGGTGATATCTACGGTGGAAAAGCATTCATCGAGAAGTTTGAGCATAGCGCCGGGGGCTTCTTCTATACTCACACGGAGGGTGCGGTGATGACGGGTGGTTGCGCCTTCCGATTGTGCGATCCGGCCGAGTTGGAGGAAATCGACGTTAGCTCCGCAGAGGACAACGAGGACTTTTTTTCCAGCGAGATGATCTTTCTCGGAAAGGGCGGCAGCGAGTCCCATGGCACCGGATGGTTCGGAAATACAACGGAGGCCTTCCCACATGGTGCGGATCGCGTGGGTGACTTGCGCATTGCTGACTGTTACGATTCGATCGAGCGAGTCCTTACAGATCTGAAATGGCAGGTCTCCCGCCTGTTTTACGGCGGTGCCGTCGCAAAAGATATCAACCTGGGGGATGGTGACGGGCTTTCCGGCGGTAATCGCTGCTTTCATGGAAGCTTGGTCTTCTCCCTCGACGCCGACAATTTCGATGTCCGGCCAATATGTTTTCAGCCAAGTGGAGACCCCTGCGGCCATGCCGCCGCCGCCGATCTGTAGGTAGGCGATGTCGAATGGGCCTTTTCCAGAGAGAACAATTTCATCCGCCAGGGTTCCCTGCCCGGCCATGACCTGAAGGTCATCGTAGGCGTGGATGTAGACGGCCTGGGTTTGCTTTTCATCATCTCTTGCTGCCTTTACCGCCTCGTCATAGCTATCTCCAAAGAGGTGGATGGACACGTATTCTCCCCCATGGTGAAGGACTGCGGTCTGCTTCACCTTTGGTGTGGAGCGGGGCATGTAGATGCGTGCGCGGATTCCCAGCTGTTTGGCCGCGAGGGCGACACCTTGCGCATGGTTGCCGGCTGATGCGGTGACTACGCCACGGGCTGCTTCGAGATCGGTAAGGGTTGCCATGCGGTTCGCCGCACCGCGCCATTTATAGGCTTTGATTGCTGAGGCATCTTCGCGTTTTACCCAGATTTCGGGGCCGTCGGGGAGTTTGAGCTGATCAAATGGAGTTGGCTGGCCGAAATGATAGACCCGCTCCCGGGCGAAGAGAATTTCTTGTCGGAGCTGGCGGTCAAGTGGAAGCGGGGAGGCATCAGATGGCATGTCTGTGTTTTTATGTGAGAATGTTTGGTTTAGAAAGGCGGATTCTGAATGGGGACGTCCGAATCGTTGCGGGCTGCACGGGTGAAGAGGATTTGTATTGATACGCGGATGACGGCTTGCCAACAGGTGGCGCGGGGATATGGTCGCTTTCTAGCGGAATATGACGCCATTTTTACGGAAAATTTTAGGGATGAACTGGGTGTTGGTGTTCGTAATGTACGCCTTGCTCATCTTTGGCGTGTTCATGATCGAGAGTGCTGCACGGCATTTGCCTGTCGATTCATCGATACTGGAACAGTTCGGCTCTGCTGGCGGCTACTACGCGGAGATGCAGAAAAAATGGATTCTAGTAGGGAGTGTGGCGTATTTCTCTGCAGCGCTGGTGGATTACAAGTGGATCCGCTGGCTGGGGGTGCCGTTATACGCGGTGAGTCTGGGGCTGATGGTGCTGGCGATGCAGGCGGACGATGAGGTCCACAGGCTCTCGGTCGGCGGACTTAGTTTCCAGCCTGCCCAACTCGGGGTGACTTCAGGTATTATCATGATCGCGTGGCTGATGCATGATTTACCGAAGATCCATGCTTCGCTGAGAAATCCGTTTTTCCGCATCGGCATTATCGGTGTGGTATCGGCTGTGCCGTTTCTTCTGGTGATGAAAATGGGTGATATGGGCTCCGCCCTCGTATGGATTCCGGTAGTGATCGTGGCTCTTCTAGTCGCTGGAATACCATTCCGTTTCCTGAGTTTCATTGCGTTTATTTCGGCAGGTGTATTGCCGATTCTTTACTTTGTGATTCTGCCGTTGGTTTCTGAAAGGGGACCGGACCGGATTGATCTATGGCTGCGAATGATGCAGGGGCAGGAGGTAGATATCAGAGGAGATGGGTACGCTCCGCACAACGTTTCCATGGCAGTCGGGAAGGCCGGCTGGAAGGGTGTGGGCTGGAAAGCTACTTCCGCTGATGGATCCCTCCACGATAAGAAATTCATCCCGCATTTGACTGCTCACAATGACTTCATTTTCGCAGTAATTGCGGAAGAGCTGGGCTTCCGGGGGGCGCTTTTGTTGCTGGGTAGCTTTGCGTTGCTGCTTATCCAGGGATTGTTTATTGGATTCTACAGCCGAGATGTGGCCGGACGTCTGATCGTCTGTATGGTCGTGGCTCTGATTTTTGCACACGTTTATGAGAATATCGGTATGTGCGTTCTACTGATGCCGATCACGGGTATCCCGCTACCGTTGGTCAGTTATTCGGGAACGTTCGTGGTGATCTGTATGTTCCTGCTCGGGCTGGTCCAGAGCGTCTGGGTCCACAGGCACAAGGGCAGGGTGGAGGCTACTTAATCCGTTTCGTCGGATTTATCAGCTGTGTAGTCGCTCTCATATTTCACGTCGGTGTATTTGCTACTGTGTGAGGAGGGCTTGAGAAGATCGAACTCGGTGCCGCAATACATACAGCGAAATTTCTGTGTGGCGATAATCGAGAGGGTCGCGGAAACCCCATAATTGAAAGGAAAGATCCGTGTTGCCTTCTGGTGGGCAAGGGCACCGCTTTCGATCAGGGGAGTTCCCTTGCAAAGTGCGCAATGTGTGGAGCGTCGTTTGAAAAACGCGATGATCCACGTGAAACAGGTGAATACCAAGGTAGCGAGAAATACTCGGGTGGCAATCGGAGTGGGGTGTATGAAGAACATCACCAGGCTGGTAGCCATTGCCAAAATCCCCATGTAATGGATGCTGGAGAGGATCACGGTTGTCACAAAGACGCTCCGATGCGGGACAGAGCGTGCGCGGGAGGCCGGTTTGGGTAGCTTTTCCGGCTTCACTATGCTTGCAGAGCGCTCGTAGGTGACATGTCCTGAATTCAAGTTGGGCCCAATATCAGGATTTCTTGATATTTTGCAAGGAGGCTTTTCGGATGCAGCCGATTGTTAGAAGCCTTGTTTTTCAGTCTTTTACAGACGTTTCTCTCGATTATCTCCTGCGTTGCCTGAGATCCGACGAGTGAGAATTATATATCCTGCTCGATGGATTTGAGCGTGAGGAACAACTCATGCCAGCGGGCAAGTTTCGGCTCCACGGCAATTTTTTCTTTCGCCAAGTGTTTGCGAATAGAATTCAGACAAGTTGTGTAGTCTTGAAAGAAGATCCTGAGGGCTTCCTCATAATCCGTGCGCAGTGTTTCAGCAAATGACCCGCAGGTGTCCAAAAGTGAACTTTGGAAATCCCTTGCGATTTTGACCTTCGTAATCACTGCGATGGTTGCACCGCCCAATAAGAAAATTCCGGCAATTCCGCAGAACAACCACGGAAGCCAGTCGAACCCGAATATTCCACAGATGGCCCCGAGAATGAAGAATAGCAGGGTAGTGGCGGTGAAAGATTTCAGTGCAAGGTTGCGGCGGCGAAGTTCCCGCTCGAGATCCTTCCGCACGTGCAGATTGCCGATGGCATGGTGGGCGGCGCGGCCGATGCGCTGAACGAAGCGTTTCCGCGCTTGTTCGAGCTTTTCCGGAACAGGCTCGGTATCGTCGATATTAGTACCAATAGCATCTTTAACGCGGATCCCAAGTCCATCCCAGTGATCCTGACATGCTGATACCACGTCTTTTCCGTCGCTTTCGGCAACAGTTTCCACCGCATTGCGGAGCCGGTCTATAAACAGGCTTTCTGTCTGTGTGCCGATTTTATCTCCGACAAAAATACGGAATACGGATGGAGGAAGTTTTAGCCATTTCTTCAGGGTTTTGGTGACCCAAATTGCTTCGGTTTCAAAGGTTTCGGCGACTTTCGCAAGATGGTGCGGCAGTCTTGTCACGAGGCTTTCCCGCATGGTGTCGATTTCGGTCTCAAGAGAGGCAAGGAAGACATTCTGATCGCTCAGGTTCTTCGTCTGGTCCTCGATACGATTTTCGATTTGGGTAAGGGCGGAAGATGCTTGTGTGCGCCAGATTTGAAGGGAGGCACGTCTTTCCGGAGAGTCGCAGACGCGGCGCGAGATAAATTCCTCAAGTGCCGGGAATCCGCTTTTTTTATAGTCTTTC